>QHXM01000231.1 GCA_003222945.1 Acidobacteriota bacterium
AGGGTTGAGTGCACTCCTTTGGCTTAGACTGTAAATGGGAAGAAGGGAGCAGCGACGAAGTAGAAGCTTGATGTAAGCGCCTGTTGCTTATCGAGGCATCAACTCTATTTCAACCGCGCGCCCCCTTCAGCCTTTCAGCCAGATTTATAATTTTCCTTATGTTGTTCCTCCTATTTCATTGAAGTAGTATTGTCACCACCGATCATCGCCGATTGCGCCTGAAGGACGCTATCGCCGAGCATAATTCCGTCGCCGAGCATGATACCGTCGCCGAGCATGATACCGTCACCTAACATAATTCCATCACCTAACATGATGCCGTCGCCCAGCATTATGCCGTCAGAGCAGAAGACCGTGCCGTCGCCAAGCATGATGCCGTTGCTTGTCATGATGTTGTCGCCGAGCATTATGCCGCTGGACATTATCGTAGTATTTAGTTGAACGCTGCCAGACCCTTCGATTGAGCCGTCGCTTAAAACGTAGCCAAGGCCATAGACCTTCTGGTATTTCGAGATCAGGTCAGTGCCTTTCGCATAAGTGTGGTTGAGCATGATGCCTTGCGACCATGTGAAAGTCTGCCCGGCAATAGTCGTCTGTGGATTGGGAAGCGAGCTTGAGGTTAAGAGCGGTGAACCTACTGCAGTGCTTGATGAAAGGTCCGTGCGAACGGACAGAGCCAATCGCACTGCGCCTTCGACGTTCACTTCGCCCGCGCCCTGTTCGAGCATGTTAAAGCCTGAAAGCTGCTGCGCCGAGTACATAAGGATCATCTTGATCGTATTCGGCGTCAGATTCGGATTGGCCTGCAACATCAAAGCTACTGTACCTGCCACAACGGGTGTTGCCATAGATGTTCCGCTCAGGTACATCAAACGCTTGTTGTTGTCATCGGTAATCCCAGAGTCCAATTGCGGATTCTGCTTAATCAAGTTGTTTGGGACAGAGACGGTGTCGCCCGAAGAGCTAGACGTGGTCGTTATGTCCGACTCAGCGTATATTAGCTTGTTTCCGGGTGCGACGAGGTCTGGTTTAACCAGATTATCATAGTGCTTAACGCCGCTGGCATCCGTCCAGGAGCCGCGCGTTGGGCCACGCGAGCTAAAGGTTGTCACGCCATCATCCGAGCGCACGTTCGTGCCGAAAGTGTTGGCAGCGCCCACAGTGATTGCCGATGGCTCGTCGCCGGGGCTATGAATCTGGCCGTAGATTTTGTTGCCAGCAGAGTCTTTGCCGTTGTTTCCAGCGGCTGCGACCACAACGACACCTGCGTCAACAAGCTTGCGCGTGGCTTTGCACACGGCGTCGTTCTTGTAGGAATCAACGGCTGAAGCGCCTATGCTCATGTTGACTACACGAATACGGTACTTCTGCTGGTTGGTCGGGTTGGTCGAGCTAAGAGGCTTTGTAGGGTCAACTGGGCTTAGAATCCAGTTGAGCGCGCTCAAAAGGTCCGATGTCTTGCCCTGTCCGTTTGAATCGAGCACGCGAAGGCTGATGATGTTTGCGTTGCGAGCTATGCCTTCGTAGCTGTTGCCGTTTGTGGTGCTAACGCCCGCTGCCGTTGCTGCGACGTGCGTGCCATGACCGTAAGGGTCTTTGTCGCCAGCAGTCGCTTCAGAAGTAAAATCCTTCTTGACCTTGATGCGACTGCCGCCGCTGAAGGCTGCGTGTCCGGCGTCTATGCCTGAATCAAGGATGGCTATGCCGATGCCTGATCCGTCGAATGTCGTACTGGTTGTTACGAGGCCAAGGAGCGAGTTGCTCGATTGATTCCGTATAAGGTCTGTTCCTGTCGTAGCCGTAACGTGTCCGAAGGAGTTTATCTTTCTATCCAGAGACATGTGACGCGCAAGCTTGCTTGATGCTATCTTTTCAATCGCCTGCACGGGAAGCTCAATATTGAGCGCGCCCAGTTGATTCAATGAATCTTTGATTGAGACACCGTTGCGGCGCAGAAGATCACGAAGCTCCGCATCGTTGGCGTCGTCTGCTTGAAGAATTACGCTGGCACGCTCTTTACTTGAGCCTGCATTGTTCATCAAATCTCGCAGGTCGGACGAGATTTTATCGCCAACGAACTCTGTCTCTTCGCTGTCATCAGCCTCATTTTTCGCAGCTTTTTCGCCTGTTTCGCTCAATTTTACTGCCTGAAAATAGTTGCGCAGCTTCTCATTCTCAGAAACGAGCTTGCCGTAGCTTTCGCCGTTTGCGGCGCTGATGAAGTTTAGTCTGGATTGTGTAAGGGCGTCTTGAAGGATAGCTGAGATTTCTGCGCCGTTGATAGCGACTGCGCCCACGAGCGAAGGCAACTCGTCAATGAAGAGAATCACTTGACCGTGCGATTGAGCGACTTCATCAAGAACGCTCTTCAATCGGTTCTGGACTTCGACGGACGATTTTGTGTCTGCCGCGAGCGCATTGAAATTAAGCTCACACAGGTGCTTGCCGCGCAGAGCGTCTGGGACACGGCCTGACGCGATCTTAATAGCGACGCCTTCGAGTACTAGCCTACGATCTGCTCCGTTTTCGTCAATCAGGACGGGATTGTTTCGGTCCGACTGCGCTAGAATCTTTATCGTTCGGCGGATAGCGGCGTCGTGGCCTTCGACGGCAGGAATCTCTTCGCGGTCAGCCATCTCGGTCAAATCAAAAGCGTAGCGCGACAGCGCCTTGAAGCTTTTGGCCGCCGTTTTATGCTTCTGGTTTGTCGCGTCCGTTTGGGGGAAGAATGCTCTTGCGCTACCGTTGACTAAAAGACCTGAGAATATCGAGGCCATCAACGATAGAGACATTAACCATCTGGTTGCGGGGGAACGTCTGTTTACTCTCATCCGGTTTATCTTCGAGGTTATAAAGTTTGGACTCGAAACGAAGCGCTCGCTTCGGCCTTTACTTTCCGTTTCTAACTTTCAAGTAAGATCAAGCAATCGTCGCAAAGTGGACGATCGTCCGCGCTCACCTTTTTCAATCCACGTGCCAGAAGAGAATCAAATAGAGGTTTGGCTTTTTTCAGACGATGACTATGAAGAGAAGATGCAGGGATCAGGCGAGACGAAGAAGATAGTTATCCTTTGTGAAATAACAATTTAATTGTTTGGGCAAGATTGGAAGCAGAAGGGAAATCGGCAGGTTGAAAAACTTCTGGAATGAGGTGAGCGAGCTAATAAAGAAAAGTTTATCTAATCCTCAACTCTGTCAACTTGCTCTGTCGCGCTCGGTCAAGTTCGGTCAAATAGAAAGCAGAAGCCAGAAGGAAAAGCCGAAGCCAGTTTTCAGTTTTGAGTTTTGAGTTTTCAGAAGGCTCGTAACTCAAAACTGAAAACTGAAAACTGAAAACTACTTTATTTATTCTAACTCCTGATTCTTGGATTCTCTATTCTGCTTTTCAGTACGACTTATTTCCTCCGGCTTGGGAGGGAAGGCGTTTGTTCATGATGAAGTAAAGATTGTCAGCAAGGGTTGGATTCATCTTCTGTAGAATCCTGTATTGGTCCATAGCCTCGTTCTTGTTTCCATTCTGGAAATATTCAACTCCCAGATTGTAGATTGCCCCAGCATAATCGGGTTTGATGCGGATTGCCTGCTTATGAGCTTCTATCGCATCCTTCCATTGCTTTAGATTGCCGTAGGCGAAGCCCAGATTATTATAGGCTTCTGCCCAATCAGGTTTGGTTCTGGTAGCTTCCTTGAAAGCTACAGCCGCATCTTTGAAATTGTTTAGCTTGCTTGAAGCGAACCCCAGATTGAATTGCGCTGCCGGGTAATTGGGATTGATTCTGACAGCTTGGCGCGCAGCATCCGCTCCGTCATTGAAGTGTCCCGTCTGGTTGTAAGCCCAGCTTAGATTGGTGTAGGCATCAACGTCATCAGACTTGATGCTCATGGCTTTTTTGAAATCCTCTATGGCCTCCGGCCAGTTCTTCGTTTTGCCAAGCGCATAGCCAAGGTTGTCATAAACCTCTTCAAGATTGGGCAGGTCCGATTTCAAACTCAAAGCCGTCTTGTACGCGGAGATTGCATCGGTGTAACGACTGAGCTTGAGGCTTACGTAGCCCAGATTCTTGTAGGTGTCTGCGTCGGCCTGCTTGAGAATAACGGCGTGCTTGTAGTTGTCTGCGGCTTCTGAATATTTGTTGAGTTTCAAGTAAGCATCGCCTATGTTGCTGTAGATGTCTGGAAAGTCTGTCTTCAACTTGAGCGCTTGATTGTAGGCCGCGATTGATTCCTCGTAGCGACCGGCGTTGTAGAGAGCGGCGGCTTCGCTGTAATAAGCGTCTGCGGCGATGGTCGGATTGAGTTGTGCGACTTGACGATAAGCATCGACGGCCATGTCGTACTGTTTCTGCCGGTCGTAAGCTTTGCCGAGATAGTTGTAGGCTTCCCAGTCTTTCGGGTCAAGCTTGATGGCTTCTTTGAAAGCAGAGATAGAGTCCGCATCCTTGTTCATGCCGAAATAGATATAGCCCAGATTGTAGTAAGCGGAAGCAGCCTTCGGATTCAGGCGGACCGTTTGCTGATAAGGGTTAACTGCTTCGTTGTAAAGCTTCTGGTTGAAGAAAGCGTCGCCAAGGCCGTTGTAAGGGTCAGCCCAATTCGGCTTGTAGTTGATGGCGTTTTTGTATGCCGTTATAGCTTTATCGTAACTCTTAAGGTTGAAGTATGCGTCGCCGATGCTGTTATAAGCTTCTGCGAAATTCGGTCTCAGACGAATTGCCTGATTGTAAGCCTCTATGGCTTGATCGTACTGCCCTTTGTCAAAGAGGTCGTTGCCCTTGTTGTTGAAATCGTCTGCCGTAGGTTTAGGCGGCGGCGGTTTGTGAGAGACCAACTGTTTTGAGCCTCCGCCTCCGCGAACAGAGCCCGACCCTTGATGAGCATTCTGGAATTGTGAAACGCCTACGGGAATCGTCCTGTGTGGTTTATTGACGCGAGGAATTTTCAGCACGCCCGCCGCGCCGCCCGTTATATCTTTCGTCAAGTCCGCGCCGCCATTGACTTCCTGAGCGAAGAGCGGAGTCAAGCCGTTAAGAAAGACTAAGGTTGAGAGAGCGATTGCAGGAAGAGTTGACAAGAGGCGTTTGATTAAATCCATAAGCTTCATCTTTTGTCCCAACTTTCAAGTAACGAGTCAAACCTATTTTTTTTTAAGAGCGCACAAAATGGAATGGTTTCCAGAAGCAGCAAGCAAGATTAAGAGCACTGGATTCGCTTAACGGTTTCTGGACTTCAAGGACGCCGAAGACGCGCCTGTTTTGCCTTTGAGTATCGCAGAATCATGTGGAAGAGTGAAGAGTGAAATGCAATTGAAACAGTAAAAAGAGAAAGTCAGGTGACCACAGAGGCCACGAATTATATCAATTGAATCAAAGCGTGGCTTTGCTCTTACGTTTCGCCTTTAGCCTTTAGCCTTTCCACTTACTCTATTGACTCGCCGCCCGATTTAGCTTAGAAGATGCAAGGTATTCATAGAAAACGCAGAGTCTGAATCCGACCGCGCCACTGTTCGCTCCGAAGGAGATAGAGATGAAGCATTGCCCAACGTGCCAGCGCACTTATCCAGATGATGCCCCCGCTTTTTGCACTAATGACGGAACGCGTCTTGTCGCAGAAGAGTCATCAGAACCTTTCGACCCGCAGAAAACAGTTCTTGCTTCAGCGCCGCCACCATCGCCGCCGCAGCAGCAATACTCAGCGCCTGCGCCGCAAAATAATCCGCAGCCGCCCGTGCCGCAGCACCAGCAAGCGTGGCAGACTCCGCCGCCGCAGCAGCAGGCACAAAATTGGGGAGGCGGATATTACCAGCAACAACCGCAGGCTCAACAGTGGCCGCCGCAATACGCGCCGTCAGCCGGAAGCAAATCTTTAACGCTTACAACTCTTATTGTCGGGGTCATAAGCGCGCTTGCGATTGCGCTCATATTCGCTATGGTAAGAGGGTTGATTACGCCTGATCGCGATGTGGCTAAGATTGCGTATTATGGGTCTGCCGGTTTAGGTGTTGTTGCTCTCGTGCTCGGCATCATTGCTCTGATCTCGAAGCGGCAGCGAAGTAAATGGATGGCTATAGTGGGATTGATTCTTGGACTTCCGGCTATTGCACTATTTATCTATGTAGAGTTCTTTCGGAATGGTTTCTGATTAAGAGTGGAGTTTGTTGCAGCAATATTCGGTGGCTAGTAAATTCGGTCCTTGCGGATTCCATGTTGAAAGGTAAATAAGAGATGAAACGCTGCCCGTCATGCCAGAGAACCTTTCCAGACGATGCGCCGAATTTTTGTCCGAACGATGGACAGCGTCTGGTGAATGAAGAGTCGGCCACATTCGATCCTGAAAAGACCGTGATGACACAAGGAAGAAATCTTGCCGAAACTCCGAAAGCAGCGCCGACTCCGCTTGAGCCGACACAGCCGCCGCCGACACCTTCAAGCCTACAGCCGCCATCAGCACCGCCGAACTTACAGCCGCCACCAACCAGCGGACCAATGGATGAACAAGCGCCGCCGCAGCAACAGTGGCAACCACAGGCGGGCAGTCAATTACCGCAGCAGGGATGGCAACCGCAGCCGCCCACGCAACCGCCGCTCGCTCCAACGCATCCGGCATGGGGAGCGCCTTATCAACAACCGCCTGCATACGCCGCGCCCTTCATTCCTCCACCGTCGGGAGAAAGAAGCAGAGCGCTGGCAATAGCCGCGCTTGTGTGCGGAGTTGATGCCGCGACGATCATGGCGCTGACGATTATTCGTACCAGAGACTTCGCTCGAATCGTTCTGTGGGCTTTACCGATTCTTGGAGTTGGTCTGGGCGTGACAGCGCTCATACTCGCTCTGAAAAAACCGTCAAGATTCAGCGGCGTCGAGCTTGCGATTGCCGGACTCGCGCTCGGCGTTGCAGGTCTTGTCTATGTTCTGCTGAATCGCTTTTAGCTCTTTGAGCGTAGATGCAAGTCTGCATCGTTGCGCAGCTAATAAAAATCTATAGTAGCTTCGTTCTGATTATATCTAAACACGCTGCGGCCACACTAACCGCGAATGAAGGAGAAACAGATGAAACGCTGCCCAACTTGTCAACAAACATTTCCAGATGATGCTCCGAATTTTTGCCCGAACGAGGGCACACCTCTCGTCAGCGACTCGCAACAGCAACAATACTATCAGGGCGGGCAACAGCCCTATCCGGGCGGCCAGCAACCTCCCTATTACGGAGCGCCGGGTAATCCACCGCCGCCACAGCAAGGAGGATGGACGCCTCCACCGCCTCAAGGCTACGGCTATCCACCGCAGGGACAATATCCGCCTTACGGCTATGCGCCACCAGTGGGGCGAGGCACGGGCCTTTCGAAGGCAGCGTTGTTTACTGGCATAGGCTCTATAGGAAGTTTAGCTCTGGCGGTGATTCTCGTAAGGGTAGCGATAAGTAGTTACAGCTACGGATTATTGCAGATGGGCGGCCTCTTGGTCTGGCTCGCTCTATTTGCGGCAATCGCCGCGGTCACTCTGGGAGTCATTACCATCGTGAACGCGAGCAAAAATCCCGCGATTAATAAAATCCACGGGATAATCGGAGCCTGCTTGGGCGGCCTGACACTCTTGATCTGGCTCATTGGCCTCGCGCGAATGCGCAGATTCTAAGAGCAGTGAAGGACGGCCTTAGAAGAGCTTTCGCCGAACAATAATCGATTGATGGCTCATCAGCTTAGTATGAATTTTTTTAGTTACTAAAAAGGAGAGACAAATGAAACGTTGTCCGACATGCGGTTTGACCCTTGAAGATTCCCAGACCTATTGCACAAACGACGGAACGACTCTGGTAGCAGACAAATCTTCTTACGATCCGGGCGCGACACTTGTCGCTCCGCAGCCGCAATACAATCCCGGCGGCCAGCAGCCTTACGCTTCGCCCGGCGCACCTCCGCAATGGCAACAGCAACAAGGAGGCTACTATCAGCAACCCGGACAATACGCGCCCGGCTACGTTAATCCTTATGCGCCAGCCGCAACGGGAAGTCGTGCGCTCTCGACGGCAGCATTCTTCTGCGGTCTGGGAGCTTTCATCATTATGGTCCTGCTAATAGTCTTCTACGTTATGGTGACGAATGGCGTCCTTGACTTGAGTACGGCAATAAAGATTGCACAAATCCTACAGCCACTCTCTTACGTGATGCTTTTTGCGGGAGCGGCGAGCATAGTGTTCGGCATAGTTGCGCTTGTGATGTCTGGGAAGAATCCTGCGTTAAGCAAAGCGAAATCTATAATCGGAATGGTCTTAGGCATCATTCCCCTTGTGCTCTTTTTAATCGGTATGGCTAACAGGGGCTATTAAAGTAAGGCTTGTGATTTAACCTTTCGCTACAAAGAATACAAGAGTTGCGCCTAATCCTCCGGCCTCCGGCGGCGCGTCCGTACATCTTTCGACAAAAGGCGTGCGCGCCAGAATCTTTCGCACCATCTCGCGCTGCACGCCTTTACCTTTGCCATGAATGATGCGAACACTGCGGAAGCCCGCGCTGTGCGATTCCCGTAAATACTCTTCAACCACTCGCTTCACATCTTTCGGCGCGATCGTGTGAAGGTCGAAGACATCACGAATCTCTATCTGAACAGGTTCAGGAAACGGATTGAACGGGTCAATCTCTTCGTCTTCATCGAGAGGTTCATCTTCAATGGCAGGATTGTGTGGTGACTTTTCATCTCTAAACTTTTTAAGCCATGCGCGAATGCTCATTTCGTTGACCTGCAATTAAGTGCGAACCTTTTTCTCATTCACTCACGGCTTTGAGCCGTGAGTGAATGAGAAGAATAACCCAATACTAATTATTTCCAACTCTTTTCACATAACACGCTTTCTTGACACTCCTGCGTGCAGGCTTGTACACTCGCGCGCGTTCCAAGAATACAATCTTACAACGAATAGTTTTGGCGTGCGCTGGCCGGTAAAGGCGTTTGCGCTGCTGTAGGAGGCAGTCTCAAATTCGCAAACCTCAAATTTGAAATAAAGGGAAGCCACTCTCTACGAAGAAAGGAATCATAACGATGGGCAAACGAAACAAGATAACAGTTGTGGGCGCTGGGAACGTCGGCGCGACTGCTGCACACTGGCTTGCCAGCAAAGAGTTGGGCGATGTTGTGCTGGTTGATATTGTTGAAGGCGTTCCGCAGGGCAAAGCTCTTGACCTCGCGGAGACAGCGCCGATTGAAGGCTTTGACGTTCGCTTAACGGGCGCGAACAACTACGACGACACAGGTGATTCCGACGTAGTGATTATCACGGCTGGCTTGCCGCGAAAGCCCGGCATGAGCCGCGACGATCTTTTGAAGACGAACGCAGACATTGTCTCGAAGGTCGTTGATGAAGTCGCAAGGCGCTCGCCCGATTCGATTCTAATCATCGTCTCGAATCCATTGGATGCGATGTGCCAGGTCGCGCTTCGTCGCTCAGGCTTTCCAAAGCATCGTGTAATCGGAATGGCTGGCGTACTCGACTCGGCACGTATGCGCTCTTTCCTTGCAGAAGCTTTGAACGTCTCGGTCGAGAACGTGACGGCCTTTGTGCTTGGCGGTCACGGCGACACGATGGTCCCTCTTCCGCGCTATTCCACCTGCGCCGGAATTCCCATCACAGAGTTATTGCCCAAAGATCAGATCGACGCGATTGTGAAGCGCACGGCGAATGGAGGCGCAGAGATAGTCGCGCTTCTAAAGACAGGCTCGGCCTACTACGCGCCGTCTGCTGCCGCAGTCGAGATGACCGAAAGCATTCTGAAGGACAAGAAGAAAATCCTGCCGTGCGCCGCGTACCTTGAAGGTGAGTACGGCGTCAACGGCCTCTACGTCGGCGTGCCATGCAAACTCGGCGCACGCGGTCTGGAACAGATCATCGAGATCAATCTAACTGCGGAAGAGCGCATCGCACTCCAAAAGAGCGCCGCGTCTGTTCAAGAGCTTGTGAATGTTTTAGGAATCTGAAGAAGGCAAAAGTAAAAAGGTAAAAGGGAAGAGAAAGAGCGCGTCTCTCATCTTCCCTTTTGCCTTTTACCTTACTGTTAGGGCCGGGAGAATTTCGTTGATGACGCGCTGCAATTCATCGCGCATGACGGGTTTTACCAGAAAGCGATCACAGCCGACGGCTTTTGCTTCCTCGCGCTCGTTATCAGTGTCGTGACCCGTTAAGACAATCGTCGGAATCTCGCGCAGTCGCTCATCCCGTTTGACCGCTGCGATCAACTCTCCGCCGCTCATTCCCGGCATAGCCCAGTCCGTCAGCAGAAGATCAATCCGCTTCAACTCCATTATGGAGAGAGCAGCATTAGCACCCGAAGCGACTTCAACCTGATAGCCCATGCGCGTGACCAGCTTTTTTAAGAGAAGCAGGAGTTCAGGCGCATCATCAACTATAAGTATGCGCTGCAACTCCGAGAGCGAAACATGCTGCGCTGCTGGCAACACAAGTGAGTAGATAGTGCCGCGCCCGCGCTGGCTGCGAACTGAAACGTTGCCACCGTGCGCGGCAGCAATGCGCTTGGCTATCGCTAGTCCCAGCCCATGCAACCCCGCGCTTCGATTATCAGAAGCCTGCCAGAAGGCATCGAAGACGAACGGAACTTCTTCGGGCGGGATGCCTTGGCTCGAATCCGCAATGCTGATGATGACAAAACGCCTTCCTTCATCTCCCAGGCGCGTGCCCATGATGGTCTGCGCTTCTATGTTGACTGCGCCGCCATCAGGCGTGGAAGCCAGCGCGACTGTCAGAAGATGGCAGAGCGCACGCTTTGTCTGACGCGCATCAACTTGAGCCGTGAGATGGCGCGACATAACAGTGACGTTCATTTCAACGCCGCGCAGGGCAGCTTCGCCACGCAGAGGCTCTGCAACCTCTTCAAGCAGAGCTTCCACCTGCGTCTCTTCCAAAGCTAACGCGAGAGGTTGTTCATGCTGGCGCGCTACTTCAAGATGATCGTCAAGTAGATGGCGCATACGGTCGCTGTTCTCAATAGCGTTCTTCAAAAGTTGACGGTCCTCCATGTCAAAAGATTCGCGCGCCTGCAACTTGCTCTCGAAAAGCTCAAGCAGACCGAGCACGCTCGTCAAAGGCAGTCGTATGTTGCGCACGAGGGTATTTATAAAACCGCTCTTCAATCGCTCCATCTCAAGCATGTTCTCGTTCATCGAATCGAGCAGCGCACGCAATATGATTGATTGCGCCGCAGCCGCAACATGGTCCGCCAGCCACATCAACCTTTCCGAATCATCCGTCGTGTAAGCGTTTTCTTTCGTGCTTGCAAAGCAGAGCAGCCCGAAACACTTGCCGCCCGTAGAGAGCGGTAGCGCGAGTGCGGATTTCGCGTCGTCACCGAAATCTCGGCCAGCGTTTGCGGAAAGCTCGCCCTCATCAATCAGCTTTGAAGAGCCATTGTCAATAACGCTTTCAAGCAACTCTCGCGCTTGATTAAAAGATTCCTCTGTGCTCGCTCGCCGCTCTATAGAAGAAAGAGGCGACGCGCGCCATACACGCACACCGCGACCATCTGATTCAGGCAGAATCAGAGTGCAATAATCGAAGGCCAGCAGACTTAAGATTTCATCTGCTACTAATGCTCGAACGAGCGACTGTGGATAGCGGGCACGATTAATACTGGAAGTGATGACAGAGCGCGACACATCAACCCGCACACTTGATTCGTCTGCAAACATATTTTTTCTTGATCCCCTGCTGAAAGCGGCTATAGGGAAGAGATTGAAAAGCGAGGGCGGCAGTCTGGACTGCCTGAAATAGAGTCTATAGAAGTTGGTTTATGATGGCAAGAGAAAATGCTTTGAAGGTAAGAGCATAAGAAATAATCTTATGCTCCCCGAAGATTAGCGCTTAAGCCAGCCGAACAGACCGTGAATCACAGTCTCGCGGTTCTCCTCGTAAATGGCTTTCGTGAGCGGTATGGACATCGGGCAGACTTTGACGCAGTTCTGCGCGTTGCCGCAGTTTGTGATGCCGTCCTCGCCCATGATGCCTTCCAATCTTTCGTCGCGCGTCATCTTGCCGCTTGGGTGCATATTGAAGAGCCGCACCTGTGCAATTGCCTGCGGACCAATGTAATTCTCTCCGTCGTACTGCGGACAGGCTTCAAGACAGCAGCCACAGGTCATGCAGCGCGAGTAAGCATAACGCTCCATCACGTCGTCCTGATCCATCTTCGGACCAGGCCCAAGATCGTATGTGCCGTCAATCTCAATCCAGGCATGAACGCGCTTGAGGTGCTCGAACATCTGTGAGCGGTCAACAATGAGGTCGCGCACGTTCGGAAACTTTGACATAGGCTCAAGCGTGATGGGTTGATCCAGTTGGTCAACGAGCGCAGAGCATGACTGACGAACGCGCCCGTTAATCACCATAGTGCAGATGCCGCAGACCTGTTCGAGACAGTTCATATTCCATACGGGCGGCGTCACACGCTTGCCCTCGCGCGTGACGGGATTCTTTTGAATCTCCATCAGGCACGAGATGATGTTCAGGTTAGGGCGATAGGGAAGCTCGAACTCCTGCCAGTATTGCGGAGCATCAGGCTTGTCGCGCCTGCGTATGCGAATGACGACCGACTTCGGTGGATTCTGCTGACTCGATGTCTGTACTTGTGTGCTCATAAATCAATCTTGTCGTAAACGGTTTTCAGCGAAAGCGAACATTCTATTGAAGGCAGCGTGAGCGAGCTTTCAAGTCCGACCGTCGCAATATAGGTCCATCTCTCTCGCTCTTGTCTGACAAACTGCTCGATGAAAATCTTATCCTGCGAAACCAGTAAATAATCCTGCAAAGAGTTGAGTTGCTGGTAAGCCTGAAACTTTTCACCTCTGTCAAAGCCCGCAGTGCTTTCGGAAAGAACTTCAACGATCAGCGTTGGATTGAGAATCACATCTGTGCGCTCGTCATAAAACTGAGGATCTCCGCAAACGACCGACACATCTGGATAGAAAAACTTGCGCGAATCCGGCATACGCACCTTGATGTCGCTTGGTAATGCACGGCAAGGGCGACCTCTGAGTTGTTGCACAAGCTCTGTAATCAAGTTGGCGACGACAACGTTGTGCCTAAAGCTCGCGCCGGACATTGCGTACATAACGCCGTCAATGTATTCGCTCTTGTACGCTGCCTGGCGCTCGATTGTCAGATACTCTTCAGGGGTTAAATATGTCTTCGGTTGAGTTGACATCACTCGTCTATCCAATAACTTTAGAGCTTATCGCTTTTGCCTCCTGCGTCTTCGATTCCTTTGTCACGCTCTTTTCGTGTCGCGTCATCACGGACAGGAGCGTTTACCTTTTCTTTGTCCTGAGTCCAGATGACAGGCGCGCTCAAATTCTCAGGCTTCTGCTCTTCGCCTTCAGGCGGAACTTGCTTCGCTCCATCTTTCGGCGGAAGGCCAGACGCGGAAGCTGACGCGGCAACAGTCGCCGAAACGGTCTCCTGTTTGTTATGGCTGTAATCACGAACACGAGGGTTTAAGAGCGAGATGTCAACGGCTTCGTAAGAGAGCACAGGTCCTTCGCCCGAATACTCCGCAATCGTCGTCTTCAAAAAATTCTCATCATCACGTTTTGGAAAATCAGGTTTGTAATGCGCGCCGCGCGACTCGTTACGATTCAATGCGCCCAAAGTTATAACGCGCGCAAGCTCAAGCATGTTCTTCAAATGACGCGCGTGCGGCAGAGCCATCGTAGCCCATAGGTTCGAGTCGTTGATAGAGATGCGACGGTATCGGTCCATCAGTTCCAGAAGTTTATTATCCGTCTCCTTCAACTTATCGTTGTATCGAACGACAGTCACGTTATCCGTCATCCACTTGCCCATCTCTTCGTGAATGACGTACTGGTTCTCCTTGCCGAATTGTTTGATGAGCGCGTCGTTAACCTCCTGCTGGCGCTGCAACTCCTGATCGTAAACGCGAGAGCCGTCCGCGCCGTTGCGTTGAATGTTCTTCGCATACTCGATTGCTGCGGGCGCTGCGATGAATCCGCCATAGACGCAACTCACAAGCGAGTTTGCGCCCAAACGGTTCGCGCCATGAATCGAGTAGTCACATTCTCCGGCAGCTAGAAGACCGGGAATGTTAGTGCGCTGGTCGTAGTCAACCCACAGCCCGCCCATAGAATAATGCACGCCCGGAAAGATTCGCATAGGAACATGGCGCGGGTCGTCGCCAACGAACATCTCATAGATTTCAAGTATCGCGCCGAGTTTACGGTCCAGCGTTTCAGCAGGGATGTGTGAGAGGTCTAAGTAAACTTGATTGCCTCCGCCAATGCCCATGCCGTCCAGACAGACTTGAAAAATCTCGCGCGTTGCTATGTCGCGCGGGACAAGATTGCCATAGGCCGGATATTTCTCTTCCAAAAAATACCAGCGCTCTTTCTCTGGTATTGATGAAGGATTGCGCGTGTCGCCCTTCTGGCGCGGGACCCATACGCGCCCGCCTTCGCCGCGTGCGGATTCAGACATCAATCGCAGCTTGTCTTCGCCCGGAATCGAAGTCGGGTGAACCTGTATGAACTCGCCGTTTGCGTAACGCGCGCCCTGTTGATAGCAAGCTGAAACTGCGCTGCCTGTGCAGACCATTGAGTTGGTTGACTTGCCGAAGATGAGTCCCGGTCCACCCGTTGCCATGATCACCGCATCCGCTTTGAAAGCTTTAAGCTCAAGCGTGTTCAGATTCATGGCGATGATTCCGCTACAGACCTGATGATCGTCCAGGACTAGCGACATCATCTCCCAGCCTTCGTACTTCTGAACCTTGCCTCCGACTTCGTAACGCCTGACCTGTTCATCAAGAGCATATAGAAGTTGTTGACCCGTCGAAGCTCCCGCAAATGCGGTCCGGTGATGTTTAGTTCCGCCGAAGCGACGAAAATCCAATAGACCTTCTTTCGTGCGAGAGAAGGGAACGCCCATGCGGTCGAAGAGGTAGATGATCGAGGGAGCCATCTCGCACATTGCTTTCGCTGGCGGCTGGTTCGCTAGAAAGTCGCCGCCATAAACGGTGTCGTCAAAATGCTCCCAAGTCGAATCGCCTTCGCCTTTGGTATTGACCGCGCCGTTTATTCCGCCCTGCGCGCAGACAGAGTGTGAGCGTTTGACCGGCACGACCGAGAAGAGGTCAACAGAGTGTCCCGCTTCGGCTATCTTCATTGCCGCAGCAAGTCCGGCCAATCCTCCGCCGACGATTGCTATCTTGATTGCGTTCGTTCCTGCTGCCATATCAGTGAATGATTCCTCCGAGCAAGCCTCCGGGTTGGACGAAAGCGGCTTCTGCATTGATGCCCACAGCCAGCAGTACAATTCCTAAAATGATGCAGGCATAGCCGGTCAATCGTTGTGCGCGCTCGCCGATTGTTATTCCCCAGTCAACCAGAAACAGCCAGACACCGTTTGCAAAATGCCAAACTGTCGAAATAATTCCCACAACGTATATGGCGAAAATCCATGAGCCGGTCCAGTCCCTTGTAAACTCGCCGTGAATGATCTGGTAAGCCTCGTTGTAATTGGTCGCAATGGATTTCGAGTTCATCCAGCTAAGCGAAGGGATTTTTCCAAAGACGCCGAAGCGGAAATTAAGAACGTGAAATAGGATGAAGAAGAATAGAATCATGCCCGTCACGCGCTGGATTGTGTAGAACCAGTTGCGCGGATACGGATACTTAAGATTGTTTGGCCGCGCCTCCCATGTGATGAAGAGTCCATAGACGGCGTGATAAATCAGCGGAATAAAGATCAATCCAATCTCAACGAAAAGAATGTAGGGAATGGATTGCAGGTCTTTGACCGCGTTATTAAAATCGGAAGCGCCGGTCAGAGCTTTAGAGTTCGTGTAGAAATGTTCAAGTAAAAAAGCGCCGAGCGGCACAATGCCTGTTAGTTGATGCAGCTTGCGCAAGATGAAAGTCCTGCTCAAACGTATTGCCACAATAAACACTCCTTCGCCGAAAAGTTGTCAGAATCTTTCTGGCAAACTTAAACGGAGCGGGATGATTTCCAGATTGCATCGAACGCCGGAAATTATATGACTTCACTCAGGCCCCGCGCAACCACACGCCATCTACTTCTCTGACATGAATCCCCCGCTCCGACTTGGCATGAATGAATGATAGCTCGCACTTCATATAAGGTAAAATGAAAAATCTTGTGTTAATTGTTCAAGAAAACTTATAATTCAAAACAGTCTGGAGTCTCGGAGTCTGGAGTCTAGAGTCAACTCGTCAAAAACAATTATATCTATTGACTCCGAGACTCCAGACTCCAGACTGTTTTTATGCAGATTGAGACTCTAAAAATTTTCTGCGACCTTGTAGAAACGCGGAGCTTCTCGCAGGCTGCGGAGCGTAATTTCGTGACGCAATCGGCTGTTAGCCAGCAGGTGCGCGGGCTTGAGGAGAAGTTCAAGCGTCGTCTTCTTGAGCGCGTGCGCGGGCGGCGCGAGGTTCGGCTGACGGATGCCGGGAGAAGTTTTTACGAAGAGAGCCGCAACGTTCTTGCAGCTTATGAGAGCTTGCAGGAGCGTATGCGCGCCGTTGACGGATCGGTGAGCGGGACTGTGCGCGTTGCAACTGTCTATAGCATAGGTCTTCACGAATTGCCGCCCATCGTTCGTCGCTTCATGGCACTTTATCCGCAGGCAAAGATTGATCTCGAATACAGTCGCACGACGCGCATCGTGCAGGATGTCTTGAGCGGAGCGATTGAGCTTGGCATTGTTGCTTACCCTGAGAAGAGAAGAGGATTGACGATTATCCCGTTGAAAGGTGATCGTCTGGTTCTGATTTGTCCGCCGTCGCACGCATTGGCTAAACGAAAAAAGATAAAGGCTGCGGATTTGAGCGGGCATGACTTCGTTCTATTCGAGCGCGACATTCCTACGCGCCGCGCGACGGACAGGATACTCAAGGCGCACAGCGTTACAGTCAATCGCGTTGCAGAATTCGATAACATAGAGACGATCAAGCGGGCCGTCGAAGTTGGTTTCGGCTTGAGTATAGTCCCGCGCCTGAGTGTTTTGGATGAGCAGAAGAGTGGCCAACTCGCAGTCGTAGCTTTGGCCGAAGCTGAGTGGACGCGCTCCGTCGGCATCATTCACAGAAGCGACCGCACGCTAGGCATCGCGGCGCGAAAATTTATTGAGCTGCTTAAAAGGCAGTGACAAGGTGATTGCGGATTGCGGATTTCGGATTGCGGATTAAAAGATAGAACGCTCTCGTCTTCCTTAAATCTGCAATCCGAGATCCGCATTCCGCAATCGGTGCTGTTGTTATGTCTGACGAGTTAGTAAATCTTCCGGCTACAAAATTGGCTGCGTTGATCCGTGCGCGCAAGGTGTCGCCTGTTGAAGTTGTCGAAGCGCACTTACAACGAATCGAGCAATTGAATCCTAACCTCAATGCAATCGTAACGCTCGCGCATGACTCGCTCGAACGCGCGCGTGAAGCTGAGGCTGCCATTACGCGCGGTGATGAATTAGAGCCTTTGCACGGCGTTCCTTTCACGGTTAAAGATACGATTGAGACCGAAGGTGTGCGGACCACAAGCGGTTCAAGGCTTCGAGCATCGCAC
>QHXM01000227.1 GCA_003222945.1 Acidobacteriota bacterium
AAGTTTTATCGCTGCCGTCTGTTCTTGCGACGCTTTCTACGCAATTAAAACGGCATGGTGTACATCTTCCTGAAAACAACGTGCAGCGCGCGGCTTTCAAGGAGAGAAAACTGGGATGGCTACGGCTAACGCTTCGCTGTGGGATTTGGGCGGGTTGAGTTGGAAGGAGTTATTGAAGCGCGTCTGGAATGAGGCGAACAAGGACGACATTTGGGGGCGCGCGGCGCAACTCTCTTACTACTTTCTGCTCGCGCTCTTTCCGTTGCTGCTGGTCCTGATGGCTATATTCGGGATATTCGCAGAAAAGGGAACTGAGTTGCGCGACAATCTAATCAGCTATCTTTCACAGGTGATGCCAGCCTCCGCAGGCGAGCTTGTTCAGAAGACAGTTGACGAATTGAACAATTCGGCTGGCGCGGGAAAGATTTCAATCGGGTTGGTGGCGACGCTCTGGGCCGCGTCAAACGGTATGGGAGCAATCAGCGAGACTCTGAACATCGCTTACAATATAAAGGAATCCCGCTCCTGGTGGAAGATTCGACTCGTAGCAATCAATCTAACAATCGCACTGTCTCTTCTAATTGTCGCCGCGCTCGTTCTGCTGCTTTACGGATCGGAGATCGCAAAGGCAATTGCGGCGCAAGCGGGCTTGAGCAAGGTCTTCACAGTAACATGGAATATATCGCAGTGGCCTATAGTGCTGTTCTTCACACTGCTCTCGTTTAATCTAATCTACTACTTCGCGCCCGATCTTAAAAAAGAGAAATGGGAATGGATCACGCCGGGCGCAGCCGTTGGCGTGGCTCTCTGGTTACTGGTCTCTTTCGCCTTCAAGACCTATCTAAAATATTTCAACTCTTACAGCGCAACCTACGGCTCACTTGGCGCTCTCATCATTATGATGCTCTGGTTCTATTTCACGGGCTTAACGATTCTCATTGGCGGCGAGGTCAATGCAGAGATTGAAGACGCCGAGGCGAAGGCTGAAAAGTCAGAGGCTAAGATTGATAAAGCAACCGACGAAGGCAAGCGTAAACGTGCGAAAGGCCGAAAGAGTGAACGTGCCTGATATTTTCAAATTCAGCGAAGAAGTTGAAAGTGCGCTTGTCGAAAAGCGAGCCGTAGTCGCGCTTGAATCCACAGTTATAGCTCACGGGCTGCCGCGCCCGCAGAATCTCGAAACTGCTCTGCGGCTTGAAGAGATTGTGCGCGCAAAGCGAGCAGTGCCCGCGACAATCGCAATCCTTGAAGGCACTGTTCATGTAGGTCTTACTTCTGCGCAACTAGAACATATTGCACGAAGCGGAGACGTTCACAAGATTAGTCGCCGCGATCTACCTGTAGCAATTGCAAAGCGCTGGTACGGCGCGACGACCGTTGCGACGACTGCGTTGATTGCAGAACGAGCCGGAATAAAAATTTTTGCAACGGGCGGCATAGGCGGCGTACATCGCGGAGGTTCGCAGGACGTTTCGGCGGACTTGCCGGAGCTTGCGCGCGTTAATCTCGTCGTTGTCTGCTCAGGGGCGAAAATCGTTCTTGATCTTCATGCAACGCGCGAGTGGCTGGAAACGCACGGCATCACTGTCGTGGGCTACGATACGGACGAGATGCCAGCTTTCTATTCAAGACTGAGCGGACTTGAAGTGGACGTTCGCGCAGACTCTCCCGCAGAGGTTGCTGCGATTTTGGAGGCCAGGCGTGCGCTCAATCTGGAAGGCGCAACGCTCGTGACTGTGCCAGTGCCTGAAGACGCGGAAGTAAAAGCAGAGCGTCTGGATGAAGTCTTAAGCGAAGCGCTTGCCGAAGCTGCTGATAGAAATATCATCGGGCGCGAGTTGACGCCCTTTCTTCTATCGCGCATGGCAGAGAAGAGCGGAGGCGAAACACTTCGAGCTAACCTCGCGCTTCTGGAAAACAACGCACGCGTTGCGACTGAAATCGCGCTTGCTATCGCTCGAGAGTGATTGACACTTCTGCAACTAACAGTATCATCGCGGGAAACCCTTAAAGACTCTAAGGAGAGAGACGCAAATGGCTGAGACAAAAGTAGCGCCGTATGGTTCTTGGAAATCGCCAATCACTTCGGACCTGATCGTTAAAGGCTCAATCGGTGTGGGGCAGGTCGCGCTCGATGGCGAGAGAATTTACTGGAGCGAGATGCGCCCGTCCGAAGGCGGACGAAGCGTTATTGTTCGCCGCACACCGGACGGCAGGATTGAAGACGTGACGCCGCAACCATTCAACGCTCGCACGCGCGTTCACGAATATGGCGGAGGCGATTACATGGTCGCGGACGGCATGGTCTATTTCTCAAACTTCGCGGACCAGCGTCTCTACAAGCAAACTCTAAACTCTCAACCTGAGCCAATCACGCCTGCCATCGAGATGCGCTATGCCGATATGATTGTTGACAGCAAGCGTGGACGCGTAATCTCAGTGCGCGAAGTTCACACGGGCGCGGGAGAAGCCGTCAACACGCTTGTCAGCATCGGTATTAAAGACGGAGCGGACGCTCGCTTACTCGTTTCTGGAAACGATTTCTACGCAAGCCCGCGCTTGAGTCCGAATGGAAAGCAGCTTGCGTGGCTTACCTGGAATCATCCGAATATGCCCTGGGACGGAACTGAATTGTGGGTCGGGGAGTTTGATGAATATGGAGCGTTGACGAATACGAATCTAGTTGCCGGCGGCGTTGAAGAGTCTATCTTTCAACCCGAATGGTCGCCGGATGGCACGCTCTTTTTTGTCTCCGATAGAACCGGATGGTGGAATCTCTATCGCCGTAAAAGGGATGGAAGCATAGAGGCTCTACACGAGATGCAGGCAGAGTTTGGGATGCCGCAGTGGGTCTTCGGAATGTCTATGTACGCGTTTGAATCTGAAGAAAGAATCATCTGCGCTTACATCGAAAGGGGAAGCTCGCGCCTCGCAAGCCTTGATACACGCACCAACAAATTCGAGACGCTTGAAACGCCGTACACTGACATTACCTCTGTTCACGCTTATCCCGGCCACGTTGTTTTTCGCGGCGGCTCGCCGACTGAGCCTGCTGCAATAGTTCAAATGGATTTGAGCACTGGCAAGATTGAAAAGTTGCGCCGCTCGATTGAACTTGAGATTGATCCGGCCTACCTCTCAATCCCACAGGCCGTAGAATTTCCGACAGAAGATAGAAAGACCGCGCACGCTTTCTTTTATCCTCCACACAATCGAGATTACGCTGCGCCTGACGTAGAGTTGCCGCCGCTTCTCGTTAAGAGTCACGGTGGTCCGACATCAGCCGCGACAACGACGCTCTCGCTCTCGATTCAATACTGGACGAGTCGAGGCATTGGCGTTCTGGACGTGAACTACGGCGGGAGCACTGGCTACGGGCGCGAATATCGCAATCGTCTGAGAGACCGTTGGGGAATTGTTGACGTTGATGATTGCGCGAATGGCGCGCGTTACCTGACGGAGCGAGGGCTTGCGGACGCAAACCGCTTGATGATTACGGGCGGAAGCGCTGGCGGTTACACTACTCTTTGCGCTCTGACATTCCGTGACCGCTTTCGCGCTGGCGCAAGCCATTTCGGTGTGAGCGATTGTGAGGCGCTCGCCAAAGAGACTCACAAGTTCGAGTCGCGCTATCTGGACCGTCTGATCGGACCATACCCTGAGCGTGCAGACCTCTACAGAGAGCGTTCACCGGTCCATTACGTTGATCGTCTTTCGTGCCCTGTAATCTTCTTTCAGGGACTCGAAGACAAGATTGTGCTTCCAAATCAGGCGGAGATGATGGTAGAAGCTTTGCGCAAGAAAGGCTTGCCCGTGGCTTACGTCGCCTTCGAGGGCGAGCAACATGGCTTTCGTCGCGCCGAGAATATCAAGCGCGCATTGGACGGCGAGATTTATTTCTACTCGCGGATTTTCGGCTTCGAGCTTGCGGATGAAGTTGAGCCTGTGACGATTGAGAATCTTTAGACGTTCGTAGTTTTCAAACACAATAAAATCAGTAGGAGCTTCTGCAATGAACAAGCCCAGAAGTGACAGCTTCCAGTTCGTTTTCGCATTGTTAACGCTCTGCCTAATTGGCTTTTCGATAAACTCTCTTTATGCGCAGCAACAGGCGCAAGGCTACGACAAGAGTTTTTTCAAGGCGCTGCAATGGCGAAGCATTGGTCCGTACAGAGGCGGGCGCGTGACGGCTGTCGCTGGTGTTACATCGCAGCCTTTCGTCTATTACCTGGGCGCGACGGGCGGTGGACTTTGGAAGAGCATTGACGGCGGCGTGAACTGGTCGCCCGTCTCGGATGGCTTCTTCGGCACAGGCTCTGTTGGCGGCATAGGCATCTGC
>QHXM01000228.1 GCA_003222945.1 Acidobacteriota bacterium
GACAACTTTCGCAAATCCTTCATCAAAGGTTTTTCAAACTCATTCAAATCCTCCGGCGGCAACATCAGCACCGCAACGAACTGGCGCGAGCAGTCGAAAGACGCCAACGCGACGGTCGTAGCCGTTGACTCGCCTAACGGAAAAACGCTGCTAATAACTGTCACGCACCCGAACGGCCAGCAGATGGTCTCTGGATTGGATGCAAAGTAAATGCGTCTGCGACGTGACGTGCGCGCTTTGACTATAATAACAGGTGTCGCAAAAACCATTGCTTTCGGGTAACATAGCGGCTGACCGGTTCTCCCCCAATCTCTTGTTCAGGTAAGTAGCCAGATGCCTTTCGCTTCCATCGAAGACGCCGCCGCAGATTTACGCGACGGGCGCATGATAATTATCGTTGACGACGAGGACCGCGAGAACGAGGGCGACCTTGTCTGCGCGGCTGAATTGGTCACGCCCGAAATCATAAACTTCATGGCGACCTACGCGCGCGGCCTCATCTGTATGCCTCTGACAGAAGAGCGCTGCGACGAGCTTCACCTGACGATGCAGGTTGCAGACAACACTTCGTTTCTTGGCACAGCTTTCACTGTTTCAATCGAAGCGCGCCGTGGGGTTACGACCGGCATCTCCGCGCAGGATCGAGCTATAACTATCCTGACCGCAGTTGATCCTAAGACTCGCCCGCAAGACCTTGCTCGACCCGGTCACGTTTTTCCTTTGAGAGCGCGAACTGGCGGCGTGCTGGTCCGTCCCGGACAAACAGAAGCGAGCGTTGACATGGCGCGCATCGCTGGGCTTTATCCTGCTGGAGTGATCTGCGAGATTATGAACCCGGACGGGACTATGGCGCGGCTGCCTGAATTGGAAGATTTTGGGCGAGAGCATAACTTGAAAATCATCTCTGTCGCAGACTTGGTTCGCTATCGCATACGCAAAGAAACTTTGGTCCGCCGCGCAGCCGAGACAGAGTTGCCGACCGTCTATGGACATTTTCGCGCCGTCGCTTTCGAGAACGTTGTCAACGGCGAAGTTCATCTGGCAATGGTCATGGGCGACGTGACCACACAGGAGCCTGTGCTCGTTCGCGTACATACTGAAAACGTCACGTTTGCTATGTTCGGCTCGCTCATAGGCTCTACGGGCTTTCAGCTTCAAACTTCTCTTGAAAAGATAGCAGCCGCAGGGCGAGGCGTCGTGCTCTACCTGCGGCAACGCGAGCACAATCTTGATCTGGTTCACCAGTTGAAGACTTATGCGCTGATGCAGGAGCGCGGGCTTAGCCTTCAGGAGGCAAGCATTGAGACTGGTTACGGCGCGAACCGCGACTACGGCGTCGGCGCACAAATCCTGCACGAGTTGGGCTTGCGCCGCATACTGCTGCTGACCAATCACCCCCCAAGGGTCGCAGCGCTCGAAGGTTTCGATTTAGAGGTTGTCGGCAACGTGCCGCTAGGCTCTCCAGCGAAAAAAGTTTTGAGTTATTAGTTTTGAGTTTTGAATTTCAAGTTTTAAGTGTTGGCTTTGAACTGATTAAATCCAGCGATTCAATACCTAAGACTTAGAACTATAATTCAAAACTCAGAACTCAAAACTCAAATTTAATTTATGCCTGTTGATGACCGCGACGACAAATCATCTGTGCCGTCGCCGGAAGACAAGAGAGAGATAAAGGCCGAGCTTCAGTCGGAGACGGATAAGCCTCTGTCGCCCGCAGCCGAAGTTGCGGCAGAACGCGACGCGGATCGCGCTGAACCTAAGACGCCGCAAGGGAAGCATCGTCGCTGGCTCACGCGCCGCAATGCGCTCATAGCGACGCTTGGGATTGTCGTTCTCCTGGTGCTGCTCGTTCTTACCGCCATCGTCGCCTATCGGCTAGGCTACGTTGACCGCTACATCGCCGGGCAGATTAAAGACACGCTCGCGCAGTATGGCATACGCGCCGATATTAAATTCTTCGAGACGAAATTCAGCCCGCGCACAGTCGAGATGCGCGACATAGAGCTTTACGACGAGAAGACCGGCGAGCGGCTCGGCAAGATTGATCGCATACTCGCAACCGTTCGCATTGATGATCTTTTCGCACTGAGCCTGCACCGCGACGTAAAGCTTCAGGACCTACAGGTTGATGGACTCGAAGCCTGGGTCAACTTCGATGCGGAAGGAAACTCCAACTGGCGAAACATACACATTCCGCCGCCTGAGTCGAACCAGCGAATCCTCTTCTCTTATTCAACGGCGCACGTTCAATTAAACGGCGCGGTCATACACTACGGCGACCAGCTACACGAGCTTTCAGGCGAAGCGCGCAACATCGTTGCCACCGTTGTGCCCGATGACCCAAATGCGCCCGAAGCGAGCCGAATGAACAAGGTTGAATTCTCTTCAACCAACTCCACACTCATTTACGATGGACGCCCCGCGATAGACCACATAGACATCACAGCGCGCGGACGCATAAACCAGACTCGAGCGGAGATTCAAGAACTCGTTTTGCGCTCGCCCATCGCGGAAACCCACTTGAGCGGCGTGATGGATGACTGGCGAAGGCCGCAATACAAGCTGGATGTCAACTCGACCGTTGACCTAACGCAAGCTTCGGACATCCTTCAGACAGGAACGACACTTCGCGGCGTGGGCAACATCATAGGCACTGTTACAGGTGACGGATCAAAATATCAGGTTGACGGAAGTTTTAAGACGGACGCGCTCGCTGCCGACGGCGTGCGCTTGCAGGCTTTCACCTTGAGCGGTCAGGGCGGAGGCGAGGGCAAGAGCTACAACATAAACGGTCGCGCCGTCGCAGACCTTCTCTCTGCTGGCGATTTCCAACTCAACATGGTGCAGATAACGGGCAACGTGATGGGCACGGGCACGGACTTTCGCTGGCTGGGAGAGTTGCGCGCAGCCGCCGCGCGCCATCCTTCGGGCAACATCGCAGGATTAATCTTGAGCGATGTAACAGCCGAGTCGCGCGACGATGCTCTGACATATTCGGCGGGCCACATAGCTGCGGCGCGGCTTACGGCTGCGGGCGCAAACGTCGGCAACCTTCAGGCTTCAGACTTTCACGGTCGGACCGAAAACGGCACAACGACCGCTACACTTTCAAACATTCAGACGGGCGCAATCGCATCTTCGGGCACGCGCGTTAATGGCCTCAGCGCAAACAACATCTCGATTGTCTCTCGCGCGAACGTGACGAACATCGAGACCGACAACTTGCGCGTCGGAGGAATTGAGGCTTCGGGCGCAAAGGTCGGAAGCCTCAACATTGCTGGCGTGCGTCTTGCTGTCTATCAGGGCGGAAGAATCGAAGGGCAGAGCGGCGATATAAACGCGGGAACGGTCGCACTCGCCAGGACAAAAGATTTCGCAGGCGGCCACGTTGACAGCGTTCGGCTCACGCATCCGGTCTTCGTCGTTGAGCCAGGCAGTCGTTACCGCGTGAGCGCGGATTTAAGTCTGGGCGGCGGCGTTCTCGGACAGATAAATATTGGCTCCGCGCGAGCCGCGCTGGTTGCTACCAACTCCGAAGTCCAACTCAACAATTTTGACGCGAACATTCTTGGCGGCCACGCCGCAGGCAACGCTACTGTGAGCACTGCGCGCGGCGGCGCATCACGCGTTGCGACCAACTTCAGCGATCGGTCGCACGCCCGTAAACGGCGAGGTGGCATTGAGCGCGACGCGCGGCCTATTCAACATAGAGCGCGCAAACCTTCGCACGCCCGCATCTGAACTGAACGCGACAGGACAATTCTCAGTCGAGCGTGACGAATCGAACTTGCAATTGAATCTTGCATCGAACGATGCAGGTGAACTTCAGAACGTTCTCTTCTCAACAGGTCTGCTCTCGGACCTCGATGCAAAACTTGCCAGCTACAGAATCAAGCTCGGCAAACCGGGCGAGAACGAGTTTGATAAGAAGGAGGCGGAGAAACAGACCGTCATTGAACTCGGCGGCAAGCTTGCCTTCAACGGAAACATTCGCGGGAAGTTGAAAGAACCTGTGATTGACGGACAAGCATCGCTCGATTCTCTAATCGTCAACGGGCGTGATCTAGGCTCGCTCGCAGCCAACATCAACACAACGGCTGACGCTCTCAGCATCACAAACGGGCGACTTGCAGAGCGCGACGGCGGCAACCTTCAATTCGCTCTCAACGTTCCGCTCAAAGAGGGCGCGGGCACTACTTCGATTGACGCGACGCTCGACAAAGTGAACGCTGGAAACCTGATGGCCGCTTTCAGTAAGTTGAGCGAGAGCGCCGAACGCTACAGCAACATTGAGTCGGAAGTATCGGGGCGCATAAACATCAAGGGTATCCCAGACGCTATGAACGGAAACGCCGAACTGCGCTTCAGTCCGGGCCGCATAGGCGGCGAGCCTTTCCAGAGCATCCTTGCGCAAGCCACCTTCAACGGCACAGTGGTTAATCTCAACAACGTTGTCGCGCAGTTGGACGCCGGACGCATCACTGCTACGGGAACATTCAACACGACCAACGAAGCGATTGACATAGAAGCGCATGGGACAGGAATTCAACTCGCGCGGCTCGCAGCGTTTGCTCCGGCTCAGGATGTGCCGCCGAACGTGACGGGCACGGTTGATTTGAATGCTCACGTCAAGGGCACTTTGACGGCGGGTGACTTTTCAGACTTCGACGTAAACTTCAACGGCGAAGGGCACGACGTTAAGATTAACGGTCGCGCGGCAGGACCTGTCACTCTGGTTGGCCGAACCGAGAACAAACAACTCAACGTAACTTTCACGACGGGCGTACTTGGCGGGCAACCTCAAACCGTTACTGCGCAAGTTGATTTGAGCACGCCGAATCTTGCGACGACGATTAACGCGACGTTGACGAGCGCTGATCTGACGAACCTCTTCGCCATGCTTTTAGGGAGAACGGACATACGCGTGACTGGACACGCGACGGGCACGCTACGCGCTTCTGGAAATCTAAAGACGGAGAATGCCGAGGGCGTAGAAGAGTTTGGAATCGCGGGGCTTAAAGGAACTGCAAACTTCACGGACCTGGCAGTGCAGATAGAAGACCTGACGCTGACAGCCGTTTCGCCGCTCATAGTAGATTTCTCAGGCAACGAAGTCACCTTCACGAAGACGGAGTTCACGGGACAGAACACGGACGTAATCTTCGGCGGCACGCTTGCTCTTGGACCGGGCGGCACGGAGAGCTTGAGAGTTGACGGGCGACTTGACCTGCGCGCGTTGAAAGGAATCTCGCCGGACCTTTTCTTAAGCGGCACGGCTGAGATGAGCGTCCGCGTCGCGGGCACATTCGACAGCCCGCGCATCAATGGCACTGCATCTTTGAGAGATGCATCAATCGCAACGCTCGTGGGCGATCAACGCCTTACAGTCTCAAACGTCAAAGGGAGCGTGCGCTTCAACAGCAATCAGGCTCAGATAGAATCATTGACGGGCGTGATAGGCGGCGGGCGCGTCAACGTGACGGGCGGCGCGCTGCTCGCGGGCTTCATGCCTTCGCGCTTCCAGTTCAACATTCGCGGCGACAATGTGACGCTGCCTTACCCGGAAGGCTTCAACTCGACAGCAGATGTTGACATTGAACTGAGAGGCCAGCAGACGCGCGACCAGCAGATAGCTTCTATCATCTCAGGCACAATCAACCTGCGCCGCACGCTTTACACTAAAGACATAGACCTTGAAAGTCTCGTCAACCGTCGCCGCGAAGCTGTAATAGAGCAGGGCGGGGAGTTCGCTCTAGCAGCTACAGCGCAGTTTCAGGATCTGCGCATAGAAGGCCGCGACGCGCTCGTCGTCAAGAACAACATAGCCGACACGGTTGGCTCTGTCTCTCTGGTCGTCAACGGACCAGTTAAAGACCCGACCGTCTCTGGACGCATAACGGCCACTACGGGCACGCTCACTTTCAGAAACAATCGCCACGAGATTCAGCGCGCAACAGTTGACCTTCCGGGACGGCTCGATGCCGACCCGATTCTGAATATTCAAACTGTCGCGGAGATCGCTGGCTACGATGTGATAACGAATATCAGTGGACCGCTAACTTCTCCGACCGTGAACGTGCGTTCAGACCCTGCGCTTCCACAGGCTGACGTTGTCTCTCTTATCTTGAACGGCCAGCTTTCCACAACTGGAACGGGCACTTCTGCATTAGCGCAATCCGGTCTGGGAACGGCTGCGAGTCTTTTGACGGAAAGCCTAATCAGCGCTCCCGTCAGGCGCGCGACCGATAAGCTTTTCGGATTGAACCGGCTTGAGATTGACCCGCTCGTTGCGGGGCAGGGTGGCGAGAGTCCAACGGCTCGCTTGACTGTCGGTCGCCAGATTAACAAGAACCTCTCCGTAACCTATTCGACCAACGTGACGGGAAATCAGAATCAGGTGCTTGCCGTAGAGTATCGCGTCTCAAACCGCATCTCGTTCATAGCTCAGTATGAGCAGGGCAGCACGACAGGGTTCAATCCGCACAATAACAATTTCAGTTTCGAGGTTCGCTTGAAGAGAAGATTTTAATCGCAAGGCTTAATTTTGAAAATAGAATTAACCACAGAGGACACAGAGAGCACGGAGGAAGAAAAAGAATTTGAGATAGCATATTTTGAAATTTCAAATCCTTATCAATCCTCTGTGTTCTCTGTGTCCTCTGTGGTGAATAAATCTCTATTCAAATTCAACTGAAAATATTAAATCTAAAGTTCGAGAACAAAGGGTTGAGTCTTCGCCGCTTCTTCACAATCAAAAGACTTCTAGCTGCCGTCATCATGGCGCTGGGCGCGAGTGCATCCTCTTTCGCGCAAGCCACAGGCAATTACGAGGGGCGCACGATTACGTCCGTTGAAGTAGTGATCGAAGGCAGCCCGCGCGACGAGGCCGCAGAGGCAGAGATGCTCTCAAGCCTTCACGTTGCGAGCGGAGGGCTGTACACCGCTGTACGCGTGCGCGATTCTCTTCAAGCGCTCTATGAATCTGGAATGGTCCGAGATGCTCGCGCCGAAGCGAGCGAGACGTGCAGGCCGGGTGCGCAAGGCGCAAACGTTACGCGCCCGCTCTGTGTGCGCTTCATCGTGCGTCGCCAGTTGAAGGTCGGCGAGGTCAGGCTGGACATGGATGTTCCGCCCGACTCGCCTCTTTCCGAAGACGAGATACGCACGCGCCTGAACATGCTCGACCCAGGCTCGTCCGTTACTGAGACGGTCCTGAAAAATAACGCGGACCTGATTCAAGCCTACCTGCGCGACAAAGGTTTCTATCGCGCCGAAGTCACTTACGCGCAAGCGACAGACCCGTCTGACCCAACGGGCATACGTCAAATCGTCACCTTCACAATCAAGCCGGGTGCACAGGCGAGCGTCGCAGCCTTCAACATCACGATTCCAGACTTCGACGTTGAGAGCGTGCGCCCGAAACTGAAATTACAGCAGAATGAAGTGTTCAGTCGCGCTGCTCTTAGCGCCGACATTGATACTATTCGACAGGCTATCATTAAGACAGGCCATCTCGCGCCGCACCTTGAGGACGCGCACGTAACGCTCGGCGAAGACAATCGGGTCACGATTGATCTTAAAGGAGGCATCGGACCGACTGTTAAGGTAGATGTCAAAAACTACAGCCTGAGCAATAAGACTCTGCGCGCGATTCTTCCGGTCAAGCGCGAGGGCAGCATAGATTATTCCGCAATCGTAGAGGGCGAGCGAAGGCTTCGTAACAAGATTCAGGAGAACGG
>QHXM01000232.1 GCA_003222945.1 Acidobacteriota bacterium
TCATTGAAACTTGCGACCATTGTGTCGTGCAGCCGCTCGTTTACGACATCTTCGCGCCAGAAATAGCCCATCCTGTCCTGCACCCATTCAAAGTAAGAGACCGTCACTCCGCCGGCATTCGCCAGAATGTCCGGGATGACGAAGACCCCTTTGTTGTGCAGTATTTCATCTGCCGCAGCGGTCGTTGGCCCGTTTGCGCCCTCGGCCAGAATCTTACATGTTATCCGGTCGGCGTTCTCCGAAGTTATCTGATTCTCGGTCGCCGCTGGCACGAGCACATCGCAGTCAAGCTCAAGCAAATCTTCGTTGCTTACGAACTCTACGCCCGGAAAATCCTCAAAGGATCGAGTCTGCTGTAGATGCTTTAAGGCTTCGTGAATGTCTATGCCGTTCGGGTTATAGATGCCGCCGTGAACGTCCGAGATTGCGACGACCTTGTAGCCAGCTTCGTGCATCAATCGAGCGCCGATGCCGCCTACGTTGCCTGAGCCTTGCACGACGACGCGCGTTGAAGGCGGCGTCATCTTGAACCTTTTAAGCGCCTCGTTGACGACGAAAAGAATGCCGCGCCCCGTCGCCTCGCGCCGTCCAGACGAACCACCAAGGTCAACCGGCTTTCCAGTGACGACTGCCGTGACGGTGTGGCGCGCGTGCATGGAATAAGTATCCATGATCCACGCCATCGTCTGCTCGTTTGTGTTCATGTCGGGCGCGGGCACATCTTTTTCAGGGCCGATGAAATCAATTAACTCGGCTGCATAGCGGCGCGTCATTCGCTCTAATTCACCTAGAGACATCTGCGAAGGGTCACAGATGATTCCGCCCTTGCCGCCGCCGAACGGAACGTTGACGACCGCACACTTCCAGGTCATCCACGCCGCAAGAGCGCGAACTTCATCAATCGTCACGTCAGGCGAGTAGCGTATGCCGCCCTTCGCAGGACCACGCGCGAAGTTGTGCTGCACACGATAGCCTTCAAAGACCTGTATGCGCCCCGAATCCATGCGAGTCGGAATATAGACTTTCAACTCGCGGTTCGGCACGCGCATCACCGCGTAGAGGTCTGGGTCAAGATCAAGAAGCTGCGCCGCGCGATCAAAGCGCGACATCATGGACTCGAACGGATTGTCCTCCTTAACGTGCCGCACATCATCCGCAATTGCGCTGATTGCAACTGTCATGAATACCTCCAAAAGCAGAATTCAGAAGTCAGGAGCCAGAAGCCAGAACGATAAGGTGGAAACCTTTCTTTTGTTTCTATTCTGGATTCTGAATTCTGGATTCTGGATTCCTGCTGTTCAAAATCTCATTCATCGCGCCCGTGCGATAGCCGTGCAGGTCAAGCGTGACGTAGCGAAAGCCTAAAGCGCGGAATCTTCGGGCGAGTTCGTCAACCACTTCGCGTCGGAGCGCCGAGGATAGCTCTGCGGGAGCAATTTCCAGACGCACAAGCTCGTCGTGATGGCGCACGCGAAATTCACGAAAGCCAAGCTCGCGCATGATCTCTTCGCCGCGATCAACTGTTGTAAGACGCTTGATGGTCACGGTCGTGCCGTAGGCAATGCGCGAAGAGAGGCATGGGCTTGCAGGCTTGTCCCAAGTCGGAAGATGCGCGCGACGGCTCAACTCACGAACCTCTCGCTTGCTCAATCCCACCTCTATCAGAGGACTTCGCACGCCGTGTTCACTTGCTGCCACGCGACCCGGACGATAATCGCCCAGATCGTCTGTCGTCGAACCGTCAACGATGAAAGCAATCCCGCGCTCATGTGCTATGGGCGCGAGCTTTCCGTAGAGTTCCGTCTTGCAGAAGTAGCAGCGATCCGGCGCGTTCATCTGATAGCGCGGGTCGTCTAACTCTTCCGTTCGCATGAACTCGTGATGAAGTCCGAACCGTTCGGCCAGCCGCAAGGCTTCCTCGCGTTGATGCAAGGCTAAGCTCGCGGACTCGCCCGTTATGCACAGTGCGCGCTCGCCCAAAGTTTCCGCGGCGATGTAAGCAACATAGGAGCTATCAACGCCGCCGGAGTAAGCCACAAGGACTGCGCCCATCTCCTCGAAGAGCGAGCGAAGCTGCGCCTCTTTAGCTTCAGCATCCGAAGAGACCCGTGCAGATTCTTCGCCTGCTCTTACCGCGTCCTCTTGTTCGATAATCACACCGCCCTCTCACGATCTCAATTCACAAACTTCGGGCAGGTGATAGCCTTGCTCAAAGTTTCACTTTTAATATTAAGGGAAGCGAATTTAACGCGAAGCAAATGTTATCACAAGCGAGACGAAAAGCAGAAGGCAGAAGGCAGCGCGTATTAGCTGATTGAGTGAAGAGGTATCAATAAAACACTCGACTAATCAACCCTTATCCGTCTGCCTACTGCTTTCTGCCTTCTGCCTTCTGCTTTTCATCGCTCGCGTGCTAAGATTGAATCCTCCCCGGCGTCCCTTTTGTTCTCGGCATTAAATAAGGTTGCAGTTTTCGGCGATGCTTTCTCGCTTTCTCGCTCACGCCATAATATTTCTCTCGCTCGCGCCTCTTTGCGTCTATCCGATTCACGCTCAGACAAACTCAGACGGTAGCGCGACTGAAGACGATCCCGTTCAACTTTTCCAGCAAGGTCAGGACGCGCACGAAGCGGGCGATCTGAAACGCGCAGTTGAATTGTACGAGCGTGCCATAAAGCTCAGGCCGGAATTTCCAGAAGCAGAGTATCAACGCGCCAGCGCGCTAATCACGCTCAATCGTCTTCCCGAAGCTGAAAAGGGTTTTCGTCGCGCGATAGAACTACAGCCTGAATGGTCTCTTCCCTACACGGCTCTCGGCAAGCTGCTCACCAGACTCGAACGGTTCGATGAAGCGGAAACAATACTCAGCCACGCGCGCGAGTTGGACAAAGAGAACATCGCGGCGCTTCTGGCGCTCACGGACCTGAGCCTGCACATGAAAGCTTCAAGAGAGAAGTTGCAGGCTCTATTGGAAGAGTTGAAGGGCGCTACTGAAAGCAGGCAATCGAATGCGTCCGCCTGGATTGCGCGCGGCTCAATCGAGCTTGCGCTTGAGAATAAAACGGCGGCGGCGGCGAGCTTTGATCGCGCAATCCTTCTGGACAATCAGAATGTCGCGGCGCTCATTGAGCGTGCAAAGCTTCGCGCGAGCGCGGGTAATTACGAAGGCGCTCTCGAAGATGCTGTTGCGGCAAACCGCGCCTCGCATTCATCTATGAGCACCTCGCTTCTGCTCGCGCAAATTTACGCTCAGGCGGGAAAAGCAGATGAGGCTGTGAAGACCTTGGACGCTTTGGACGAAGCGAGCAAGCGTCTCCCGGAAGTCGTAGCGCTTCGCAACTCGTTGCAGAAGGATTGCGGCAACAGCACGGCTGAAGATCGCGCGGCAACAGAGGCATTGCTTAAGAAAGAGCCGCGCAATGCTTCGCTTCTCTCATGCCTCGGCGCGTCGCTTCGCACGTCTGATGCTGCACGCTCGCTTGAGCTTTATCGTCAGGCCGCGGAGATTGAGCCTGCGAACACGCATTACGCTACGGGCTACGCAGCCGCTTTAATTCAGGCGAGACGTTTCGCGGAAGCTGTGATAATATTGCGCCGTATCCTGGCAGTCGAACCAAATAATTTCGTGGCGCACTCGAATCTGGCTACTGCGCTTTATGAGTTGAAACAGTTTCCAGACGCCATAAACGAGTTCAATTGGCTACTGGCGACTAAGCCCGATCTGGCGGTGGCTTATTATTTCATTGCCACAGCCTATGATTTTCTTGGAGAATACAAGGAGGCGCTCGCTGCCTACGAAACTTTCCTGGCAAAAGCGGACGCGCAAACCAATCAACTTGAGATTGACAAAGTGAACCTTCGACTCCCCGGCCTTCGCAATCAGGTCAAGCGCGGCGAGGGAGCGAAGAAAGGACGTAAATCGTAAATCGTAAATCGTAAATAGAGAAAGCTTGGTTCCTTCTATTTACGATTTATGATTCACGAGAAAGGGTTAAAGTTATGAAATCCCCTGTCTCTTATCCGCTCAGAATCACGCTGAGTTGTTCTATGCTCTTTACGTTTGCGCTGCTTGTAGCTCACGAAGCGCGATGTCAGGACTTGCGTTTGCCTTTCACTGCCGCGCCGCCTCCTATGAAATTCGTCCCTAGAAGCGAGCGAGATCAGTTATCCAGCATCACTGATGCGAAGGCGCACACGCGCGAAGCCCTCGCACTCGCGGAAGAGAGACTGGCGCGTGCAGAGCAATTGACCGCAGGGCAGCAGTATGAAGCGGCCACCGAAGAGCTTGGCATCTATCAGGGTCTCATTGAAGACGCGCTCCATTTTCTTGGCACGGCCACGAGCGGCAAGGGCAACAAGGCGCGCGACACCTACAAATATCTTGACCTTACGCTCCACACACATTGCGCGCGCCTCGAAGCCATACGACGCGTCACGCCTTCGGAATACGCCGTGAACGTCAAAGCCATCTGTGAATACGCGCGCGACGTTCGCACATCGGCGCTCAACTCTTTCTTCGGCGACACTGTTATTAAAGAGACGAGCGGGAACGAGAAGGGCACAGGCGAAGCGAACTCGAAAGATTCCTCCGCCGCAGAAGTAAAGAAGCAATGAAGAGATTTAAGAAGATGGCAGGCGCACTGGTCCTCCTGCTCACACTCGTTTTAACGGGCAGCGCCCGAAGCAGTTCACACAATCCGCCATCGCGCGATTACCTCACTCCGCAGGAGATAGAGCTTGTCAAAGACGCGCAGGTCCTGGATCAACGCATAGACGTATTCATCAAAGCAGCCGAGCGACGCTTTCTTGTTCTGTCGGGTCAGACGACGAGCACAGCACCCGTCAGCAAAAAGGATCAGAAGGAGGCAGAGCGTTGGGGCGCGCTTCCCGCAGGCACACGCGCAGAGTTAATCACAGACATCGCAGGCATACTCGATGCAGCTATCGAGAACATAGACGACGTTGCCCTGCGCGATGATAAGAATCCTCTGGTTGCTAAATCGCTCAGAAAGCTTGCCGCAGCAACCACGCGCTTTCAAGCGCAGCTTACATCCATGCAGGGACAGGCAAAGGAGAGCGCCGAACGAACCGCCATTGGACAGGCGATGGAGAACGCGCAGGAGATTTTAGAAGCGGCAGCGAAGCTTCCGCCATCCACAACAAAGAAATAGATGCACACAAAAAGATAGAAGCAGGGGACGCATTGATTCTCATCATCGCGTCCCTTTCAGTTTTGTATAAGCCAATTTTTGAACTAGCATAGGTCTCGACTCGTATGGGACACGGGCGAGAGTTGAAGGAAAGGAAGCCTGTAAATTTAATGGACAGCAGATATTATCCGGGCGTTGAGGTGGACGCGCCCCATTTGATGCGACAGTTGCGCGACCTCTTTGATGAGGATTATCAGGTACAGACCATGCAGGTCGCGTCAACGAGCGTCTTGCAGGCGCGTAAAGAAAGTACCTTACGCGACCTGACGGGCATGTCTTCGGCTCTCACTATCAAAATTACACCGGAGCACGGCGGCACGCGCGTCGAAATCGGAATGCAGAGATGGTTCGACAAGGCTGCGCTCGCAGCCGTAGCTGTGATTCTCTCATCGGGTCTGCTTCTAGCCTTACCTGCGCTCGGCGCTTATTGGCAACACAAGCTCACGGAAGACGCCTGGAAAGTTATTGAGGATCAGATCGCAGTCAAAGCCGGAGGCTACATCCCGCCAATGCCCGGACGCTGCGGCACGTGCGGCGCAGCCACGAGCGCAGGCTCTGACTACTGCTCAACCTGCGGCGCGAACCTTCGCGTGGGCCGCACCTGTTCGGGCTGCGGCGCTGTGCAAAGAGACGCGAGCGCACGCTACTGCAACCGTTGCGGCAAAGCATTGGGAAGCGGAGACTGGAGATAAGGAAAAAGTAAAAAGGTAAAAGGCAAAAGTCAAAGACGAAAGACTCGCTCTTCTTTCTTCTCCTTTTGCCTTTTACCTTTTTACTTTTTCCTTCTTCCCCTGCTTGTGTTTGTACATGGCTTCGTCCGCTTTGTGAATCAGCTCTTCAATTGAGAGTTCGCCGTGCGGGTCAAGGAGCGCTAGACCTATGCTAATGGAAAGTTCGTAAGGCAGATCGTGGCGCGCGTTGAAGGCGCGCAGTTTCTGTTGAAGGCGAGTCTTTATCGCGTCGGCCTTGTCGTTTGCTGCAACGGTCGCAAGAACTGTGAATTCGTCGCCGCCAAGACGCGCCAGGATGTCTGACTCGCGGAAAGTCTCTTTGAGAACTTGTGCGGCTTTGACAATCGCGTTCGAGCCTTCCTGATGGCCGTAGCGGTCGTTTATCTGCTTCAGGCCGTCAAGGTCTGCGAAGACGAGCACGGCCTGCTTCTGATCTCTATGAGCATCTTTCAACTGCTGTTCGGCGAGCGTTAGAAATCCTCTGCGGTTATAGAGACCCGTCAGGTCGTCCGTGAGCGATAAGCTTTGCAACTCTTCAAGAGTGTGGCGGCGCTCCGTTATGTCTCGCGCGACAGCTTGAAAGCCCACGACACCTTTCCGCTCCATGACGAGTTGCGTGTTCTGCCCTATCCAGATTTCTCGTCCGTCTTTCGTAATGATGGGAATCTCAAGATAAGTGTTTGGAATCTTTTTGACGAGTTGCCGCCCGAAAAATTTTTCCGCCGTCTCACGAAACTCCGGCTTGATTAGCTCAAGATAGTGACGACCGATCAACTCATCTTCCGTAAATTTCAGAACCTTCGTGCTCGTAGGGTTGACGAAGAGCAGATGCCCGCTCGTGTCCGTTCGATAGATTATTTCGTCCGCGTGCTCGATCAAATATTTGTAGCGCTCTTCCGATTCTCTCAAGGCTTCTTCGGCCTTGCGGCGGCGCGTGATGTCGCGGCGGATGATGATGAAACCGGCGGGCAGCAGGGCCAGAAGTATGACGCCGAAGAGCGTAAGCGTGATGATTGTGTTGCGTGCGCTCGCGTTGGCGTCGTCCGTGCGTCTTTCGAGCGTGCGGTCTTCTTCGTTCGACATCTCGCTGATGATCTTTCGGATGTCGTCCATTATCGCAAGCCCGCGACCCGTAGCAATCACATCTGCGGCGGCTGCAAAGCCTTTCGTCCTTCTCAACTCGATTGTCTCTGACATCAACTGAAGCCGCTCTGCCAGCTTCTGCTCGAGCGCTGTGAGACGGCGCTGCTGCTCAGGCTCGTCCGCGATCAACGCCTTCAGACGCTCTATGTGCTGGTGAATGCTTGAGGTCGCTTTCGTGTAGGGCGCAAGGTACTGCTCATCGCCCGTGATGATGTAGCCGCGCTGCCCCGTCTCGGCTTCAACTATTGTTGAGAGAGTGCTGTCGAGTTCATCCTGAACATCGTGCGAGTGTGCGACCGAGTTGCTGTCGCGTATGAGTTTGCGCGTGTTGCGATAAGAGACCACGCCAACAGCCAGCAGTATTGCCAGCGTGAAGGCAAACCCCATTGCGATCTTCTTTTCGACAGTCCACATACGAAGAGCAGGAGTCAGAAGTCAGAATCCAGAAGTCAGAATGGGATAAGGCTGAAACCCGCTTTCTGTTTTTCTTTTATTCTGAATTCTGACCCCTGAATTCTGTATTCTGCTTTTCTCAATCATGTCTCAATGCTTTTACAGGGTCAATGCGCGCGGCGCGTGCTGCCGGATAGAGCGCGGCGAGGACTGAGACGAGCAGGGCGAAGAGAATTGCGCCCAGCCACAGGTAGGCTGGCAGCGCGAAGAAGTCAACGTAAGATGCGCCCTGCGGTTGCAGTATAAATCGGTAGGCAAGGCGATTCGCCACAGCATCAATCCCCCAGGCCAGAAGCGCGCCCACCATCCCGCCCGTCAAGCCTATCACTCCGGCCTCTACGAAGAAGATCAGTTTTATCTCCAGGTCTTCCGCTCCTATGGCCTTCATAATTCCAATCTCGCGCGTGCGTTCGAGAATGGACATTATCATCGTGTTAGCGATTCCGAATGAAGCAACGAGCAAAGAGATTCCGCCCAAGAGGCCGAGCGCAGAGTTGATAATCAGAAAGATAGTGCGAAGCTGTTCGAGTTGGTCAACGATTGAGAAGCTGCTGAAGCCCATGTTGTTGATCTTGTTTCGCACGTCTGTCAGCACAACCGGATCGTTGACGCGAACGACGGCTGACGGATAGCCTATAACTTCATCCTTGCTAATCACACCGCTCTGGCGCGCAAGCTCCAGCGCAACTTCGGCCTGTTCGCTTCTATGCTCATCGGTCCACTGGCGCGCTGACTTGACAGAGATGTAGATATTGTAAGCGGGCATGATGCCGCGAAAGCGACGACCCACACCATTGAGTTCGCCTCCAAGCACGCCTGCGATGCGAAACGTGCGAGCGACCAGCGCATCGCTCGCAGCGCCTTCGCCACTGTCTCCTTCGAGCGGCACGCCGAAGAAGTTTGGCGTCTCGTCCTCATCCGCATTCTTTTTCCTTTCGGGCGGAGCGAGCAGTTCGAGTTTCTGACCGATTGCGTCCGACGGTTTATCAATCCCGAAATTTTTCAAGAACGCCTCGTCAACAACAGCCTCGTCCGCATCGGGCGAAGAGATCATGCTGCCTGCCGAAAAGTTTTTGAAGCGCGATGAAGGATTGGGAACGAGCGCGCCTCCGACGAAAGCATTCTGCGCCTTTCCGTTTATTCTGACATAGACGTTGAAGGAGATATTCGGCTCGACCGCTGCGACGCCGGGGATGGCTGAGATTTCCGTTATAGCGGCATCATCGAGCGGGCGTTCTGGAGTCTTCTCTGTAACAGCAGCCGGGCGATTTCTTTCAGGATTCCCAGGCCCACGAGCGCGACGGTCCATCTCCGCCTCCATCAGATTCGAGATGCTCTTGCCGAAGACGGTTATTTCGTTGAAGAGGTCCAACTCTTTGAAGCGAGCGATTGTGTTGCGCTGCAAGCCAAGCCCGAACGAGACCATCGTAACAATCACAGCGACGCCTACGATCACGCCCATCGTCGTCAACGCTGCGCGCAGCTTTGCCTCGCGCAAGTTTCTGATCGAAAGATAAAGGATGTCGCGTAGAGTCATAACGAAATGCGGGAGTCAGGAGTCAGAATTCAGAATCCAGAATAAAAGAAAATCCAAAAGCGGTTCTCATCATTATCCCCTTCTGGCTTCTGACTCCTGCTTTTAGTCAAAGACGTGATGAACGGCATCAACGGTCCAGTCAGCTAAACTTGCTGTGACGACATCTGCATGAGCCGCGCGAAGTGTCTCTTCTCTGACTGTGTTTGTGACGCCTAAAGTTTTCATTGCGGCTGCGCGTCCCGCTTCTATGCCCTGCGGCGAATCCTCTATGACCAGACATTCAGCGGGCAGGAGCGGAAGCAAGCGCATCTCAAGCCGCTTCTCATTCAATAATCGGAGCGCGTGGTTGTAGCACCATGGATCAGGCTTATGCGCGCTCGCGCCTTCTGCCGTGACGATCACTGTAAAAGCCTCTTCAAGTTTGATGCGCTCCAATACATAAAAGACTCCGGCTTGCGTTGCCATGCTGACGACGCCTAACTGAAAGTGGCGCGACGCCGCTTTGATGAACGTCAGTATGCCGGGCGCGAGCGGCAACTCGTCCTCAATCACACTTCTATGAATCTCCCACTCGCGCGCAACCAGAGTCTTCGTCGCATCTTCCGTCAAAGACTTCCCTGCTCGCTCGAAAGCCGTGCGAACAAACGTCACATCATCCATGCCTAGCATTGTCATGTACTCTTCATCGGAGAGCGTGATGCCCTCTGAGGCTAACACCTCCTGATAAGCCTTCATGTGTATAGGCTCGTCCGCGATGATGACGCCGTTGAAGTCGAAGAAGATGGCTTGAATCATTTAGCCGTCAGAAGAAAGCGAATCCGTTTGGAGTTAGGCAGAACGAACGCGAGGGATTGTAAGCCGCACGCGCGGCTGCGGGCAAACCCATGCGCTCTCTCGCCGCTCCTCTCGGCTGGCGAAATTAGCGAAAGGAAAAAGATTAGGCAAGAAGCCTCAACAGGACTATATTAACGGGACACTAACGCGGGATAAAATTTTATTCCCGCGATTTTGCCGTATAATACAAGGTTAGGACCGCTTCGGATACAAGGGAGAAAATCGGGGCGCATGTCGCGGGTGTTGGGGTCGCGCGACTTGAATGGTTGAATCAATCAGCGGTCTAACAAGCGGCTGAACGCGACCGCCCACACGTAGGCTCTCATCAACGTTGCGCGGGGCGGCTCGTTACTCGCGGCGTTATTCGCACAACGTCCGGCCTTTGGACGAAAACACTGACGGCACAGCCGCTTGTATGCTCAAAAGTCTAAACCGCAGAGACAAGCGCCGCAAACCGCGCCTCCAATATCCAAATTAGCCGGGAAGAATTGTATCAAGCCTTCAATCTTGAAGGATGAACGACAAGCCATTTCTGCTTCAGTTGAATGCGTCGTCAGACGGTGCTTTTCGCTGGCACGCGACACTTTCATATATCCGCAAATGATGTTATCAATTACAATGATGAGGACGACTGACGAGAAGTTCCAAACCATTATCGAGAAAAATACTTTCTACTTCTACAATCCTATTTTTCAAGAGAAATATGAAAGTTATCTAACTTCCGTTAAAGAGACTCTGCTTGTCCTGAAAAATAGAATTGAAATCGAAGGCTTACAAAAATCTCACTTCCTAGATTTACTCGCAGAGAAAGAACATGGTCTAGCTGCCATATTAGCTCTAACTGGCTTCTCGAATGAATTTTTCAAAAGATTGATAACGATTATTCGCGCGGTTGATGATTCTGAATTATCAAGGCTTGTGCTTAAAGATAAGTGGAGCGAAATGGTGCCTGTTGAAAACATAAGCGAATGGGGCGACAAGACAATCCACGGATTGATTCGGACAAATGAGCATTTCAGAATGGGGATAGTCAACAGTTTCGCTAGA
>QHXM01000233.1 GCA_003222945.1 Acidobacteriota bacterium
TTACAGGTTATCGTCCTCAGTTCTACTTTAGAACTACGGATGTGACGGGTGTGGCAAAGCTTCCCGATGGAGTGGAGATGGTGATGCCTGGAGATAACGTACAGATGGAGATTGAATTGATCGCTCCTATAGCTATGGAGAAGGGGCTGAGGTTTGCTATTCGTGAAGGCGGAAGAACGGTTGGAGCGGGCACTGTCTCTGAGGTAGTGGAGTAACCACACCCATCAAAGTTGAGTTGAAGAAATTATGCTGAACGAAAAGATTAGAATCAGACTCAAGGCTTACGACCATCGCGTGCTCGATCAGAGCACTTCGGAGATCGTTGAGACTGCAAAGCGCACGGGCGCGCGTGTTGCCGGACCGATTCCGCTTCCCACTTTGAAGAACAAGTGGACGGTGTTGCGCTCGCCCCACGTTGATAAGAAATCGCGTGAGCAGTTTGAGATCAGAACGCACAAGCGCCTGATGGACATTCTAGACCCTACGCCTCAGACGGTTGACGCGCTGATGAAGCTGGACCTTCCAGCAGGCGTTGACGTTGAGATCAAAGCGTTCGGCAGACAATAAAACAGGGGACAGGGATCAGGGGTCGGGGCCGGTCAAAAGCTCCAACTGACCCCCGGCCTCTGACCCCCGACACCTGAGGTTTGTGATGATTAACGGAATCATCGGTAAGAAAGTTGGGATGACGCAGATTTTCGCTGCGGATGGAACGGTCACGCCTGTGACTGTTATCAAGGCTGGACCGTGCGTCGTAGTGCAGAAGAAGACTGCTGCGGGCAAGGACGGCTACAACGCCGTGCAGCTTGGGCTGGTTGAAGAGAAGCCCGTGAAGCTCAAGAACGTGAACAAGCCCATGCGCGGCCACTTCGAGAAGACCGGCGGCGGTGTTCCTCCAACGCGAGTGTTGAAGGAGTTTCGGCTTGAGGATTCTGCCGATCCCACGAATGTTGGCGACAAAGTTCTCGTTGACCAGTTCGCTGACGGCGATGCGATTGAGGTCATCGGGCGCTCGAAAGGACGCGGCTTCGCTGGAACGATCAAGCGTCACAACTTTAATCGTGGACCGGAATCGCACGGCTCTATGAACGTTCGCGCGCCCGGCTCAATCGGCGCGTCCGCCTATCCGTCGCGCGTCATCAAGGGCACGCGCTCTTCGGGACACATGGGCGACGTGCGTGTGACCGTTAAGGGCTTAACGGTCGCGCGCGTTGACGTTGAGAACAATCTGCTGATGGTGCGCGGCGCAGTTCCGGGCGCGAACGGCAGCGTAGTAATTATCAAGAAAAAGAAGTAATGAGTAATGAGTAATGAGTAATGAGTAAAGGCAATAGCTTTTCACTCATCACTCATCACTCATCACTCATCACTTCGTTTACGGAGTAAACGAAATGCCTACCGTTAAGGTGCGCAATCTGAAGAACGAAGAGGTCGGCGACCTGGAGTTGTCGGACGCAGTGTTCGGCGCGGAGTTAAATGAAGCGCTGATACATGCGGCTGTTAGAAATTTTATGGCGAACGCGCGCGCGGGCACAGTCGGCACGAAGACGCGCGGAGATGTTTCGGGCGCAGGCCGCAAGCTGTGGAAACAGAAGGGCACGGGTCGCGCTCGCATTGCGTCCATACGCTCGCCCTTGTGGAAAGGCGGCGGCAACACGCATGGACCGCAGGCGCGCGACTGGTCTTATAACTTGCCGAAGAAGATGAAGCGCGGCGCTCTGCGCTCTGCTTTGTCTGAAAGAGTGCGCGAGGGGAATGTGATCGTGCTCGACAGCTTTTCGCTCAAAGAGTCGAAGACGAAGAGCTTCATTCAGTCTCTTGGCAAGCTCGGTCTTGAAGGCAAGACGCTGATCGTTGACTCACTCGATAACGAGAACCTACTTCGCGCCTCGCGCAATGTGCAGCGCGCGAAGGTTGTCAACATCTACGGCCTGAACATCTACGACCTGCTCTATCACGATAAGCTCGTGCTATCGCGCGCCGCCGCACTTGAGATTGCAGAACTGCTTGATCCAAATGCGAAGAAGGCTGAAGCGCAAAATGATGAGAGCGCGGAAGAGAACGAAAATGCAGCGAGCAGCACCGAACTGAATGAAGAAGAGGAGGCGGCATAGAAAAGATGAGAACAGTTTGGGACATCATCAAGTCGCCGGTGATTACAGAAAAGGCGCTCGTGGCAAAGGAAGAGACGCAGGACGCTCGTCAGCTTCTGACATTCCGCGTTGACCGTCATGCAACAAAGCCTGAGATAAAGTCTGCCGTTGAGACAATCTTTCAGGTCGAGGTTGACCAGGTGCGAACCGTCAACTATATGGGCAAGATCAAGCGTCGCGGTCGCCACGAAGGCCGTCGCCCCGCGTGGAAGAAAGCCTTCGTAACATTGAAGCGAGGCGAGAAGCCTGTGGATTACGCCGAAAGTATTTAAGAAGCAGGTGACGGGTATCGGGTGTCAGGTTTCGGTAAAAGAAAGAACTGACACCCGACCCCTGATACCTGACACCTAAAGATTATGGGCATCAAGAAACTTACACCGACATCACCAGCGCGTCGTTACCAGACGTATTTGACGCGCGATGAATTAACGGTTGGCGCAGAGCCTGAGAAGTCTCTGCTTGAGCCGAAGAAACGCATATCGGGGCGCAACAACGACGGGCGCATAACTGTTCGTCGTCGCGGCGGCGGCCACAAGCGCTTCTATCGCATCATTGATTTCAAGCGCGACAAATCGGGCGTGCCCGGTCGCGTCACACAGATCGAGTACGACCCGAACCGCTCGGCGCACATAGCGCTCATCACTTATCTTGATGGCGAGAAGCGCTACATCATCTCGCCCATCGGCCTTGAGGTCGGAAAGACTGTGATGAGCGGCCCCGAAGCGGACATTCTGCCGGGCAATGCTCTGCCGATTCGCAACATCCCGCTGGGAACGCAGATTCACAACATTGAACTGCGCCCCGGCAAAGGTGGGCAGATGGCTCGCTCTGCCGGATCGTTCGCGCAGGTCTTGGCGAAAGAGGGCGACTACGCGCAGCTTCGTATGCCTTCGGGCGAAGTTCGCCGCGTGCCTGTCGTCTGCATGGCGACTGTCGGACAGGTCGGAAACGTTGAGCACGAGAACATCTCTTACGGTAAAGCGGGCCGCTCGCGCTGGAAGGGAATTCGCCCGCACGTTAGAGGCGTTGCTATGAACCCTGTGGACCACCCGCACGGCGGCGGCGAAGGCAAGACTTCCGGCGGACGAAATCCCGTCACGCCCTGGGGACAACCGACGCGCGGCTACAAGACGCGAAAGACCAAACGCACGTCGAAGATGATCGTGCGAGATAGAAGAGTTAAATAAAGTTTCAAGTTTCAGGTTTCAAGTTTCAAGATTTTTCAACCTGGAACTTGAAACTTAGAACTTAGAACTTGAGTGGAGCGAAGCGAAACGATTATGGCACGTTCAGTTAAAAAAGGCGCGTTCATTGATAAGAGCATTGCGAAGGCTGTGGAGCGCATTCGCGCTGGCGGCGCGCGGCCTCCTGCGATCAAGACCTGGTCGCGTCGTTCGACGATTACGCCGGACATGGTTGGACTGACCTTCGGCGTTCACAACGGCAAGCGTCATCTTCCGATCTACGTGACGGAGAACATGGTCGGACACAAGCTAGGTGAGTTTGCGCCGACGCGCACCTTCAAAGGCCATTCGGGAACGAAGGCGGAGAAGACTTCGAAAGTGGCTAAAAAATAGTTTCATGTTCCAAGTTCAAAGTTCCAGGTTGGGAATCTTAATCTCTTGAAACTTGAAACTTGAAACTTGAAACTTTCAGCGGAGCGAAACATGGAAGCAAGAGCGAGTGCAAAGTATCTGAGGGGTTCTGCGCAGAAGGCGCGCCTCGTCATAGATATGATTCGCGGGAAGAACATCAATAAGGCTTTGGCGATTTTGCAATTCACGAATAAGCGCGCGGCTGACGGTATTGAAAAGTGCGTGCGCTCGGCCATAGCCAACGCGAGCGAGGCGGCTGAAAAGGCGAACATTGCCATTGACCCGGACGATCTGTGGGTCAAGGCAGCGTTCGTTGATCGCGGACCGACGAAGAATCGTCGTCGTATGCGCCCAGCCCCGCAGGGTCGCGCCTATCGTGAGCGTCGCCACTTCTGCAACGTGACGATTCTGCTCTCAAGCGACGAGAAGGTGGTTGCGGCAGAAGCGAAGAAAGGCGGCAAGGCTGCAACAGAAGCCAAGCCTGCGAAACTAGAAGAGAGCAAGAGCCGCAAGCGTGGCGGAGCAGTCGCAGCGCCGCGAGCCAAGCGCACAGAGACAAAGGCTGAGGGCGAAAAGAAAGCGACCAAGCGTGCGTCGAAGAAGGCAGAAGGCACAGAAGAGACTGAGGAATAATTATGAGTTTTGAGTTTTAAGTTTTGAGTTAAAAGCAAGAACTTAAATTCAAAATCAACTCAAAACTCATAACTCAAAACCTGGAGAATTAGAGTGGGTCAAAAAGTTCATCCATACGGCTTCCGCTTAGGCTACAACAAGGATTGGCATTCGCACTGGTACGCGAAGCGTCAGTTTGGCGAGTACCTTCTGGAAGATTTGAAGCTGAAGCGCGAGTTGAAACAAAAATTCACGGGCGCGGGCGTCAGCCACGTTGACGTTGAGCGCGCAGCCAACCGCATGAAGATTATCATCTACACATCTCGCCCCGGAATCATCATCGGGCGCAAAGGTGCTGAGATTGATAAGCTCAAAGGCGATCTCTCTGCGCGAACAGGGCGCGAAGTTCTGGTCTCGATTCAGGAGATTCATAAGCCTGAGTTGAACGCTCAACTTCAAGCCGAGAAGATCGCCGCGCAGTTAGAAAAGCGCATAGCTTTCCGCCGCGCGATGCGTAAGGCTGTCGAAGAGTCTCTGCGCTTCGGCGCGCAGGGCATCAAGGTCAAAGTCTCTGGCCGTCTAAACGGTGCGGAGATTGCGCGCAGTGAATGGCACTTGCAAGGACAGTTGCCTCTGCACACTCTTCGCGCGGACGTTGACTACGGCCTTGCAGAAGCGCACACGACATTCGGCGTCATAGGCGTGAAGGTCTGGATTTATCGCGGAGAGATTCTCGACCCGAAGGCCGCAATGGCGCGGGGCACTGGCACTGACCCAATCAACGAGCCTACGGGCGCAGGCGGACGCGGCGAGCGTCGCCCACGCACACGACGCGAGCGTGAAGGACGCGGCGAGGGCGGCGATAGACCAGATCGCGGAGGGCGCGGACGCGGAGGAGATAGATCGTAAGGGGACGGAGGTCAGGGGTTGGGGGTAGGTGAAAGCAATCAGACTGACCCCGTATTGAGCGGAGCGAAACGTTATGTTGATGCCGAAAAAAGTTAAGCACCGTAAGCAAATGAAGGGGCGCATGACGGGCGTTGCGAATCGCGGCGGCTCTATAAGCTTCGGTGAGTATGGATTGAAGAGTCTTGAGCCTGCGTGGATAACGGACCGGCAGATTGAGGCTGCGCGTATTGCTATGACGCGCCACATCAAGCGCGGCGGCAAAATCTGGATACGCATGTTCCCCGATAAGCCTATCACGAAGAAGCCTGCGGAAACGCGCATGGGCAAAGGCAAGGGAGCGCCAGAATACTGGGTCGCAGTCGTCAAGCCCGGTCGCATTCTTTATGAGATTGAAGGCGTTGACGAGACGACGGCGCGCGAGGCTATGCGGCTCGCCGCGCAGAAGCTTCCGATTAAGACAAAATTCGTCTCGCGCAGAGACCAAGAAGGAGGCGCTATTTAAGCTGTGAATTTTGAGTTTTAAATTTTGGATTAGAAGCATTAACTCATAACTCAAAACTTTGTGAGCGGAGCGAACAGGAAATGGTAAAGAGACGTGAAGAGATAGAACGGTTGCACGATACGTCGGATGAAGATTTGCATTCGGAAGCTGCGCGATTGAAAGAGTCAATCTTTCGTTTGAACTTCAAGCTGGCTCTGGGCGAAGTTGACGCAATCAAGAATGTTCGGCAGGAGAAGAAATCGCTTGCCCGTATTCAAACGATTATCAAAGAGCGCGCGACTCAGGCGGCAACGAAGTAAGAGGTTAAGAGATGGCCGAAGAAAATCAAGAAGAGTTGAAGCCGACAAGCGAGACGGCGGCTGTTGTAGAGAACACTAAGGCTGGTGAGACTCTGGCTCAAGAGGTTGCGCCCGGTGTTGATTCACAAGCTGGTAACGCTTCGGGCAGGGAAGCGGGCAAGCGCGGAAATCGCGCGCAGAAAGTCGGCATCGTCGCATCGGACAAGATGCAGAAGACTGTTGTTGTGCGCGTTGACCGGCTTGTAAAGCATCCGAAGTATCGTCGTTATGTTCGCCGGACATCAAAGTTCATGGCGCACGACGAGACCGGCGCTGGCATCGGCGACAAGGTGCGAATCGTAGAGACGCGCCCGCTCTCTGCTAGAAAACGCTGGCGCGTTGTTGAGATTGTGCAGAAGGCGGAAAAATAGTTTTGAGTTTTCGGTTTTCAGTTTTCAGCAGAAGGCGATCGAGCTTTCACTGAAAACTCAAAACTGAAAACTGCGAACGGAGTGAGCAAGCAATGATTCAGATGCAGACCTCTCTTGAGGTGGCAGACAATTCGGGGGCGCGGCGTGTTGAGATGATCATGCCGATTGGCGGTTCTACGGGCAAGATCGCTTCTCTTGGCGACCGCATCAAGGTCACGGTCAAAGAAGCATCGCCTGATGGAACGATTAAGAAGGGCACGGTGCAGAATGCCGTCATCGTTCGCACGCGCAAGGAAGTTCGCCGCAAGGATGGAACGTACATCCGATTTGACCAGAACGCTGCCGTGCTAATCAAAGAGGATGGAACGCCCATAGGCACGCGCGTCTTCGGTCCAGTTGCGCGCGAGCTACGCGACAAAAACTATATGAAGATAGTTTCGCTCGCGCCGGAGGTGATTTGAAAATGATTAAGGGAACTAAGCGCGCGAAGATTAAGAAGAACGATCAGGTTGTGATCATAGCGGGGCGCGACAAAGGCAATCGCGGTCGTGTGCTTGAGGTTTTGCCAAGCAAAGGCAAAGTGAAGATTGAAGGCGCAAACATCATCAAGCGACATCAACGCGCCAACCCATCATCCAATCAAGGCGGCGGAATTATTGACAAGGAAGCTTACATAAATATCTCCAACGTGCAGTTGGTTGACCCGGATTCGGGCAAGCCCACGCGCGTGAAATACGAAGTGCAGGGCGACGGCTCGAAGCTGCGAATCGCTGCACGAAGCGGACAAAGTTTAGAGAAGTAGTTAGTGAAGACTAGTTAAGAGCAAAGGTCTGGAAACGCTTAATCTGAAATCTCAAATTTGAAATCTGAAAATTTCCGAAGAGCGAGACCCAGACCGCGAGGGAAGAAAATGGCAGCGAGATTAAAAGAGAGATATACGAATGAGATTGCGCCTGCTATCTCGAAGGAGTTCGGGATTAAAAATCCTATGGCAGTGCCGCGCCTTGAGAAGATTGTAATCAACATGGGCATGGGCGAGGCAATCGCAAACTCGAAAATTTTAGATACGGCGGCAGACGAAGTGCGCGCTATCACGGGACAAAAGCCCGTCGTCACGAAAGCGAAAAAGTCCATCGCATCGTTCAAGCTCCGTCAGGGAATGCCAATCGGCGTGATGGTCACTCTTCGCGGCGACCGCATGTATGAGTTTCTTGATCGTCTCGTGTCAGTGGCTCTGCCTCGCGTGAGAGACTTTCGCGGCGTAAGCCCGAAAGCATTCGACGGGCGCGGCAACTACACGCTCGGCGTACGCGAGCAACTCATCTTCCCCGAAATTGATTTCAACAAAGTGGACAAAACGCGCGGGCTTAACATCTCGATTGTCACGACCGCGCGAAACGACGAGCAGGCACGCGCGCTACTGAAAGCGCTCGGAATGCCTTTTAGACAGTAAAGAAGTACTGAGTGATGAGTACTGAGTACTGAGTAAAAACCTTCTTAACTCAGTCCTCCGTACTCAGTACTCATCGCTGAGGTTTATATGGCAAAGAAATCACTGATTGCGAAAGCGAACCGGAAACCAAAGTTCTCTTCGCGCGCCTACACGCGCTGCAAGCGTTGCGGACGCCCGCGCGGATACCTGCGCAAGTTCAACCTGTGCCGCATCTGCTTCCGCGAACTGGCGCTGCAAGGGCAGATTCCGGGCGTCGTGAAATCAAGCTGGTGAGGCGATTTTGGATTTTAGATTTTGGATTTTGGATTGAAAGGCAAGAGCGTCTGCTCAGCTCAATCCACGCGCTAATCCAAAATCTAACATCCAAAATCCAAAATTGATTTACGGAGTAAAGCATGACTGATCCAATAGCCGATATGCTGACGCGCATACGCAACGCTATAGCAGCGAAGCACTCGCGCGTTGATATCCCGGCATCGAAATTGAAACTTGAGATTGCCCGAATCCTGAAGGAAGAGGGATACATCAACAACTTCGTCGTCAAGGGCGAGGGCGTAAAGCGCACGATCCGTATCTTCCTGCGCTACGATGCGCGCGGCACAAGCTCTATCACGCATCTGCAAAGAGTGTCGCGTCCCGGGCGTCGCGTCTATATGGGCGCGGGCGCGATTCCTAAAGTGCTCGGCGGCTACGGCATCAACATCGTCTCGACCTCTCGCGGATTGATGAGCGGCAAGACCGCACGCCGCGAGAACATTGGCGGCGAAGTACTTGCGCAAATTTATTAGGGGATGAAGGATGAGGGATGAATGAAAACGGATGAAAGCTCTTGTGAATTCATCCCTCATCCCTCCGCCCTCATCCCTTGAGGTTAATCATGTCTCGCATTGGAAAGAAAGCTATTACAGTTCCGAAGGGCGTCACGATCACGATTCATGATCGTGAGCTGGAAGTGAAGGGCGCTAAGGGCGCGCTGCGCACACCTATTCCTGAAGGCATCAGCTTCAGGCAAGATGGCGATCAGTTGATTGCCGAGCGCGCGTCTGATGAGTTGGCCGCTCAGCATGGGCTTGCGCGCGCGCTCGCAAACAACGCGATTGTCGGCGTGACCGAAGGGTTCACGAAGCAGTTGGATGTCGTCGGCGTCGGCTACAAGGCTGACATCCAGGGAAAGAAGATTGTCTTCGCTCTAGGCTACTCGCATCCGATTGAGTTTCCACTGCCGGAAGGCGTTGACGCGAAGGCCGAACGTCTTCCGGCGAAGGCGAGCATTCAGCAGTATCAAACGACGCTGACGCTCACAGGAATTGACAAACAGAAGCTAGGCCAGGTCGCAGCCGAAATGCACAGGCTACGCAAGCCCGACGCCTACAAAGGCAAAGGCGTGCGCTACGCTGACGTTCAGTTGAAACTGAAACCGGGCAAGACTGGAAAATAAAATAGAGTTTCAAGTTCCAGATTCCAAGTTCAAGGTGAATAGCCTAGAACCTGAATCTTGGAACATGAAACTTGAAACTTGGAACTTAAAGTTATGGCACAGAGAAATAGAGCGGCAGTTCGCAGCGCGGTTCACAAGCGCATTCGTCGCAAGGTGCGAGGCTCAACGCAGCGTCCGCGTCTTGCAGTCTATCGCAGCATAAATCATATATACGCTCAGGTCATTGACGATGAGCGCGGGCAGACGCTTGTCTCTGCTTCGACGACCGAGAAGGATTTGCGCGGGAGCACGGGTGGAAACGTTGAGGCAGCGCAACGTGTCGGGCGCGCAATAGCTGAGCGCTCGCTGGCTGCCGGAATCAACAGCGTGGTTTTTGATCGCGGCGGTTATCTGTATCATGGTCGAGTGAAGGCTCTGACGGATGCTGCGCGCGAGGCCGGATTGAATAAGGATGAAACGGCTGCCCCTCAAGCTGAGGGCGGCGAGAATAACGTGGAGCAGTAATGAGACAACCCAAACAACGTATTCCTGCACAGGGACTGGACCTGAAGGATCAGGTCATCTCGATCAACCGCGTGACCAAAGTCGTCAAGGGCGGTAAGAACTTGAGCTTCGCCGCGCTCGTCGTCGTAGGCGACGAATCAGGACACGTAGGTTTTGGAACAGGCAAAGCGCGCGAAGTGCCTCTTGCGATTAAGAAGGGAATTGAAGCTGCGAAGAAGAATCTGATTCGCGTGCCGCTTATCAACAACACTTTGCCGCACCAGTTGATCGGAAGATTCGGCGCGGGTCGCGTTCTGATGAAGCCAGCGTCTGAAGGAACTGGCGTTATCGCTGGCGGCGCAGTCCGCGCAGTTATGCAGGCCGTCGGCGTGCGCGACGTTCGCACGAAAGTTCTAGGCTCTGCTAACCCGCACAACGTCGTGCGCGCAACCTTCGACGGGTTGCTGAAGATGAAAGACCCTATGGAGTTGGCACGTCTGCGCGGCAAGCAGGTAGAAGAGTTATAAAAGCCGTAAATCGTAAATGGTAAATCATGAATAGTTGAAAGCCTCTTATCACGATTTACGATTCACGATTTACGATTCACGAGGTAAAGAAATGGCGGACCAGAAGAAAGAACAAACGGGCAGCACGATTCTTATTCAATATTATCGCAGCTTCATCGCTGCGCCGAAGACGCACAAGCAGATCGTGAAAAGTCTGGGCCTGACGAAGTTGAATCAAATCGTCGAGCGACAGGATACGCCCGCGACGCGCGGCTTCGTAGAAAAAGTTCCACATCTGTTAAGAATTATTGAATAACAGTTTTGAGTTTTCAGTTTTGAGTTTTCAGTAAAAGCTTGCTTGCGCTTCTGCTGAAAACTGAAAACTCAAAACTGCGAACGGAGTGAGCAATGGCAATTGGTCTTAATAATTTAAGCGCGCCGAAAGGCTCAACGCATAAGAAGAAGCGTGTGGGGCGCGGGCCTGGAACTGGTCTTGGCAAGACCGCAGGACGCGGTGAGAAGGGGCAGAAATCGCGTTCCGGTTATTCGTCCAAGATAGGTTTCGAGGGCGGGCAGATGCCCTTGCATCGTCGCCTTCCGAAGCGCGGCTTCACGAACATTTTTA
>QHXM01000234.1 GCA_003222945.1 Acidobacteriota bacterium
AGCCGCACGCAGCACCCGCCGCTATGCTGGCTACAATTCCAACTATCACAGGAGCGCCGCTCGCCATAGCGAACGCGCCCGTCACACCCGCAAGCGCCATCATAGAGCCAACCGAAAGGTCTATGCCGCCCGAAACCATCACGATTGTCATGCCCATCGCTATGATAGTAATCACTGCGGTCTGCCGCGCCACACTCGCAAGATTACCGGGCGAGAGAAACTTAGGCTCAAGCGCGGCTATCAGAACGCACAGCGCGATCAGGCTTACGAACGGAAGAAAGCGTTTTATCCAATCCGACATAATTAGCTCATGTCTCAAGAGCGCAGAGCAGATTCAAAGCGGCTAAGCGGCGCTTCCAAGTTCCACGCTCTCTTCAACTGCTGCGTACTTCAATACCTCTTCCTGCGTGGTCTCGCGCGCCTTCAACTCTACAACAAGACGCCCGCGGCGCATGACCAAGATTCGGTCCGCCATCCCTAGCAACTCAGGCAAGTCCGAAGAGACCATGACCACAGCCGCGCCACTTTCAATCAACCGATTTATCGCACGATAAATCTCTGAGCGCGCCGCAACGTCCACGCCGCGCGTCGGCTCGTCCAGAAGGAAGACCTGCGAGTTTGCGAAGAGCCAGCGCGCAAGCAGAACCTTCTGTTGATTTCCCCCGCTCATGCGCCCTACCAATTTATCTGGATCGGGCGGGCGTATGTGCAACTTTTCAATGTACTCACGAGCCACAGCACGTTCACGCCGCCGCTCAAGCCACAAGTTCTTCACAAGCGCACGAACGTTTGCTAGCGTCAGGTTCTTATCGAGCGACTGGTTGAGACACAGGCCAGTGCGCTTGCGATCTTCCGTGAGCAACCCGAGTCCTCGCTTGACGGCTCGCGCGGGCTGCTTCACATCCAGGCGCGAGCCATTCAAGTAGATTTCGCCGCTGTCAGCCGGATTCGCGCCAAAGATTGCTTCTACAAGCTCGGTTCGTCCAGCACCAGCAAGACCGGCGATGCCCACGACCTCGCCAGCGTGCGCCGAAAAGCTCACGTCTGAAAATTTCCCTGCGCGCGTTAGACGTTCGACGCGCAATCTTGCTTCGCCCGCGTCGTGCGAGCGCTGCGGAAAAATCTCCGTCAACTCGCGCCCGGCCATGTGACGAATAATCTCGTCGCTCGAAATCTCGCCCCACGCGCCTGTATAGACTTCGCGCCCATCGCGCAGGATGGTCAATCGGTCCGCAATCGCCTCCAACTCTTCCAGGCGATGCGAGATGTAGATTACGCCAAGCCCGCGCGACTTTAGATTGCGAATCAGTTGAAACAACTCTTCAACCTCGTGCGCCGTGAGTGATGATGTCGGCTCATCCATCACTATGACTCGCTTTGCTTCAACGGTCGCGCGCGTTATCTCTACAAGCTGACGATCCGCCGCGCTCAATCTCACGACACGCGAGCGCGGGTTCAGCTTGAAACCGTAATCATCAAGCAGACGCTTTGCCCGCTCGTTCATCTCACGAGCGTTGATTAGGCCGAGCGGGGAAAAGCTCAAAGGCTCGCGTCCAAGAAAGATGTTCTCGGCAACAGTCATGTGCGGCGCGAGCGACAGTTCCTGATAGATCATTGCAATGCCATGCGCGAGCGCATCGGCGGGACGTAGGAATCTAACGGCACGATCATCAATCAGAATCTCGCCTGCGTCCGGTTGATAAACGCCTGCCAGAATCTTCATCAGAGTTGACTTGCCCGCGCCGTTCTCTCCGACGAGCGCATGAACCTCGCCCGCTGCCGCAGACAGGCTCACTCCTGCGAGCACAACATTGCCCGCAAACGATTTTGTGATGCCGCGCATTGAGAGCGCGGGCGAATGGGAAAACATAAGGAAGAGCGGAATACAGAATTCAGAATTCCGAGAGTCAGAATAAAAGAAAGACAGAATCTGTAAATGTGGCTTTCGGCCTTATCCCCTTCTGGATTCTTGATTCTGAATTCTGACTTCTGCTTTTCAAGGTGCTTTAAGTAACTGCTGCATCTCTGGCGTATCAATGTTCTCTTTCGTCAGAAGTTTGACGCCTGTGTCAACTCTTTTAGGCGGCTCTTGACCGTTTAGTTTGGCTACCATAGCTTTAACGGCTTCGTATCCCATCTTGAAAGGATTTTGAAGGACGAGCGAATCAATCGCTGCGGCTCGAAGATCGTCAATCAGGTTGGCACCTGAATCGAAGCCGACCAGAATGACTTTGCCCGCCAAACCTTTCTGCTTGATTGCCTGGACCGCGCCGACTGTGGAAGATTCGTTTGAAGCGAAGAAGCCGTTGAGGTCAGGGTGCGCCGTTAGGATATCTGTCGCCCGGTCCAGAGACTTTGCGCGATCCGATTCGCCATACTGAAAAGCAACGATCTCTATTCCCGGATATTTCTGTTTGATTGTATCCTGAAAGCCCTGCTCGCGCTCGTCCGTAGAAACAGAGCCAGCCTTCACTCCCAGGATTGCTATCTTGCCTTTGCCACCGAGCCTCTCCCCGAGACGTTCGGCTGCAACAGAGCCTCCCTGTCGATTGTCCGTCGCAACATAAGAGACGTACTTGTCCGTGCCTATGCCTGAGTCCATGATGGTCACTGGAATCCCTTCACGCGCGGCGCGTTCGACCACAGGAGTGAGCGCGTCCTTGTGCGTTGGAGCAAGAACGATCCCGTCAACGCGACGATTGATCGCATCTTCTACAATGTTGCTCTGCCCTGTGTAGTCCGTCTCCTGCGCTGGACCGTTCCACGTGATCTCTACGCCCAACTCTTTTGCCGCCGATTCAGCGCCCGCGTGAACGCTCTGCCAGAAGAAATGCGAAACGCCTTTCGGGATGACTGCTATGGTGCGCTTTCCGCCTCCGCCGCTCTTACGATTGCAAGCTGTGACAAAAATTAAACAGGCCATAATTGCAATTAGAATGAAAGTCGTTTGTCTTATCTTCATATCTCCTCCAATAATTTTATAAGCCCAACTGCTCTTGTTATTGATCCAGATCGCTCGTGTCCAATCTTCCCTCGCGTTGAAGCTCTCGGAATCTCTCAATGGTCTCGCGCACGCCCAGGGCGAGAGACGTTGCCGGAAGTGGTCCGAGCGCAGCACGAATAGCCGTGTCGTCCATCTCTGCCGGAATCGCGAGCGGCGCATCCTCGAAAGTAATCAGCCCGCGCGCTTCGGGCAGGACGCGCTCAATCTCTCGCACGACATCCGCGATTGAGACAGTCTCGCCGTGCAGGTTGAAGACGTGCGCGCCTGTTAAAGAGGACGTGGCTGCGCGAATGAAGACATCTGCCATATCTGCCACATACTGAAAATCTGTTCGTCCGCCGAAGCGTATGTGAAATGGGCGGCCAACAACAGCAGCCTTCATAGCTTTGGTCGGGTCGGACGTGAGACCAAAATCGCGCCCGACGCCATAGACCGTGAGCGGACGCAAGCCGACACTACTCACGCCGTGATCCAGAAAATAGACGCGCGCGTTTCCCTCGTTGCAACGCTTGAAGACTCCGTAATGAGTTGTGGGCTGGGCTTCATCGCGCTCTGTCATCGGGCGCTCTTCATCTACTCTTCCGAAGACTGCAGCCGAGCTTGCGTAAACGATTCCCTTTATCTGTTCGCCAGCGCGGCGCGCAGCTTCGAAGACGTTGATAGTGCCTACGACGTTGACGAGCGCGCCGAGTCTTGGGTCTGCCTTGCATGTAGGGACTTGCAAGCCTGCCAGATGAATGATGTGAGCGACTGAATACTCTTCGACTATCGGCGTCAAGCTTTCCGCTTCGGTAATATCGCCTGTGACCAGATGCACGCGCGAGATTTCATCTTCATCCATAATCAAGCGAAGGCGATGCGCGTCATCACTCTTATCAAAGATTACAACTCGCGCGCTCATCTCAAGCAGGCGTTTGACAACCCACGCGCCAATGAAGCCGTGCGCGCCTGTAATCAGAAAACTCTGATTAGCAAGATCGTCTTGCGCTTCACTCTGTTCTACCTGTTCAATCAAGTCTGCTGACAATTTCGTTTGCGCTCCTTCAATCTCCCTGCACGATGCGACTGATCTGCTCTCTCATCTGCTTGAGCGCATCATCAACCGAAACCTGGTTCAATATCGCCTGCTGAACAGTGCGCCACAAGACCTCTTCAACCTCCGGGTATCGCGCGAACTTTGGCGGGATGAGTATGTGCTTTGCTATGACCTCTTCCAGCATGGCAAGACGCGCGCGGTTCGCATCATCCGCTTCCATTTGCATCTGCCGCATCACAGAACGACGAACAGGCACGCAGCCCTTGCGCGCTTCCGCTAGTTGCTGCTCGAAAGCAGTCAGGTGAAGCAGCAGCTTCAAAGCTTCCGGCTTATTCACTCCATGCTTTGTTAGAGCGAACGTGTGGCCGCCGCCATAAGCGAGCGACTTGCCCGCAGGACCAATAGGATAAGGACTCAGGCCCAGACGATCATGCACTTTCGATAACCCGGCATCGCGGTAGAGCGCATAATAGCCGGGCCAGTCACCTACCATCGCCGCGCGTCCGGCGCGAAAGCATTCGTGAACTTTATCGTAATGCCAATCGGGTAATTCCGTCGGCACGAGTCCTTCCCTGTAGAACGTTCGCAACAACTCTAAAGCCCAACGCCCTCCTTCGTTCTCAATCTCCGGCACAAGGTTTTCTGGAAAGAGTCGCGCGCCCGCCATTTCAGCCAACTCGAAGAAAGTTCCGAACAGTCCAGACTCTCTGCCCGGAAAGAGAAACCCATAATGCTCCGGCGGCGCATTCTCCCTTCGAGCTAATTCGAGAAGATCATCCCACGTCGAAGGAGGCTTTGCGATGAGGTCTATGCGGTAATGCAGAAGGCGCACGTCAATGTTGCGCGGGATCGCATAGAGCTTTCCATCAACGCTCGCAAGGTTCAGCAAGAGAGGAACGAAATCTTCGAGCGCACTTTCATCAACGAGTCCATCAAGAGGCGCTAGAAACTCCAACTGCGAAGGCGCATATTTCGTGTGCGTCGAGACAAGATCGTAAGGAACTTCCGTGAGCGCGGCCAGATGATGATTGAGCGTCGGATGATCGCCCTTGAATGCGACGTTGACGCGGATGCCCGTTTCAGCCGTGAACGCAGGCAGACATTCATAGAGCGGGTCATACGCCGGACCACTGATAAGAGCAACTTTGAGTTCTCCGCTCATCTCAAATTCTTCTTCATTCCGCAATCCGAATTCCGCAATCCCAAATCAACTCGCCCACTCTTCGCCATTCGGAAATTCGTAACGCTTGAGCGATTCCGCTTTCATGGTGATGCTGTAGCCGGGAGCGAGCGGCGTCATATAATGACCGCGCCGCACAACCACAGGGTCTATGAAATGCTCGTGCAGGTGGTCAACGAATTCAATGCGACGGTTTTCAAGTTGGCCGCTCACGGCTATGTAATCGAAGATTGAGAGATGCTGCACATACTCACACAATCCGACGCCGCCAGCGTGTGGGCAGACGGGAACGTTGAACTTCGCAGCCATAAGCAATACTGCGATGACTTCGTTCACCCCGCCCAACCGACAGCTATCAATCTGGCAAAAGCTTAACGCTCCGGCTTGCAACAACTGCTTGAACATTATGCGATTCTGGCAATGTTCGCCGGTGGCAACGCCTACGGGCGCAATGGCGCATGCAATCTCAGCATGACCAAGCACGTCATCGGGACTTGTAGGCTCTTCAATCCAGAGGGGGCGAAAGCGCGACAACTCTTTCATACATTCTATCGCTTGGCCTACATCCCAAACTTGATTGGCGTCCATCATCAATGTGCGATCCCAGCCAATCTCTTCGCGTATGAGCGCGGCGCGTTTCAAGTCTTCTTCCAAATTGCGCCCGACCTTCATCTTGAACTCTGTCCAGCCCTCGCGTAATCCGTCGCGTATCAAACGGCGTATCTTCTCATCCGAATAGCCCAGCCATCCGGCTGAGGTCGTGTAAGCAGGAAACCCTCGCTCGCGCACAAAAGCTTCGCGCTCTGTCTTCATCTCTGCATTGCGGCGCAAGATAGCAAGCGCATCTTCAGGCGTGAGAGCATCCGTGATGTAGCGAAAAGGAATCGTTGCGACAATCTCTTCCGGCGTCATGTCAGCGAGAAGTTTCCAGAGCGGCTTGCCTTCTGCCTTCGCAAATAAATCCCACACAGCGTTAACGACCGCTGCTGTCGCAAGATGAATGACGCCCTTCTCAGGCCCAAGCCAGCGATACTGGCTATCGCCCGTCATCAAATTCCAGAAAGCTCCCATGTCTGCCGTGAGAGATTCGAGAGTTCTTCCGACAAGCGGCGCGGTCAATGCTTCAATAGCAGCGCAACAGAGTTCGTTGCCGCGACCTGTTGTGAACGTAAGGCCGTGACCTTCTAATCCAGCCGCGCTGTCGGTCCGCAGTATGACGTAGGCCGCAGAGTAATCCGGGTCTGCATTCATAGCATCAGAGCCATCAAGCGCACGCGATGTGGGAAAGCGAATGTCGAGCGCGTTTATCTCTGTAATCTTAATGCTCATTCTTCCCTTATGCCCGGCGATTGTGACTCGCGAATTCAATCCACAGCACAGGCTGGCGTATGAAGAAGTTTCGTATGACCTCTTCGACAGTTGAATCCGCCGGAAGCCGTTTCCAAAGCTCTATGTAATCTGGATGGTTCAATGCTAATCCTGCGAACAGCAGACTGCTCTGACGCATGGGCCACTCCTTGTCATACATCACATCGGGCTTGAGCGGCCAACTCTTCTTGTCGCGCATGTAAGGGAACATGTACTCAACAGCCTTACGAATTCCGCGCCCGTCCTGTAGCTCAAACGTCCAGAGATTGTCTTCAGGCGTTGAGAGTATCTGGCAAATCGTCGTCATCGCTTCCAGATTAAAGAGCGAGTAACCGTAAGGTTTTGTGCGCCTCAGCTCCTGCGGGAAGCTTCCATCCTGTGCCTCTTGATTCGGAATGAGAACTGTCTTGAAGCGCGTGCGACAATAATTCATCAACTCCTGATTCCCGGCAAGGTGCGCGAACGCTGCAACCTGCATGACCCAGCACGTGCCGTGATTGTTCTTCGCATCGCGCTCATCAATTCCGTTCTTGCTGGTCGTCATCCATTGAAGATAATCCGTGAACCATTTCTTGATTCCGGCAAGCTCGTCTTTTGTGAGAGCGTTCGAGCCTTGCAGCACTTCGATTGCGCGTGCGACTTCGACCAGATGAATAGTGTCAATGATGCCTGTGCCGCGCCCTGTAGTAATGCCGTGAATCGCCTGCGCGTATTGAAGGCTCGGATTCATGCGCGTCCTCTTGTTCAGAAACCACGCGCGCAGATGCTCCGCTGCATGTTTAGCGTAGCGAGCGTCGCCTGTTATCTTCCACGCTGCAACGAGCGCAGGGACTTGAACGCTCAAGCGCATCAGGTAGCGGCGATGGTCCGTGAAATTGTCCGGGTTAGACATCCCGTCGCGTTGAATATACGGTCCACCAGGGTTCTTCGGGTCAGGCCACCAGTAGTCGCCTTCAGAGAAGAAATCGTGCGGACCACCTGCGCTGCGCGGGCTTGTTGACGCAGTGACAGTAATCGGAGGCTCAGACAAATATTCTCTAGCAGCCTTCAGAACGCGCTCTCGATCAAAAGCTTTCACGTCGAGAACGGACGGCTTTTGCGCCGCGACGGGCAAGCAGGCGAGCAAAACAGTTCCAAGTAATATTAGCAGTCGAACTTTTAGCATCTTTGATAATAGAGATTGCACAATGAATCCTGCTGAAAATCAATCGAATCTTCCGATAAAGCCTCCGCCGGCGCGCAGTTCAATCGTCAACCCGTCCGCGCGTCAATGTTTTTCCCTGTTCTGCCCCATAAATCTTTATTTGTCGTGCGCTAGTTCGCAGACCAATCTAGTTGCGGCGGCGCGCTTCCGCCCGTCGTTGTTCTCAACTGTTCGTTCATGATTAGGAATGCGCCGAGACCGTGAAAGTCGTTCACGTTTCGCTTCCTGTTAAAGTAATAATCAAGATCGCCCACGTTCGTTCCCTCGCAAATGTCAATCAGGTTGGTCAGCCCGTCCTGTCCGACCGAGAGCTTTGTCAGGACACCTTTGTATCCTTTGAGCGCAACGTCACGATAATGTTTTGAGATGTAGCCTCTTTTGACTCCCATCCAGAGCATGTAGGTGTACATGCATGAGCTAGAGGTTTCGAGCCAGTCGCCCGGCATGTCGCCTTTATCCACGACCTGATACCAGAGGCCGGTCTTCGGGTCTTGATATTTCTCAAAAGCTTTCGCTAGCTGCTGAACCAGAGCGATGAGTTGCCCTCTCTTCGGATGATTCTTAGGCAGAAGGTCCAGAACTTCTATCAACGTCATGCCGAACCAACCGATTGCGCGACACCAGAAATAGTGCGAGTGATGTGTGGGCGTATTGGACCATGCGGTTTGGCCGCTTTCATCGTAAGCGTGAAAGAGTAGGCCGGTCTGCGGGTCGCTTAGGTGGCTTGCGTAGATGAGCAACTGCTTCGCGGCTTCGTCGTTCGCGTAAGCTGAATCGCCGAACATTTTGCCGTACCTGACAAGGAAAGGCAGCGACATGAAGACGCCGTCGGCCCAGAGTTGCCACTCGCGGCTTTTGGTGTTCGCGTGCCAGAAGCCGCCGTCTTTTGTTCTGGGATATGTATCGAAAACTTTTCTGATGTTATCGGCTGCGAGCTTATACTTCTCCTGCTTCGTCTCTTTATAAAGGATGAGCAGGAGATTTCCCGGCAGCATGTAATCAAGCGCGTTGATAGGTCTGTTGATCGTGCCCTTATCGTCAACGTGCAGGTCCACCCAAGCCTTTAAGTGATCCAAAAGCCTTCGACCCTTAGTCCTCAGATAAACAAGATACTGCCCGTAGAGATAGAGCGATTTCGCGTAGCCCCAACCCTTCAGAGATTCGGCTGTGAGATAGCGCTTGATTGTGGATTCAACGAGCAATTTCGACCAATCGGTCTCTGTCGCCGGTTGATTCTTAACGCTTGCGCTTGATGTTGAAACTACTTGCGCTCTGCACGGCAAGATTGCTGCCTGAGCAAACAGAATTACAGCAATCAGCGATGCAATCGTTTGATGTTTGAATTGGTATCTCATCTTTACAATTGAGTGCAAATTAAGTCAGAACCGCCTGCGTAAGCGGGCGGGTGCTTTGGCGACCGAAGAACCCGCCCGCTTACGCAGGCAGTTCTGACTTAAACCAAAGCCGCTCTCTGTTATCTGCTTCCGCAGCAGGAATCTTCGACATCATCGTCTTAAACTTCTGATCGTTATATTTCACGGAAGCCCTACGCATCAGAGGGTAAAGCATCTGCGGTTGCCATTCGCCTAGCTGTTTGTAAGGCCACTTCTGCTCGCCTACGGCGAAGGGGTAAAGATATTCGAGAGCGCGGCGTATGCTTCGTCCATCTGCGGTCTGATAGTTCCACAGGTCAACGCCTGCGCGCTCGCCCAATTCCGCAAGCGTAATCAAGCCGTCCAGATTGCCGACGCTGTAGCTCCACGCGCGTGTCCGAGCCAGTTCTAGAGGCTCTCTGCCATCAGGCTCAATCTGTCGCGCTATTCGCTTTTGCTTGGCGGTCTCAAGAATTTTTACGGCCAAATCTGTCTTCCCCAGAAAGAGCGCGAACGAAGTTGTCTGCAAGTCGTAAAAGGTGCCGTGATTATTCTCAGCGTTGGATTCGTCGCGCCCGTTCTTGCTCTCCATCATCCATTGAAGAAATTTCGTGAACCAATCTTCCAAGCCCCGCTGGTCCGCCGCAGTCCACGATTTCGACCCGGCCAGCAAACCGATTGCATCCACCACGCGCGTCAAGCCCCGCGTCTCAATCAACCCGATGCCGCGCCCGCTATTGACGCCAGGGATTGCCTGCGCATATTGCAGGTTCGGGTTCATGCGCGTCGCCGGATTGAGAAACCACGCGCGCAGCAACTCCGAAGCTTTCGCAGCATAAGCCTCGTCGCCTTTGAAGTAGTAAGCGAGCGAGAGCGTTGAGACTGCGTCAACCATCCCGTCCATACTTTGGTGGTCCGGGAATTTTTTAATCTCAGGATTGCGCTCACCGTCGCGCCGTATGTAAGGAAGACCGTTCGGACTCTTCGGATCGGGCCAGAAATATGGAGCTTGACTCATATAGTCGTGCTTGTCGCCGCTCGGCGGCGTGGCCTCTTTGTTGATGACGGAGAATGTGCCCGACTTAAGAGCCTTTCGCGCGTCAGCCTCAAGCTTTTGGAGCGCCGTATCGAAAGATTTGTTTCCAGAAAGAATGCTGCGTCGCGTCTCAGAGAGTCGCTGTGCGTCTAGCAGAAACACTCTAGGCAATGTGCCTTGCGAAGTTTGAGCAAGAAGATTTGAGAAGGTCGCTAACAATATTAGAATTGCAACGCACCAACCGATTAGCAATTGCTTTCGTCTCATAATTCCTCAATAAAATATTCTGGACCGCAACACGAACTTCTAGATTGGCCGACGACCACTACGGCTGAACCGGAATCAGTTTCACAGAGACCAATGTCAGGCCAAGCTTTTTCTCTGCTCGAATCGTTTCAGGTTTCAATGTCAGGTTGTACTTGCCCGGCTTATCAACGCGGATTCGACCCATCTTCGAGATTACATATTTCCAGTAAGGGTTCGCAGGATTCTCTTCTTTACCGTTGTTCTCAACCGTCGCTTTCAATTTTTCTCCGGCCACGTCAATGTCAACCACATGACCGCCTTCCCAATCTTTTCCGTACTTCTGCTCCGAACTAAGCAATACGACATCGAAAGTTCCAGGACTACTGACTTTGAAATCCCAACTCAGCCACTCGTCCTTATTGAACCAGCGTTCAATGACGCCTCGACTATCGACTCGCAAACTT
>QHXM01000235.1 GCA_003222945.1 Acidobacteriota bacterium
TTCCGTGAAAGTGTCAATGTCTCGCTCAGCCGCGCGAATCTCTTTATGGACGGCACGGATTGAGTTGATTAGACGCTGGCGCACGCGCTCCGTCAGATTGAGCCGACCTATCTCCTGCGCTATCTCAAGACGATAGCGCGCAACTTTACGTCTGAGCCGCACGAGCTTTCTGGTCCTCTTGCCGCGCACGATCTTCTGCTCTGCGCGAAGGCGATCCCATTCTCTCAAGCCCGTCTTGTAGAGCTTGCGTATGTTCTCGATACCTTCTACGGTCCACTTGAAATATTCGTCGGCCTTGTCTTCGTCGCCCGTGAGTTCGGCCTGTTCTGAAAAGGTGACTACGTCGCGTATGTTGAGCGTCCCGTCTTCAAGCTCGTCGCCAATTTTTAGAAGCTCTCCGACGGCGATGGGCGAGCGCGTGATGGCCTTCCGTGTTTTAAGCTGGCCGCGCTCAATGCGCTTTGCTATGACGACTTCACCCTCGCGCGTCAGAAGCGGAACGATGCCCATCTCGCGCAGGTATAGGCGGACAGGGTCATTCGTCTTATCAAGCGTGCCTGCCGAAAGGTCAAGCTCTAAGTCCTCGTCAAGCGCCTCGTCTTCATCGTCAACGGCAAGGACAGCGGCCTGTTCAATCAAGCGCTCGTCCGCATCTGCGACGGCTATGTTTGAGCCTTCGAGCTTTTGCAGCACATCCTCTATGTCGTCGGGCGATACAACGTTGTCGGGCAACTCACGGTTGAGATCGTCAAAGGTGAGATACTTCTTATCGCCGCCCAACTCCAAAAGGCGCTGCATCACATCGTCACGATCTTTTTCTTCCATGCTCAATACAGGTTCACCCCGGCAGGAGAGGTTTGACAGACGGCTTAAGTGTTAGCCGCCGACATCTGGTCTATAGAATCTAATATCTGCTTTTTGCGTCTAGCCCATTGCAACTGCTCTAAAGCCAACTTGTCAATGCGCTCTGCGTCGCCCGCTCGCTCGGCGTTGACAATCTCAACTCCAATCTCATTGATTCGCCGGTCCACCGTCATCAGCCGCAGAGTGTTCAGACAACTCTCCGCCGTCGCCAGCGCATCGTCAACCGCTTCGCCCTCTTCGCGCTCGGACTCACTCATTAAAAGCAACGGCACGAGGTCTGATGCGACCGCATCGCCTTCGGTCTTTGCGCCAAGAGTCTGGAAATCAACTATTGCACCTTCCTCTTCAATCTCGATTAGAGCGCGGAAGATTGAACCGGTCGGCAACTCTTCGTAATCGGCGGCTTCCATTCGCGGCAAGATTGTGCGACGCAACTCTTCGTCGTGAACCAGAAGCTCAAGAAGTCTCTGCTCGGCCACGGTCGGATGCGCGCCCGATGCGCTGGCTATCTTCTGCCGCACATACACATCCTGCTGCGCGCTTTGCGTGTTAGACCTGATGGCCTGCCATAGTTCGCGGCGAAGCTGAGGCTCATCAACGCGCAGTGTGTTCATGGCTATGTCAAAGTATTCGCGCTTCTGAATGGGGTTGCGAACTGCGCGAACAAATGGGAGTGCGTCTTCAACTGCTGCGGCCTTGTCAGCCGGTCGCAAGATGTTGCGATCCCGCACGGCCTCGTCCAGAACGAACTGTATGTGTGGTAGCGCGCGCGCGCGTCGCTCTTGATACGCTTCAGCGCCTTCCAGTCGGATGAACTCGTCCGGGTCAGCGCCACTGGGAAGGACCAGAACTTTTATTTCAAAATCTTCTGCCAGAAGCGTCTCAATCGCGCGCTTTGCGGCCTTCACGCCCGCACTGTCACCATCATAGTTGACAACAACCTTGCGCGCAAACCGTGCCAGAAGTTTCGCCTGTTCCGTTGTGAGAGCAGTTCCAAGAGAGGCGACCAAGTTTCGCACGCCGAACTGATATGGGATGATTAGATCAAGATAACCTTCAACGAGAATGGCAAACTTGCGCCGACGAATCTCATCGCGCGTCAGATTCAAGCCAAACAGATGACGCCCCTTTGTGTAGGCTGCCGTCTCAGGCGAGTTCAAATACTTAGGCTCGCCATCCGCCTGCAAAGTTCTGCCGCCGAAAGCAATCGCACGACCCTGTGCATCCAGCACTGGAAAAATAAGTCGCCCGCGAAAGCGATCATAAAACCCGCCCGAATCTTTTTTAACAACGAGACCGCTACGCTCAATCTGCGAAGCACTCGCGCCGCGCCCCTTCAAATGCGCAGACATCGCATCCCAACTGTCAGGCGCGTAACCCAGACGGAAAGCCCGTCGCGTCTCATCAGAAATCTGCCGACCTTCAAGGTAATCCCGTGCCGCGCGAGCTTCCGCCGTATCTTGCTCTAACTGACCTTCCCACCATTCGAGCGCCCACGAATTAAGTTCAATAATCTCGTCAGCCTCCTTGCGCCGCGTCTCGAATTTCTTATCTTCGACCATCGCGGGCAGAGGCACGTTCGTCTTCTCCGCAACTATCTGTAATCCTGTATGACGCGAACTATGTCTGCCTGACGGCGAAGGTCATCAATAAATGTTTGCGGGAAGCGCATCGCTATGGAAATCGCCTGATGGAGTTTGAGAATGTTATCGGGTCAATTCGCCTGCGAGCGCGCGCAATAGCTTTGCGCCGTTACCGGTCCACGCGCTGCCGTGCATACAAGCAAGCGTCTTCGGCTCTGTTGTTGCAAGGCGCTCAAGAAGAGAGCGCGCGTTCTTCGTGTGCGAGAAGTAGTCCATCTGTTTGCGTAAGGCTTCGCTCGGCGCGAGTATGTCTGACTCTGTGAGGGGTTGTGCGCCCTCGCCCGGTTGCGTGAAGAGGTCGCCGCACAGAAGCGTGCGCGTCAGAGTCTCCGCCATGAAGCCGCATTCCCACGCATGGGGCAGATGCGGTGTGTCAAACCATTGAACTGAATGTCGTCCGAGCGAGATTACTTCGCCGTCAGCAATCGCTCGCGGAGAACGGTCCGCCAGGTCTTCGATTGAAACGAGCGCAGCGATCTGCCCGCAGAGCGGAACTGCACTGGGCGCAACCTTGAGCCACTCGTTGAGCGAGCCGCACTCGTCAGCCTCCACGTGCGAGAAAGCGACGTAGCGCAAACGCTCCACGGGCATCACACTCGCCATAGCTTCACGCACGAGCGGGAACATCTTGCGCGGGCCTGTGTGAAACAGCAGCGGCTCGTCGTCAACTATAAGATACTGGTTGAAAGAGAATCCTCCGGGCACAACGGAGAGCGGCGTGTTGATGCGATAGATTCCGTCAGCTATCTCATGCACGTTCGTTCCTGAAACTGAATTTGTTATTGTCATTAGTGCTTAACTCCCTTCGATAATTAAAAGCGTAACAAGAGAAACTATAAGGTACGCGACCACTTACTGCTTCAACTCTACGATGGTCGCGCCAGCGCCGCCCTGATCCTGTGGCGCTTGTGAAAAGCGCTCTACGTGCGGGTGATTGCGCAGAAAATCTGAGATAGCTTTGCGAAGCGCGCCCGTGCCGTGACCGTGAATGATGCGAACCTCGTGAAGGCTGTTCAAGTAGGCTTCGTCCAGAAACTTGTCCGCTTCGTCAACGGCTTCGTCCGTTGTGCGGCCTATCAAGTTGAGTTCGGTGCGGAATTCTTTGCTTGCTCCGCGCAGTTGAACTTCGGGCGTGCGCGATGCTGCCTGCATCTTCGCAAGTCTCCCCAGTTCGGTTTTCGGCTCGACCACTTCGACCAGTTCAAGATTAGAGAGCTTTTCACGGAAACGCAGAGCCTTAACGCGAACCTCTGCCTCGCCATTGCTGATATTATCAACGATTCCGATGGAGCCGAAGGAGCGCAGGCGCACGCGGTCGCCGACCGCTATTGGACGCGCCGTTGAGACGCGATACTCCTCTTCAACGGGCGGCAGAACGTCCGCCGGATTCACAACCTTTCCGTCACGCACTACGCGAACGGGGCGCGCGGGTTGCTGTTGCTGTGCATTCGGCGCTTGTGAAGCTGTGGCGGCGCGCGCTGCGCGTTGAGCTTCGCGTTTGAGTTCGGCGGCGCGACGCTCTCGCTCACGCTCTACCTTCGCTCGTTCGGCGCTATCTTCAATCTTTGAGACAATCTCGCGCGAGCGTTTCTCAAAATCCGAGATAGCTTTCTGAAGTTCGCGCTCAAACGCAGCCTGACGTTCGCGCTCGCGCCTTTGTGCTTCCACGTCTAGCTTTGAATATTTTTCCGCAACTGCGGCGCGTTCTTCTTCCAGAGCGCGGCGCAAAGCCACAGCCTCTTCGGATTCGCGCTTGATGCGGCGCAGGTAAAGAGTAGCCTCGCGCGAAGATTCGCCTACGTGTTCTGAAGCTACAGTCACAATCTCGTCAGGGAAACCGAAGCGGCGCGCAATCTCTATCCCGGAAGATGCGCCCGCAACGCCCACGAGCAGCCTGTATGTCGGCTGCAAAGTCTTCTCGTCAAACTCAACGCTCGCGTTGATGACCGCTTCTTCATTTGCCGCGTACATCTTCAAGCCGCTGTAATGCGTCGTCGCCAAAACGTGCGCGCCGCACGCGCGACGAAAATGATCCACGACAGCCACGCCCAGCGCAGAGCCTTCCTCGGGGTCTGTGCCTGTGCCGACTTCATCGAGCAGCACGAGCGCGGACGCGCGGCATTCTTCAATCATGCGGCTGATGTTTGCCACGTGCGATGTGAAGGTCGAGAGGTTCGCGGCGAGCGATTGGTGATCGCCTATGTCCGCGAGCACGGAAGCGTAGAAAGGAATCTGTGCGCGGCGCGCAGGCACGGGCAAGCCTGACAGAGCCATCAACGAAAGCAATCCGGTGGTCTTCAACACGACGGTCTTGCCGCCAGCGTTCGCTCCCGATATGACCATGACGGGATGATCTGAATCGAGCAAGAATGAGACGGGCACGACCGAGCCGCCCGTTGCTCGCAAGCTCTCTTCAAGAAGTGGATGGCGCGCTTCAACAAGCTCAAGACTGCTGCTCTCGTTAATTTCGGGGACGACGCAATTGAATCTTTCAAGTAAGACTCTCTTCGCGTTCACGAAATCAAGCTCAGCGACAGCGTGCGCGGCCATCTCAATCGCTGGCAATTGACCACGCAACTCTTCCGTGAGCGTAAACAAGATTCTGTTTATCTCGCGCTCTTCCGTCTCGCGCAAATTCTGTAGCTCATTGTTAGATTCAATCGTCTCAAGAGGCTCAACGAAGATTGTCGCGCCCGAAGAAGAGAAGCCGTGCGCCACACCCTGCACACGTCCGCGATGGTCCGACTTAACAGGAATCACGAAGCGGTCGTTGCGAACCGTCACAATCTCATCCTGAATCGCTTCGTCCGCGCGCCGCATCAAGTTCTCAAGCGAACGAGTTATGTTTGAACGCAAGCGCGTAATCTCGTGGCGTATGCGTGCAAGCTCCGGACTCGCGCGGTCATCCAACTCGCCGCTCGGTAAGATTTTGTTTGAGACGCGCGCGGCCAAGCTATGCAGATCACGCGGCAAAGCTTCAACCGCAGCCCACAGCACAGGGCACTCGTCGCGCTCGGCCATAACAAGGGCACGCGCCGCCAAAGCCTGCTCGCACAAACGCCCAATCTCAAGAATCGTCAGAGGCTCAAGCGTAGTGCCTTCTATGCGCAGCCGCGCAATCGCTTCCTCCGGGTCTGCCATTTCAGTAAAGGACCAGACGATGCCGCGCCGTCGCAACTCAACACACTCGGCAAGCGCGCTCAACTCCCTGCGCAAGCGAGCAAGATCATCGAGCGGCGCAAGCGCATCAGCACGCGCACGCCCCATAGCGGTCTGCGCCCCGCGACGAAAGAGAGCGCGAAGCTTGTCATACTCTAGTGTAATGAAAGCTTGAGGGTTCATTTGCAAAAGCAGGAGCCAGAATCCAGAATAAAAGAAAAACCGAAAAGAATGCCGCCCCCGTTTTCATTCTGACTTCTGGATTGCGGACTCCTGAATTCTGTTCTTCACTTTCTCTGCCGTCTTCGTTCCGCGCCGCGCATTGCCGCGTCGAAGAGTTCCTTGGTTTCAAGCACGGTTACTGAATCTTGTTCGATATGAGCGATGCCGCGCACGACGCTGGCGGTCTCGTCCCTTTCTGATGGCGCGGCCTCTTCCATATCAGCTTCGATTGCAGTGTCAATGCTGTCTGCCGCAATCGCCAATTGCTCGTCGCCGCGAAGCGCGATGATGAAAGAGTGCGGATTGTTCGTGTGCCCGTTCGTTTCTTCGCCTAGAAGTGCGAGCGGGTCGAGCACTGTGAGCATACGACCTCGAACATTGACGACGCCGAGTATGGACGCGGGCGCGTTCGGCAGAGGGACGGGAGTGCTCCACTCTGCGACTGTGTCCACTTCATCTGCCAGCACTGCGACGCGCAACGCGCCCGTGCGAGCTACCATAAACTTATGCGCCGCGCCTTTTGATTTCTGCTCCTCTGATCGAGGCGTTTCTGACTTCGATACTTCTTCTTGCTTAGGCGCTTCCGGTCTCGGCGCTTTATTCTCAATCGCAGGTTCGCGCCTCCCTCTTCGCTCAAGTAATAAAGTCTTCTGCAATTCTGCTTCGGGCGATGTTGGACGAGCGGGTTGTAGAGTCCCTGTCTTAGCGTTGAATTTGGCTTCCGCTGTTATCTCATTAGCGTCTTCCAATGTTTCTGCGAAAGGCTTTGAGATTGGCTGCGCAGGTTTCTCTGCGCTTTCCTGCGGCGTGGCTTGCTCTAATGCTTGAGGGGCGAACGCTTCGGGGTGAACGCGCATCTGCTCGATTGCCTGCTGCATCTCTTGTGCGGCCCAGTTTCTTACCACAGGAACTGATTCTTCTGTTGATTGCAGATGAGAGACTCGCTCCGCGTTCGGTTTCTCTTCGCTCTTTGAAGGTTCACGCGGCGTCGGTCGTGCTTCATCGTTTTCAACGGCAGGCTTGCTCTCTTCATAAGCGCGTCGAAGCTCTGTTGCGAACTCTTTTGCAGTGGCCGGGCGCAGGTCTCTATCTTTTTCCAGAGAGCGAAGGATTACACGACTCAGTGCAACAGGTATGCGCGGCTCAATTTCGTTAAGCGGTTGCGGCTGATCGTTCAGATGCTTGCGGCGCAACTCTTCAGTCTCTGCGCCAAGAAAAGGCGGGCGGCCTGTGAGCATTTCGTAGAGCGTGCATCCAAGTGAATATATGTCTGTGCGATGGTCCAATGCTGTGATTCCCGGACCATCGCCGAACCATTGTTCGGGCGACATGTAGAAGGGCGTTCCAATGGGCGCGCCCATCTTGGTCAGTTGCATGGAGGCTTCTTCGTCGCCCTCTTTAGTTCCGCGAAGCTTAGCAATGCCGAAGTCAACTATCTTGATCGTGCGCGCGGAGCTTTCGTCGGCTTTCTTCTCTTCAGCGAGTATGATGTTGTCCGGCTTCAGGTCACGGTGAATGATGCCATGCTCGTGTGCTGCGGAGAGCGCATCGCAAACTGCTTCTGCAACCTCCAGCGTCTCTTTAATCGTCAACTGCCCGCGCTTTTCCAGACGCTCGCGCAAGGAGCGACCTTCGACCATCTCCATAACTATGTATGTGAGACCTGTGGGCGAGCGTTCAAGGTCATAGACCAGAACGGAATGCTCGTGGTGCAACTTTCTGAGCGCGCGAGCTTCGCGCAGGAAGCGTTGCGAGAGTTTATGATTGCTTGGCGGACCGAGCATCACCTTGATAGCAACGTCATCAAGCGACTGGTGACGCGCGCGATAGACTGCGCCCATTGAGCCTGTGCCAATGAGTTTGGTCAGGGTGTATTTCGCGCCCAGGGATTCCTGTAGCGTCGTTGCGAGCGCGTCCTTTACAAGCTTCTGCCCGTCGTGGGCGCAGTAGCTATGCTCGTCGGCGGCTATTGAGTTGCAAGTCTGACAAAGCTTCATGGCGAAAACGGGTTGTGACGATTAGCAGAGAGCACAACCATCAGGGGACAATAGCGGTTCTAACATGCGAAACTGTGCGTGTCAACGCAAGTCGAAATAAGAGTGTAGATGCGGCAAAGCCATAAACGATAGCAGTCACTCTAAAATACGTTTCGTCATCCAAGCCCTAACTGATTTACAATGCATCCAAGAGGATTATCTAAAATGACTCGACGTTCTTTTATCGCAACCCAATTAATTCTTGCTCTAAGCTTAATGCTCATGAGCGCAATCTTTCTTAACGCTCAATCAGTAAATCAATCTTCGCTGAAAGGTTCTCTGACAATGGCTATACCGCAGCAAGGCCGTGTGCGTGCGCCGGAACTTGAGGGCGGGCGCGGCTGGCTAAACACGGACAAGCCTCTGTCGCTCGCCGCTCTCAAAGGCAAAGTTGTCCTACTGGATTTCTGGACCTACGGATGTGTTAACTGTATGCACATCATCCCCGACTTGAAGCGGCTGGAAAAGAAGTATGCGAATCAACTCGTCGTCATAGGCGTTCATTCCGCAAAGTTCAGCAATGAGAAAGAGACTGAGAACATTCGCCGCATAATCCTGCGCTACGAACTTGAACATCCCGTAATCAACGACGCCGACTTTGCCATCTGGAAAGCTTACGACGTGAGCGCGTGGCCTACGCAATACTTGATTGACCCTGCGGGTTACATCGTAGGCTTCGTCCGTGGCGAGGGCAATTACGAGTTGCTGGATCAGGCTATCGGAAAAACGGTCGAAGAGTTTCGCAAGCGCGGAGAATTGAATGAGCAGCCTCTGAGTCTCACGCTCGAACGCGCGAAGGTTGGCGATCTGCCGCTAGCATTCCCCGGCAAAGTTCTGGCGGACGAGAAGAATGATCGTCTCTTCATCTCAGACTCTAATCACAACCGCATAGTCATTACAAAACTTGACGGCACGTTAATCGAAACCATAGGCACAGGCGCGCACGGCGCTGAAGATGGAGACTACAATCGCGCCAGCTTCAATCGTCCGCAAGGTCTTGCTCTCGATGGCGATTCGCTCTACGTCGCGGATACTGAGAATCATCTGATACGCCGCGTTGATTTGAAAGCGCTCAAGGTTGAAACCGTTGCGGGCACAGGCCGACAGATGCAGGAATACAATCAGTCGGGCGCGGCGCGAACCGTCAGTCTAAGCTCGCCGTGGGATTTGCAGCTTGTCGGTCGCAACCTTTACATAGCTATGGCCGGACCACATCAGATATGGAAACTCGATCTTGAACGGGGAACTATACAGACTTTCGCTGGCTCAGGTCGTGAAGCAAGGCACGACGATGAACTATTGAAAGCAGGATTCGCGCAGCCTTCAGGTTTAGCAACAGATGGCAAAACACTTTATGTAGCGGACGCCGAAGCAAACATCGTCCGCGAGATTGACCTTACGTCCGTTTCTCCGACAGTTCAAACGCTTGCGGGCGGCGATCTCTTCGACTTCGGCGACCATGACGGACGTGGCGACGACGTTCGCTTACAGCATCCGCTCGGCCTCGCATTCCTAGACGGAAAAGTTTTGATAGCCGACACCTACAATCACAAGATAAAGCAGCTTGACCCGAAGGCGCGCACTATCAAGACTCTCTTCGGCACAGGCAAGCCGGGACAAATGGACGGCTCATCACCAACATTTTATGAACCCGGCGGCCTGAGCGTCGCAAATGGAAAGCTCTACATTGCGGACACGAACAATCACGCCATTCGCGTCGTTGATCTGAAAACCAGAGAGACCACGACGCTCAAGATCAAAGGCTTGCAGCCGCCCGACACAACTTCGTTGGAAACGAGCAAGGCGGACGTTGCGCCCAATCTTGAAGAGATAAAGCTCGCGCCGCAGAAACTTTCGGCGCAATCAAGCGCCGCGCTTCTTATTGATGTAAACCTTCCGTCAGGCTATCACCTCAATTCAAGCGCGCCTCAGCGTTACAAAATTTCTGTTGAGAGCGGAGCGGAGCACATAGCTCTCGACGGTGACGCAAAAACTTCTGCCGTCCGCGTGGCGAAAGACCTGCAACTTCCGCTTCATATTCCGCTGCGCGTCGGGGACGCAGGCCAAAGTGCGCTTCGCATTCAACTCACACTCTTCTACTGCCGCGAAGACAACACAGGCACATGCCAGATAAAGACTCTCGCGTGGCGTGCGCCAATTGAAGTAACAGCCGAAAGAGATGCGCCCCGCGAAATCAGAGTGCAAGGGAAAATAGAGTAGGCGAGAGGAAGAAGACGGGCCGATATAGTTTGGGATTTTCATACTTGACCAGGCAACTTGATTGGCCTGCCGCGCCTTTTTGTCAACTTATTCGCTCGTTTTGTGGGTTTAATCTGCTATTTCGTAAACCTGCTCGACGGCAAAAAATCCCTGCCTGACGAGAAAACGGACCTGCTTTATCATTTTGTAAACTTACAAGGCCGTGAAACAGATTTGCTTCGTCATTTTGTAAACCTTCTTTGCGATAAAACAGACCTGCTTCCTCGCTATGTAAACTTACATAGGAGCAAATAAAGCTTGCTTTGTCGCTTTGTAAGTTTACATTGTGGCAAAGCAGGCTTGTTTCGCTTCCGTGTAGGTTTACAAAGCCACGAAACAAGCCTGCTTTGTGGCTTTGTAAGTTTACATAGCGATAAAGCAAGCTTTGTTTGTCGCAATGTAAGCTTACATAACGGCAAAGCAGGGTTACAAAATGACGAAGCAAGTCTGTTTTATCGCAAAACAGCGCTGTTTCGTCGCTTTACAGCATTGTAAAGTGGTATGTCCGGTATATTTGACTGTTGATTCCTGCTTGCAGCTTTTACAGGCTCTACGGATTTGCTTTTCTTAGACCTTCTGCCTGCCTTTCATTTGGATTCTGCTTTTCCGTCCTTCAGTGTAAAATCCTTGCAAGCAGAAAATATTCTGGTTGGAGATTGTCGGGTCGCGCCTGAGGTGGAAAGTTTTGTCTGAAGCTCAAGTGAATAACTCGAACTACGCGGGGCGTCCCAGCATGTGTCGCAACTGCGGCGCGCTCGTCGGAGCAAACGAGACGCAATGCTCCGCGTGTGGAGCGCCAAAAGATTCTGCGCCTCGCACACAGACGAGAGCGCCTGTCGTCGTGCACGACCACGAGACCGTGCGCTTTGCGCGAGCGATTCTTAGCCGCCCGTACATCTTCACAATCGTCTTCATCGTCGCAAACGTCTTCGTCTTCATTCTGACCATGCAGGCCGGAGCGGATAAGAACCCGGCTGTGCTTATCAGGTTCGGCGCGAAGGTCAACTCCCTGATAGAAGGCCAGCACGAGTGGTGGCGATTCGTCACGCCTATATTCCTGCACGGCGGCATCGCGCATATCTTGATGAACATGTACGGCCTCTGGGTAATTGGCCCGTATGTTGAGCGACTGTACGGCTCTGCGAAGTTTGTGGTCTTCTGGGTCGTGACGGGCATTGTGGGTGTGGTCGCAAGTTTCTTGAGCGTGCAGCCCGGCATTCATAACGCAGGTCCAATCGGGCGCTTTCTCTTCAAATCGCAGGATGTTGTTTCTGTAGGAGCATCGGGCGCGCTCTTCGGATTGATAGGCGTGCTGTTTGTCTTCGGAATAAAATTTCGTCACGAACTGCCGGAAGGTTTCAAGCGAGCGTTCGGCACAGGGATGCTGCCGACTATCTTGCTCAACATCTTCATAGGCTACATGATTCCCGTCATAGACAATGCAGCGCACATGGGCGGGCTTGTTTCGGGCGCGCTGCTTGCGCTCGTCGTCAATTACAAGCGACCGGGCCAGCGCGCGGGCGTTGCAATCGTCTGGCACATTCTTCAAATACTTGCGCTCGCGCTCGTCGTAGTAAGCTTCGTGATGGTCGCGCGCAACTTCAATAAAAATTACCCGAATCTGGCGGACGTAGTTCCACATTCTTTCCTTGAAAACAACTCTGACGTGGCAGAGTATCTCAATGCGATCAACAATGCGCAGGACACTTTCGATTCTGCTGTGGATAAAGGAGACGCAGGCGGTATTGATAAGGCGGTACAGGCTCTGGATAAATCGGGCGCGCTTGATAAGCGTTCTGGAGAATTGCGCGACGAGTTGAAATCTCTACTTATGCAGGCGAAAGATTATGTGGCGATGCCTGAGAAGAGTGGCGCGCAAGCTCATGCGAAAGCGCAGAAGAAATTTGAGCTAAAAAAGAGCCAGGACTTGTGGTGGGAGAAATTCAAGCAGTGGGTTAAGACTGATGGGAAGAAGTACGAAATATCAATAGATGAACCGCCGCCCGAGACGGATTCTCAAAAGGGTAAATAACCTCAAGCTTTCAAAATCATCGCTCTATGATTAGAGCAATTACAGGAGACCAGAAATGGAGATTAAAAAAGTTGGCGTGCTAGGCTGCGGCCTGATGGGTTCGGGGATCGCGCAGACTGCCGCCACCGCAGGATTCGATGTAACCGTCCGCGAGGTTTCAGACGAACTATGTGAACGCGGCTTCAGCGGAATCGAAAAATCGCTCGCCAGGTTTGCAGAGAAAGGAACTATCACGGCGGACCAGCAAAAAGAGATTCGCTCTCGTCTTAAGGGCACGACATCGCTCGAAGATTTAAGCGACTGCGACATCATCATCGAAGCCATCATCGAAAACCTTGAGATGAAGCGAGAGACCTACAGTAAGCTCGATTCAATCTGCAAGCCGGAAACCATCTTCGCCTCTAACACTTCGTCAATCTCAATTACGGAGATGATGACCGCGACATCTGACGAGCGACAGCGCCGCTTCATAGGAATGCACTTCTTCAACCCCGTGCCGATTATGAAGCTGGTCGAAGTCATACGCACTATCCTGACGGACGAAGAGGTTTACGAGCGGGCGATTGAGTTCGGCAAACGCCTCGGCAAAGTGCCCGTGCGTGCGGGAGATAAATCCGGCTTCATAGTCAACCGCCTGCTCGTGCCTTATATGCTCGATGCCATTCGTGCATTGGAAGAAGGCGTCGGAAGCATAGTTGACATTGACAACGCTATGAAGCTCGGCTGCGGCTACCCGATGGGGCCGTTCACGCTTGGCGATTTCGTAGGATTGGACACGACCTACTACATTGCAGAGATAATGTTCAACGAGTTCCGCGAAAAACGTTTCGCTCCGCCACCCCTTCTCAAGCGCATGGTGCTTGC
>QHXM01000208.1 GCA_003222945.1 Acidobacteriota bacterium
GGTTCTCGTTTGCCAGAGTCTGAACGTCGCCCACACGGAAACTTCTGTACAACTCGTTGAGCGTCGGCTGTCGAAAGGCGCGCGACATGGAAGCATAGAGCGAAAGATTCGAAGAAGCTTTGTAGAGCACGGAGAGTTGCGGACTAAAAGCTGTTTCGTCGCGGTCCGGGAAAATAGTTACGGCTTGCGTTAAAGATGAGAGAGGGCGCGTTGCTGAAAGGGCAGCGAAGTTGCGCCAATGGTCCACACGCGCTCCGCCTGTGATAAATAGATTGGCGTTGAAGCGAACGATGTCTTCAAAGAAGATTCCTGTGGTCCGCTCACGTCCGCCCGCGCCAACGAGAGCGCTGGGACGACCCGCGACGAACGCGATCTCGTCGCTTGAGCCACGCACCACGCGCGCTTCGAGTCCTGCGACCAATGTTTGTCTCTTGAAAGCGGCGCGCGACCATTGAAAAGATAGTCCGAGCGATTCAGCGGGAGAGCGTTGAATGCGAGTCAGCGTCTCGCTATTGCGGTCCGCACTGATGGCTGTGAAATTCTGATCGAAAACCTGCGTGCCTCCGTAAGCTCTGAACGAGAACGAGCCAGAGTCTCTCGCTTGAAGGTCGCCGCCCGCGACGAATTGACGAATGTGCGTTCGATTAGTTTGAAGCGGCGTGCCGTTTGATCTGGCCTCGCCGAAGATGGAAGCTCTTGCGAAAACGCTTCCGGCATTTGAAAACGAACGCTCAAGCGTGAAGTTAAGCGCAGCATCGCGCGTGTTTGCGGCCACATCAACGCGCCCGCGCTCTCTTTCATCAAAGATGATGTATCCGTCAGTCTTAAAAGTTTCTGCGGCCAGATACGCGCCCCACGCGCCAAGCCGACCGCCAGCGAAAAGGGATGCGTCGGCGGTTCGTTCATTGCCGTAAGCTGCTTCCATAGAGAGCGCGGGCGATTCGGGTTTGCGCGTGGTGATGTTGATAACTCCGCCGAGAGCATCGCTGCCGTAAAGATCAGATGCGCCGCCGCGCAGGATTTCTACGCTGCTGACGGATGCGCGCGGAACTCTGCTCCAGTAAACCCATCCGCCGAAAGGATCATTAAGCGGAACGCCGTCCGCGAGTACAACGGCGCGACTAGCTCCGCTTGCACCGACGCCGCGCAAACTCACTCCCTGCGAAGTAGGATTGGCCGTGCGGCTGCCTGAGCGACGAAAGAGGCTGAAGCCCGCAACCAATCTCTTGCGCGTTCGTCTTCAACGCATCAAGCCTTCTTTCAAAAAGCGCGAAGCCCTGAGCGTGAACTGTCAGCGCCGTATCCGCTGTAACGACTCCATCAATCTTGAATCGTCCCTCTGAGTCTGTTGTGGCTTCTGCGATTGTGTTGGATTGATTCTTTAACAGGACTTTGGCATCTGCGATGGGCGCGTGGGCCTGATCTTGGACTATGCCAACGATATGAGTAATTGAAGATTGTGCCGTTGCAGGAATGATGCTGAAAGAACAAAGGAGCGCGCAGGCTAAAACCCACTTGATGAAGAATGCGAATGAGACCTTTTGATTGCGGATTTCGGATTGCGAAATGCGGATTGAAAAGAAAGACAGTTTCGTCTTCTTAAATCCGCAATCCGAAATCCGCATTTCGCAATCGGAATGTGTTGACATGACTCTTTATCTCTTACGCACATAGTAAACCACACCTCTGTGGTCGTCCGTAAAGAGAAAAGCGTCCGCGCCCAAGCGCATGATGTCTGCGGGGCGGCCATGGATTACGCCGTTTTGTTGAAAGCCCGTGATGAACTCCTCTATTCGCGCTCCCTTTCTCACGCGAACGATGTCGTGGCCGCGCTTCAGCTTGTGGTCCGAAGAGCCGTGCAGTGCAACCAGAAAATAGTTTCTTAGATTCGGTGAAGAAGTGTTGGAATCAAAATACTCAAGGCCGAGCGGCGAGCTATGCGCTGTGAAGGCTGCATAAGCCTGCGGCACATTCCTGCAACCGGGATTCTTGCTCGAAGATTTGAACTTCGGATCTGCGAGGATTCTTGGACCCAGTTGATAGCAGTAAGGCCAGCCGTAGTTCAAGCCTTCGCGGACGACGTACATGGTGTCCGAAGGGCTGTTGTCACCGAGGTGGTCCGCACCCATGTCCGTTGCAAAAAGCTCAGAGCCGACCCACTTGATGCCGACAGCGTTTCGCAATCCATTCGCGTAAATCCTTCGACCAGTCCCGTCCATGTTCATCTCTATTATGCTCGCTCTAATCTCCTCCTTCTCTTCACAGGCGTTGCAGGAGCTTCCGACCGCAACATAGAGTTTTTCATTCGGACCGAAAGCGAGCGTGCGCGTAAGATGCCAGCCGCCATATTTGTAGTTGAGGCCGTAGTCAGGAAACGTTGCGAGCACTTGCGGCTTGCCCACGGGAGCGTTGTCGCCTGCATGGTAACGATAGCGTATGAGGCTGTCCGTGAGCGCAATGTAAATCCAGTTCTGGCCGCTCTGGTCCGAGTGAAAGCAGATGCTGTTAGGGTTATGAAGTTGCGTTAAATAAGGAGTGACTTTACGAAAATGACCGTTGCGCTCGTTGAAATCTTCGAGTATGTAGATTGCGCCGCGCTTGTTGTCCGTCAGGTTATACATGTCCGTGACGAAGATTCGATTGTCAGGACTCTTCGACATGAAACGCGGACGCTTCAACCCTTCGGCTGCTACCTTAATCTCAAACTCTTCCGGCAGATATAGATTGAACGTCATTCCATTGGATAGAGAGATTTTGTGCGGCGTTAGTTTGAGAGTTCCGGTCTGGGCTGAAATGGAAAGAGCGTTGGCGATGAAAAGGGTAAGCAGAAAGAGTCTTGTTTTCATTAGAGAGTCAATCCTGAATTAGACGATGCGCACGACAACAAGCGTCATGTCGTCGTGCTGCTTTGCTCCTGCGGCGAATTCGTCCGCCGCGCTGACTAAGCGCTTGATGATCTCTGCTGCGCACATATGGTCACAAGCCTTTGCAGCTTCGACCAGTTTTTCTTCGCCCCACTCTTCTTCCGAAGGGTTCATGGCTTCGCTTATGCCGTCCGTGAAACCTATTAACAGATCGCCACGCTCTAATTGAATGCTCGCCTGCTGGTACTCGAAATCCGGCAGAAGACCTACGACCACGCCGCCAGCATCAAGGCGCAGCACCTCTTTCTTATCATCTGTCGTGCGAAGAATGATAGGCGGGTTGTGGCCTGCGTTCACGTAAGCCAATCGGCGCACAGAAGGATCGTACTGAGCGTAGAAGAACGTGGCGTAGCGATTCTCAGCCGAAGCGTCATAGACCAGACGATTGACAGTGCTCATCAATGCGGCCAGGTCGTTTGCGCCCATTACAGCCTGCCCGCGCAGCGAAGCCTGAAGACTAGCCATCAGTAGAGCCGCTGCGATTCCTTTGCCCGAAACATCTCCGACGGCGATGCCGAAGTTTCCGCCGGGCAAGAGAAGAAAGTCGTAATAGTCGCCGCCTACGCCCAGCGCGGGTCGGCAAGCGCCCGAATAATCAAGCCCTTCGATCTCAGGAAGATTTTGTGGAAATAATCGCTCCTGCACTTCGCGCGCAATCTCGACTTCGCGGTTCAATCGCTCTCTCTGAGCTACTTCTGATGCGATGGCCGCCGTCAGTTGACTGTTCTCAAGCGCAAGCCCGGTCTGTGTTGCGACCGATTGAAGAAGGCGCAGGTCCGTGTTCGAGTAAGGTTCTTCCGATTGCTTCGGACCAAGACTGATGAAGCCCGGCAGATTCTCTTTTACAGAGAGTGGAAGTAGAAGTTGCGTGTCCAACTCCTCAAGCATCTGGCGCTCGCCATCCATGCCAGGAGTTTTATAGACCCAGGAGTCTGTATCGTCTGAATAGACAAGCACAGGCTCTCGTGTCGAGCGCAACTGCCTGACGGTCGCGGCCTGTTCTGGAAAAGTAACAGGCAGCGGCGCGTCGTAGCCAAGAGCATGAGCGGGACGATAGGAGCCATTTTCTCTCAACATCAAGGCCACGCGCCGGACGTGCAGAGATTCTGAGATTCGCTCGGCTACGGTTTTAAGTAGCGGCCCAGTCTCCACAATGGTTCTAACCTTCTCGCTCAAGTCGCTGAGGATTTGCTCCGCATTGTAAGCCTCGCGGAAGAAACGCCGGTCCACCCAGCGCCTTAACTTTTCAGCGACTCCCTGAAGAAGAAAGACGAGCGCAACACCCGTAGCCATGACAGCGATTTTCTGCGGACGGTTTGCAGTTGAGCTTGCAATGAGCGATGCTGCGACAAAGATAATCACAGCCGAGAGCAAGACCTGAATCACGCGCACGCCGTTTCGCGCCAACGCATACTGCACGCCCTGACGAATCGCCACGCGCACGTCCATAGCGCGGTGAACGACTATGACGTAAGCGAGCGTCAAGGGAAACAGAAAGAGCAGAAGCAGCGCAGGCATGAAGAGCCAGGGCGAGACGTTTTCAGAAGTCCCGCGACCTCGCACCAGCCCTACAATAATCAAAATAAATAGAGGCGCAAGGCTCAGAGTTGTCCCGGTGGTCAACAGTTTCAAGCGGCGTCGCGCGTCCGGTATCTTCGTCGCGCCGAGTTTCGAGAACAGCGCGAG
>QHXM01000236.1 GCA_003222945.1 Acidobacteriota bacterium
TCCGATTGCGGAGCGAATCTCGTAATGGCCTAGACGTGTGCCAGCGGGGATGGGCATAGAACAAAGTGGCGCACCGCTCTCTTTGTAAAGATGAGCTAAGAATATCACACTTCGGGCGGCAGGTGAGTTCTGTTAGTTTTTACTTCGAGTAAAAGATTTCCGCTCGGTTGAAATCTCAACCTCTCGTGTTTGGACGTTTCACTTTTCTAGGCGGCGCGGTTGACTTGCGAGTGATGAGATAGGTAGGGATGCGAATCTCAACGCCCGGCTGATTGGGATGCTCTATGGTCATGGCTAATGCCTCAATTGCCCTTCGACCAATCTCTGCGCGAGGCGAGCAGACTGTCGTTAACGGCGGAGAAGATAGCGCGGCAAACGCTATGTCATCGAATCCTACGATGGAGATATCCGCTGGAACGTGTAAGCCCGCCGCTTGAAACTCCTCCATAGCACCGAGCGCCATCAGGTCGTTGGCAACAACTACGGCTGTCGGTAGCGATCCTGAATCCAGAATTTCTGTGGCGGCTCGTCGCCCGCTCTCAAACTTGAAATCCCCTTCGTAAATGGCTGGCGTCTCGTTGGGAACGTGACGCGCCATAGAAGCAAGAAACGCTTCGCGCCTGATTACGCCTGAGCGTATGCTGCTTGAACCGGCGATGTGAGCTATTTTGCGATGACCAAGAGAAACAAGATGATTAACTGCCTCTTCTATCCCGACTGCGTAATCCAGAACGATGTTGCTCATGTGCTCGCCCGCCATGCCCAGATCATTGAAGACGACGCGGACCTGCTTGCGCACAAGCTCGTCAAGCAGCGGCGGGTCTAGCTCCGCAGTCATCAGCGCAACGCCAGCCACTTTGAGTTCGATCATACGCCGCACATATTCCGACGCGCGCTCCGCATCGTAGTTGGTGTTCACAAGTATCAGATTGTAGCCGCGCTCATAGACGGAAGATTCTATGCTCTTTACAAGTTCAGGAAAGAAAGGGTTGGTGATGTCCGAGATCAAAAGCCCAATAATGTTGCTGCGACCCGAAGCGAGCGCGCGCGCATGTACGTTCGGATAGTAGTTACACTTCTCTATGGCGCGCAGGACCTTCGAGCGCGTCTCTTCTGTGACGAACTTCGTGTTGTTGATTACGTGAGAGACGGTCGCAGTCGAGACGCCAGCCTCTTTAGCCACATCTTTAAGCCGCATAGTCGCAAGGGGAGACGGGCCGGAGGCTTTTTCGTGGACGCGACCACTCTGTCTGTTCATCTTCCTATTCACCGCACGTTACTGGTAGGCAGATGGAATCTGCTATCAACTCTGTATGTTACTGTCGAGAGCTTTTTTTTGAAAGCCCGGACGCGCGAACATCTCTTAACCATGCGGAAGGGAGTTGTGGATTTCAGATTGTTGATTCGGCGGCCTTGATATATATTTGTCCGCGCTTAACAAGCAAGTTTGCAATCGGTTCAAAATTAATCAGCCTCTCCCCGAACCTCTAACAGAGGAGGCCGAAAAGTATGTTGAAAAAGATTGCAGTCCCGTCCGTGCTTCTGGCCGTGCTGTTGGCGACAGCCATTCCTAGCGAAGCGCAAACGCGTCCGCGCCGTGTCACACAAGCAAGCAGTACGTCTAACGAAGAGACCGCTCGTAGAAGAGAGACTGCTCCGAGAAGAAGGGGAAGTTTTATGCGTATCCTTGTCGGGGTAGGCGAATCAATCGGAAGTTGCACTCCGTCCAGAGATAGAGTCGGCACGCGCCCTCGCCTCGGATTGTAGATTAAAGAGCGCGACCATAAAAATTTACTCGTCGCGCACGCAACGGAATCCCAGATTGTCGAGTCCGCTGTCGGGTGTGGCGTGGCTGCGCGCTGCGACTCTGTAGTTGGTGCAGAAATTTTCAGCACATAGATATGAGCCGCCTTTAATCACACGCTCCGCCCCGGTCTCTGGCCCCGTCGGATTATTGTTCACAGCTTTCCGGTAGTAATCATCCGCATACCAATCCGCGCACCACTCCCAAACGTTGCCAGTCATGTCGAACAGCCCATAGCCGTTCGGCGGAAAACTCTCGACGGGCGCGCGGCCTATGAAACCATCTTCGCCCGTGTTGTTCTCAGGAAAATTGCCCTGCCACCAGTTCGCTACGGGCTTACCGTTTGGGCGCAGGTCATCGCCCCACGAATATCTCTTTCCGGCGAGTCCACCTCGCGCCGCAAATTCCCACTCGGCCTCAGTCGGCAGACGCTTTCCTGCCCACTTCGCGTAAGCCTGAGCATCGGCCCAGGATACCTGAGAGACAGGCTCGTCGGGCTGAGGCTTAGATTTAGGTCCTTCAGGATGTCGCCAGTTCGCGCCGTCTGTCTTCTCCCACTCTCCTGTTTTAAGATTGAAGACGCCGGACCAGCCGAACTTCTCTGCGTCCGTTTTATAGCCGGTTGCGGTGATGAACTTACTGAACTCTTCTACCGTCACCTCATGTTCATCAATCCAGAAAGATTTGACTGCGACTTCGTGCGCAGGCGCTTCATAAGGCATTCCGTCGTCAGTGCCCATCACGAACGTCCCGCCTTTGATTAGCACCATGCCGTCACGCCTGGTTGTAGCTGCCGAATTGTTTACGGCTACTTTGACGGATGATGGCTCGCTCACAGAATGTTCCGTTGGCGCAGAAGACTGAGGCGAGTCGCGCGTTGAATAAGCTCTCTGGCAACCCTGCATTAATAGTAGAGTGAACGCAAAGCAGATGATAATTTTTTCAAGGCTGTATTGACTCATCCAACGTTTCCCTTTGTCGGCAACGATCAGAACCTATTTTACTTGCGTTAAGCTGTAATAGACTCCGTTTTCAAATTCCTTCTTTTCAACTCGGAATACCGTATCGGGCATGTACGATTCATAAACTTCTGTGTTTGGAATATCAAAGATTACTTCTCTATTAATCGGTGCTTCAATGTTTGCCGGGTCATCTTCACTGTAAACAATCTTGCTGTCTTTAAGAAAAACTATTCGCCGCGTAAGTTCTTTGTAGTTGGGGAAAGGTGTGCCCAAAGCTTGATTTATCTGGTCCTTGGTTGCTCGATAATCAAATACATACATTCGATCCCAGGCAAAATCCGTCAACTCTTTTATGTTGATGGTGCAGGCGGCCGCAGATTTACAGGCCAGATTTATTCTCTCAACTATCTTCCGCTCGATTCGATTAGAGCTACAGCCGCTCAAGAGCAATAAGATCGTTGTGATGATTAATAGCTTCATGGTTAGTAAAAACAGAGCCGCCAAACCCCTGCTCATTATAGCGCAGCCAGATTTCCGCTTTTTATCCCTTGTCAGCCTCTTGCGAAACTCGTATAACTAGAGAACAAACAGAAACAATTCGGCTGGAGACATCAGATCATGAAGCCTATTCGTGCGAAGCTCGCCGCGCTCGCCTGCCTGTTCGCTTCCGTTTCTTACTGCCTGCTCTCTTCTCCTTTAACACCGCAGCGTGTGACGGCGAAAGAGAAGACGAAGTACAACGTTCTCTTCATCATCTCCGACGACCTGCGACCAGAGTTGGGCAGCTACGGCAACACCATCATCAAGACGCCGAACATTGATGGGCTAGCTTCGCGCGGCACGCGCTTCGATCATGCTTACGCGCAGTATCCGCTCTGCAATCCTTCGCGCACGTCGCTTCTGAACGCGCGCTACCCGACTGAGACGGGCGTCATGGACAACAACACTTACTTTCGCGTGAAGCACCCGGACTACGTGACTTTGCCGCAATACTTCAAAGAGCGAGGCTACGCGACACTTCGCACCGGCAAAATTTTTCACGGCGGGATTGACGATATGACTTCGTGGACCGAAGGCGGCGAACCCACAGACCCCGCTATCACAGGGCGAAGCTCGAACAATCAACGACCCATAGCGAATCAGCCGAAGCCCAGAGGCGACAGCGACGCAGATGAGCCAGAAGCTTCAGCCACGCCACAACAATCTCGCACCGTCGGCGGCGGTGGTCACGGCTCTGCGTCGGACCGAATCGTAGTCTTGGAAGGCAACGGCGAATCGCACGGCGATTACAAGACCGCGACTCGCGCAATAGATTACCTTGAGAGGTACAAGGACAAACCTTTCTTCCTGGCCGTAGGCTTCGTTAAACCGCACAGCCCACCAACAGCGCCGAAAAAGTTTTTCGACCTCTATGACCCTGCGAAGATTCCGCTCCCGCCGGATTTCAACACTCACCCGGAAGCGCCGCCGGGCTTCCCGGAACTCTCAATCCCGCGCCGCAACGCAGACCTCTTCATAGGCCGCGACGCAAGCCCACAGGAAGCGCGAGAGATGATTCGCGCTTATTACGCTTCAACAAGCTTCGTGGACGAACAGGTTGGGCGCGTGCTGGACACGCTCGACCGTTTGAACCTGCGCGATAAGACGATCATAGTCTTCTGGGGCGATCACGGTTATCACCTGGGCGAGAAAGGGAAATGGTCAAAGGCTTATTCACTTTTTGAAGTCGGCACGCGCGTCCCCTTCATCATCGCCGTGCCGGGCCAGAAGCCGCAGGTGAGCGAGCGCATTGTTGAAGACATGGACCTCTATGCAACGCTCACAGAACTCTGCAATCTTCCAAGACCGCAGGGGATTGAAGGCCGCAGTCTTGTTCCTTTGCTTCGTAATCCGAAAGCTGGTTGGAGTTATCCTGCCTTCACGGTCACGCTCTACCAAGGACATCTAGGGAAATCCGTTCGCACTGAGCGTTGGCATTACGCTGAATGGGACGAAGGGCGCTCAGGCGCAATGCTCTTCGACAGCACGAAGGACCCGCACGAGTTGAAGAACCTTGCTAATGATCCGGCTTACGCGAAGATTATTGGGGAGATGAAGAGTCTGCTCAAACAGTTACCGGCATCCGGCAGTTAGCCCGGTATGCTATGATCCGGTTCGAGTATCAGAATAGTTTCTTACAGCCCATTCGGGAGTAATCATGATAAAAGCAGTCTGGCTCGGTCTCATCTTAGTGGCCGCAAGCTTGGTCGCTTACGGTCAAGAGGCAACTACTGATTTCGCAAGCTTGCTCAGACAGTTCGACTACGACCGCAACGCGCCAATTGATGTCCGCGAGGTTGGACGCGAACAACGTGGAGACGTGACTATCATTGATTTAACTTACGCGAGTCCGCGCGGTGGGCGCGTCCCTGCTTACTTGGTTGTGCCTTCGGGACATGGTCCATTCGCCGCGATCCTCTTCGGCCACTGGATGATGCCTGGCTCTCCATTTAAGAACCGACGCGAGTTTCTTGACGAGGCGATTGTTCTGGCAAAGTCCGGCGCAATCTCATTGCTAATTGATACGCCGCAGGTTCGTCCCGGCTTCGTTGCGGAAAAGGATGAGATGCGTAAGGCTGTGCAGGACTCTGAGGTTGCGCGCCAACAGGCGATTGACTTTCGTCGAGGCCTTGACCTGCTGACGGCGCGTCCTGACGTTGACCATAAGCGAATAGCTTATGTCGGCCACAGCTTTGACGCGCACGTTGGCGGCATCCTTTCGGGCGTCGAAAAGCGCATAGGCTCGTTCGTTTTGATGACTGGTTCGTTCGCAGATGAGGAATATGTCTTTGACCCGGAGAACGCAGAGATGCTGAAGGTTCGTGAGCGAATCGGAGAAGAGAAGCTTCGAGCCTTCTTCAAAAATTATGCGTGGGATGATCCCTCCCACTTCATCAGCCACAACGCGCCCGCAGCAGTCTTCCTTCAATTCGGACGACAAGACAAGCCAATCACAGAGAAGATGGCACGCCATTATTATGAAATGTTCGCAGAGCCTAAAAAGATTGCCTTCTACGACGCAGGCCATCCGCTCAATGCTGAGGCGCGCGTGGAGCGCGACCTCTGGCTGGCAGAGCGACTGTCGCTTCCTCGTCCCGTGGATAAAGCTGCGCTCGCACGCATTCCTGAATTGAAGTAGATGTCTGGAGAATCTATAGACTCGCGCTAAAAAACGCGGCTCTTAGGTCGGACCACTCAACTCTTTTCTCTGTCGAGATTTCATCGCGCACGATCTTGCGCCTTGAGTAAAGGGATGAGTTCTTTAGAGTAGAACGGCTCTTCCGTGCACCAGAAGATGTAATTCACCTTCAGATAATTGGTCGCAACTTTAATCAACTCCGGTATGGTCGGGCGCTTCCCGGTAAGCGGGTTGACCTCAGCGTAGTTGCCGTCCTGCACCGCGATGCTTGTGGGAATAATTCCTGCGCTCGCTCTAATCAAAGGATAGGAGTGGCTTAACTGTCCCGATCTGGAGGGCAGAAGGTCTGGACCACCAACGCCAACTTTCAACTCTCGTGCTGCCTGATAGACCGCGCGCAAGTATCCTCTGTCAGTAACCGGACGCCATTCGCCGGGCATGAAGTTCGCATAGACGAGCGTGATTGAACGGGGAAACGCGCGCTTCAGTGCTTTCATGTTCGCTATGATCGCATCACGATAAATTTCCGGCGTGAAGCCTGCGGGAAACAGCCGCCCGCTTTCACCAAAGTCAGCGGCAGTCTCGTCAAAATTAATTCCCGCAACTTGCCCATCAAACTCTTTGCCTAAAGCGATAATAAGTTTTTGAAATCGCTCCTGCACCGCAGGGTCCCAGCGCCGCGCCACGCCGCCGCCTACCTGGACAGCATGTGCTTCATCGCCCGGTTTGTATTTGTACTGGCGGTCAACTCCGCCGTGATATTGCGGGTCTTGCAAGATGTAGTTCGGCACAGGCTTCCATCGCGGGCTGAACATCACGTCCTGAATCTGAATCCAGAGCTTCTTGCCGTGCGCTTGCAAGAATGCGAGGTCTTCACGAATCATGCTGAAGTCGTAGTTGTCTTTGCCCTGCTCAAGCTGCCGCCAGGAGTAGGCGACCTGCGCGCCCTCAAGCGACGGAGTTTCCAGGAACGACTTCGCATCTTTGATCTTCTCGCGGTCCATTCCGAAGAAGACATAATGATGAAGATGTTTATCGTAATTTGTTATCCCGGCTGAAAACGGGAAAACTTGATCGGTTGATGTCGTGCCGGTTGCCGGACCAGCCAGCTTTCCAGCTTCTGTGATCGTCACCTGCCCGCTCACCGCGCAGATGATAAGCAGAGCGATGAGCGTAAGCCTTGAGAAAAAAGTTTCCGGTTCCATCTCTCCTCACCGTTCATATGATGATAGCGGCTGCAAGTTAAGACCAAATGCCTGCGGGTTTTCGCCTATGATGGCGGCTGCGAAGAAGAGCGGCACGTAATGAACGTTCTCGCTTTGAAAATCCTTGTCCAGACGGTCGCGCGCGGCAGTCAGCGCGCAGATGCTGCAACGCTTGTTCTCGTCGTCAGTGACAAGTCGCAGATCATCTGTCACTTTACCTCTCCCGCGATTGTAGGAGAGAAGCGCCAGAGCCTCTTTCATATGATCACTATGGAAAAGGCCGAGGCTATCCGCTATGTAGCGCGCGGCTGCATCGGCAGACTTCTCAACGTCCGTTAGGTCCTGCTTCGTCAGACCGTAACGCTCGCCTGTCTGCGGCAGGAATTGAAACATGCCGAGCGCGCCCATTGAATTCGGTTTCTCAAGATTGAGGTACTCGGATTCGATTAGCGGTATGTAGAGACCTATGAGCGGCGAGATGTTGCGCGCCTTGAATATGCGAATCAACGTGGGCGCGTGAACTTGCCCCCGCTCAAAGATGAAGCGCGCATCGCCTTTGCCCGGTTGGTCGCCAAGATTGTTGCCGATTCGCCCGACGTAGTAATCAACGGACTTCTGAATCTCCGACTCGAACGCTGGCGTAAATTGATACTCCGTTTGTGACATACGACGGGCAATGTCTCGCGCCTTCTCTGCGATGAACGCGCTCTGTTCATCTTTGCTCATCGCTTGATAGCTCTTGCCCGTCTGCGCTTTGACTAAGTTCGTCGTTGACGAGTCGCTGACGGTTTTCGCCTGCGTGCCCTTAAGCAGCAGAAGATTGACTGCGCCCACAGCTATGAACAGAACGATGCTCACTGTGGCGGCAAGCGGCGACGTTCGACTGGGTTTAGGAGAGACTATTCGTCTGACGCGCGCGACCAATGAGCCGCCGTCTGCGCCCAACGCGAGCGCGCCACTCGACGCGCCTGCGCGCATCTCTTCAACACTCAATAGCGCACGAGCGTAAACAACCGCGTCTTCGTTGCAAAGGCTCAAGGCCATGTCGTCGCAAGCATGTTCGCGCTCGACTCGCACCTGACGCGACACCCACCAGACAGCAGGATGGTAGAAGAGCAGTATCTCTACGAGCGCTTGCAGCATGTTGACGAGATAATCGTAGCGAAGTATGTGAGCGAGTTCATGCGCGAGCAGTGCGCGCACAGCTTGCGGCTCAAGCCCTACAAGAGCCTTCGCGGGGAAAAGAATCAGAGGACGAAGCCAGCCGATTACAGTCGGAACTTCCACAAGCGCAGACTCGCAAAGCCGCACGGGGCGCGAGACGCGAACCTGCCGAGCAAGCGAATCAAGAATCATTTGCCACCCTGCGAGCGGTGGTCCGACCTCGCGCTTCAATGTGCGCGTCTCACGCCAACCGCTGATGAATCTGATGAACAGAAACGCGACGCCCGCCAGCCATGCCAGCATAAGATACGGCGCGACTCTATCCAGTTGGGATTCGATTCGGCGGAGCGTAGAAGCATTCTCCTGATTCAAAAGGCTGTCGGATTGAAAGAGAAGTTGCGACTGCCTGGGATCATTAAGCGCAGCGCCTGCTCCCGCGCGCTCATTCGTCGCGGCGGCAGCCGTTTGTAATCTCTCTTTCGCGTTGAAGGAGTCCGCATCGCTCACTAGATAAGAAAAAGTTAAGATTGGCGCGGCAAACAGAAGGACGAGCGCCGCGCATGACGCAAGGTAACGCGCGCCTGATGAGTGCGAGCGTAAGAAACGCAAAGCCACAGAGAGCGCCATTGCGATTAAAATTCCTTGCCAGATGAAATTGAGCAGCGTCCAGCCCGCCGCCTGTCCCATAATTTGTGATGAAGTCATTTGCGATTCCTTTCCATCTTATCTAGTAGCGCGCGAATCTGCGCTAAATCTTCCGCAGAAGTCTTCTTTGATGAGAGAGCCTGCATCACAAGCTTTGCGGCTGAGCCTTCAAAGGCGCGCTTGAGCAGGTCGTTTAAGAGTTGTCGCTGCGTCTGCTCCTGCGGCAGGCGCGCTTCATAACTGTGCGCGCGATCCCGGTCGTCTCTCTTGACCAGACCCTTATCCGTCATAATCTGAAGCATCTTCAACACGGTCGTATAAACGGTCGGCTTCTGCTTGTTGATGATGTGATATATCTCGCGCACCGTTGATGGCCCACGCCTGTAGAGTACGTTGAGTATCTCAAGTTCGGCGTCCGTAGGGCGTGGCAAAATTTGTTTTGGCATAGGCCAGTTTCAGACCTCCTCGTCGAGTCACAGGCATCATAGTACGAAGACCTTCGTACTGTCAACGAAAATCTTCGTAGTTGAGCGGATTGAAGTCATCGATGGATTTAAGTGGAGAATTTCCTGGATAGCTGCGACCCGGAATTTACCTGGACGAGGGAGAGACGGCCTGTCACGTCAGATCGGAACAATTAACGCTACGGTTTTGACACATCTCCTGTTCCTTATCGTACCGACGCGCGAGACTCCAGGCTCTTAAGCTACCTGAATCCAAATGTGCCGTAAAATTTAGAGACTCGACGCGGAGGGCGCGTTCGTAGATTCTTTTCTGAAAGTAGGATGCGTCTGCTCAACCGTGGGGACTGAGCTTTACAGAAAGGTAGAACGAGGATGGCTACGAAGAGACAGGAAATCAGAACGAGAACAGAGAATGTAGAGCAGGGAAGAGACCGCCAAAATGGGCGCTCGCCTGCCGGGTTAAAGAACGGGAACGCGGAGAAACTGGCGCGCGGGCTTGGATGGTTCAGCATCGGTCTGGGATTGGCTGAAGTGTTAGCGCCGCGCGCCGTTGCAAAGATAGCTGGCGTTGACGACGAGGACACCAGATTGATACGCCTCTTCGGGCTGCGAGAGATCGCAAGCGGCGTCGGCATCTTCATGCAGGGCGAGCACCCTACGGAAGCCATCTTTTCAAGAGTCGCTGGAGATGCCTTAGACATCGCTTCACTCGTCAAGGCTTTCACGTCGTCAAAGTCAAGTAAAGGGCGCGTAGCGTTCGCCACCGCAAACGTTCTTGCGGTGACGGCCCTTGACGTACTTTGCGCTTATCAACTCAGCAAGGACGGAACGGGAGGAACACAAGTGCGAAAGAGCATCATCATCAATAGCTCGCCCGAAGAGCTTTACGAGTTCTGGCATAACTTCGAGAATCTGCCGACATTTATGAAGCATCTTGAGTCTGTGCGCGTGACGGGCGAAGGGCGCTCGCATTGGATAGCACGTGCTCCGGCGGGCGGCACAGTCAAGTGGGACGCTGAAGTTACAGATGACAGGCCGAACGAGTTGATCGCGTGGCGTTCGCTCGAAGGCTCGGACGTTGAGAACGTTGGCTCTGTCCGGTTCGAGCGTGCGCCCGGTGGACGCGGCACGATTGTCAAAGTCGAGGTCGAATACAGTCCTCCGGGCGGCGCGCTTGGCTCTCTGGTCGCCAAACTTTTCGGTGAAGAGCCTGAGCAACAGATATCGGATGACCTGCGCTGTTTGAAGCAGGTGATGGAGGTCGGTGAAGTCGTCGTCTCTGACGGAACGATCTGGGACAACGCCCTGTTGACGCAGCGCCCTCCACAGCCTGTGCCTGGTGAAGAGATGAGCAAGTCGCAAAGCGCAACATCGTGAGTTTCATAGAAGGCGAATAGTTTTGCTGAATGGCTGTTAATTTCTGGAAAGGGGAAAGCGAATGAGAGCGAACTGCTGGTACGGCAAAAAGGACGTGAGGGTTGAGCAAGTTCCAGACCCTAAGATTTTGAATAAGCGCGACGCAATCGTAAAAATTAGCTCGACCGCAATCTGCGGCTCCGACCTTCATCTCTATAATCATTTCATCCCGACGATGGAGAAGGGCGACATACTCGGCCACGAGTTCATGGGCGAGGTCGTTGAGGTTGGACCGGAAGTTAAAGATAGAAAGGTGGGCGACCGCGTGGTCGTCTCTTTCCCAATCTCGTGCGGCAACTGTTTCTTCTGCAAGCAGGAGATGTATAGCTTGTGCGAAAACTCTAACCCGAACGCCTGGATGGCAGAGAAGATGTTCGGTCATTCACCTTGCGGCATCTACGGCTACTCGCACTTGACGGGCGGCTACGCTGGCGGTCAGGCAGAGTACGCGCGCGTGCCCTTCGCAGACGTTGGCACGCTAAAAGTTCCAGATGGTATGCCGGACGAGCAGGTCCTTTTTCTCTCGGACATCTTTCCGACGGGCTACATGGGCGCTGAGATGTGCGACATCAAGCAGGGCGACACAATCGCAATCTGGGGCTGTGGCCCGGTCGGGCAATTTTCAATCCGCAGCGCGTTCATGCTCGGCGCGGAGCGCGTCATTGCGATTGACTACGTGCCGGAGCGGTTGGCTATGGCTGAGGCTGGCGGCGCTGAGACGATCAACTACGAAGAGCAGGACACCTACGAAACCTTGATGGAGATGACTGGCGGGCGCGGGCCGGACGCCTGCATTGACGACGTTGGCATGGAGGCGTTTGGCGGGCACGGCATCGGCTACGTTTATGATCGAGCGAAGCAGGCTCTTGGCGCAGAGACGGACCGGCCCATAGCCTTGCGCGAAGCCATCATGGCCTGTCGCAATGGAGGCACGGTCTCTGTCATAGGTGTCTATGGCGGGTTCATAGATAAGTTTCCGATGGGGTCTGTGATGAATCGAAGTTTGACTATAAGGACCGGGCAGTGCCATGTGCAGCGTTACTGGGGCAAGCTGTTGGAAAGAATCGAGCGGGGCGACATTGATCCTGGCTTTGTCATCACGCATCGAATGCGGCTTGACGATGCGCCCGAAGGTTTCGACATCTTCGCCAACAAAGAGGACAACTGCATCAAGGTCGTGATGAAGCCGTGAAGCGTAAGGCTTAAAAGCATTCCGAAAGAGAGCACGGCGATTAGATTCTAGTGGTAGCTACGAAAGGGATGCCGGGAATATCTCGAATAAAGAAGCTTTCACGAGACCGCTTTCTTACAACTCTAATCATCGTGGGCGTTAGATGAGGTTTCCGCTTTGTCATTCAGGCTTACATGTATTCAATCGCCGTCTCTTCCTTCAAGGCTGAGTTTGCCGAACACGGTCGGGTTAATGGCAAGCTTTTTATATACAAAGCGCAAGAGTAAAAGATTCCACGCAATCAAACTTACGGAGCGTGCAAACGCAGCGCCAACCACCCCGCGCGATTTAATAAGCAGGGCGCACAGCAAAATCTTGATGATGATGCTGACTACTGTGGCAACAGCAACTTCGCGCTCATGCCCGGACATTACCAGCAGTAATCCGAGCGACCCCGTCATGACGTTAAAGAGTTGGCCGATGCTCAGGATGACGAGCGTTGGCTGCGCCTGCGTGAACTCCGGGCCGAATAATGACAGAAATATTTGTCCGTAGAAGATAAATGCGAGCGCTACGGGGAGCGCCAACAGGAGGCTCGCGTAGGTGCTTAACCTTGCGACTCTCTCCAACTCTTCCACCTCTCTCGCTGCCCACAGGCGAGCGTAGGCAGGAGCCAGCGGCACGCTCAAGATAAGGAGCGCCAACGGGATTAAATCCGCCCCGCGATTTGCGACCGTAAAGTAGCTGACGGCTTCCATGCCTTTGAGAGCGCCCAGTATGAGCGTCTCCGTTTGTGTCGAGATGATGCCTAAAGTGGCTACGAGTAGAAGCGGCAGAGCGGAGCGAGTCCACTCCGTCGTTTTGTACTTTGAGGGATTGACTTTAAATGACGGCGGCAAGCTCAATTTGAGCAGTTTTCCGGCGGTTAGGAATGCGACTACTGATGCGACCGAATTAAGAGCAGCAGCTACGGGCGCGCTCAAGCGTTCGCCGGACGCGAAATAGAGAGAGGCAAGCAGCGCGAGCGCAAGCAGTGGACGAAAGATCATTTCGGAGAGTTGTCCGCGTAAAACTTGCTGCATCCCCAGCAAAGCAGACTGCCTGAGATTCGTCAGCACCAGAAATGGAAGCGCGAGCAGTGAAATAAGAAGGGTTTGGCGTGCCGCCTGATTCATATAGGACGAGGAGAAAAGGCAGATGCCGAAAGCAATAAGGGCAAGAGCAATCGAAGCTCTCAGGGCGAGACTACCTGACCAACGCAGGATGCCTCGTGCCATTGCCCAGTCGTTTTGTGCGCTATACACGGCCATGAGTCGAACGAGCAGGCGATCAGTCCCCAGACAAGCTGGAATGGCAAGAAAATTGACCCATGCAAGAGCATAGGTATATGTTCCGTAATCTGTGACTCCGAGTATGCGCGCCAGCGACCAGGCGAGGATTAAGGTTAAGACTGCGGCAAATATTCTCAGAGCCAGAGTACCGGCTGCGCCGCGTAAGATATACCCGTAGCTCTGTAGCGAACGAAATCGAACGGCTTCGTGCATAGATTTTCGTGCTAAGTTATTGTTCTCCTATGCACTCAGTCAATATTTCTTTCGCGCGAAAAATCGAAAGCCTCGAAGACGGTCGCATGATTAAAAGATAATCGTGCTACATGTTAGAGTAGCACCGGATGGGTTCAAGCTGTTCAATAATTCAAGGGCAATCCGCACTAATGTTCAGTCGGCGCGCATATTCAAATGAATGACTAAGACGGACCATTCTACCAGCGGAATCATCTCAAGCGGCACACGCGCGGCTCTGGTCGTAGCCCACCCCGGTCACGAGTTATGCATTTACGGGTGGCTCAAGTCTGTTCGTCCGCGAGTATTCGTTCTCACAGATGGCTCTGGTCATTCGGGCAAGTCCAGAATAGAGAGGACGACAAATATACTTAAAGAACTCGACGCAGGTGTAGGCTCTTTCTACGGTCGGTTCAGCGACGCTGCTATTTACGAAGCGCTTCTAAACCACCGGTTCGATCTCTTCATACGCTTGACCGAAGAGCTTGCCGCTCAAATCCTAAATGAAAGGATCGAATGTGTCGTCGGTGATGCACGCGATGGCTACAATCCTGCACATGACGTGTGCCGCCTTGTCGTTAACGTGGCTGTCGAGGTTGTAAGGCGAGCTTCCGGCAGGGAGATTACTAACCTTCAATTTCTAGCTACAGGTAAACCGGACACACGGCCCTCTCTGCTTCATGCTCAAAGGATTTGCCTGCAACTTGACGAAGCCACATTTGAACAGAAATTGATGGCGGCTCGAAACTACATTGAACTTAAAAGTGAGGTAGATGCCTTCATCAACGCTAATTCCTTAGAATCGTTGCGAAGCGAATTTCTATACAGCGTGGACGATTATAATGTGGAGACAATTCCGGCAGAGGCTTTCGCTTACTATGAGCAGCACGGGGAGAAGCGTCTAAAGCAGGGCTGTTACAGCGAGGTGATACGCTACCGCGAGCACGTTCTTCCGCTCGCCCTTGCGCTCAGCCGCAGCCTCAAAGAGGTAGTACATGAACAGATTGCGGGTTCTGATTGCGACCTATGACCTCTCTTCAAGAGGAGGCGCAGAGATGCACGCGCGCGATCTGGCGTTTGGTCTATTGGAGCGCGGGCACACGCCCATCGTCTATAGCACTCGGCTTGGAGACGTAGCGCGAGAGATTAGAGAGAGAACCGTAGTCGTCACAGACAACCTGAACACGGTGTCGGTCGCGCCCGATATAATTCATGGCAACCATCATCTGGAATCAGTAACAGCGCTGCTGCAATTTCCTCGCGTACCGGCGATTCATACAATTCACGGCAATCTGGGTTTTCTATCCGCTGCGCCCAAGTTCTCACGCATTCTACGCTATCTCCCGGTTGATTATACCTGCTGCGACCGATTGATTTACGAATGCGGCATCCCTGAAGACAGGATACGCGTGATTCTCAACTCGGTTGATCTCAGAAGGTTCACCCCAAGAAGCGCTTTGCCTGCGCGTCCCAAACGCGCCTTAGTCTTCAGCAACAATACTGGCAGTCATCTGAAAGCCGTGCGCGAGGGTTGCAATCGCGCAGGATTATCTCTGGATGTCATTGGAGCGGACACGAACGTCTGCCGAGAGCCGGAGAAGATATTGGGTAAGTATGAGATCGTTTTCGCCAAAGCCAGATGCGCGCTCGAAGCAATGGCAGTAGGCGCAGCCGTCATACTCTGCGATTTTCAGGGGCTAGGCCAGATGGTGACAACCGATGAGCTTGAGAGACTCCGCGCCATGAACTTCGGCCACCGCACTCTCAAAAACGAAATCAACGCAGACCTAGTTGCGTGCGAGATTGCAAGGTACGACCCGCTTGATGCCGCAGAGGTTTCAAGAATTATTCGCGCAACTGCTGGCCTGGACAAAATGGTTGATGAGACCATCAGGGAATATCATGAAGCGCTGGCCGAGTATAAGACTATAGTCAGACCGGACCTTGAGATAGAAGAGAGCGAGGCGGCATCTTACATTCGCTGGTTATCAACAGAGATATACAACAACATGTCAGTCAGGGCCAGGCTGAAGACTATCCTATCGCGCATTCCCGTCTTAAGCTCCCCGCAAGTGACCGACCTGATCTTAAATTTGGCCTCAAAGGTCGCGTCGCCGCGCAAGAGAAGAAATGGCGCGTACAAAGGGAAGAAAAACCTGTCCCGGGATGATAGACCTTACAAATAGTTAAGGATGACTCGATTTTTTATCAACTTGACTGCAACTGAAAGTTTCAGGATAAGAGGCGACGAAATCTCTCACCATCGCGGGTAAGTCCTTCAATAAATCTGTTCTGCTAAAGGAGTGCTCGATAAGGTCGCGGTTAGCCTTGCGCGTGTAATCAGCGAACTTCGCCGTCACGTCGCCGCTCTCCTTTGAATTCATGTCGAAGATTTTGACAGCCGAGCCGCAAGAATAATCGAAAGCTTTCATGTCAATCATCTTTATCTGCGGACTCTGCAAAGTGCGGAAATAGATTTGGCCGCGCTTCTGGTCATAGACTATGCTCCATTGCGTGCCTTCGTTCGTGCCCTTTGCTGCGGCATCACTTAAAATTTCAAAAGCATAAGCGACGGCTTCGCGCCCGCTCACAGGATTCTTCTCAAACTCCTTCGTCCTATGCGCGGCGCGCGTGAAGCGGTCAAGCGAACCTTCGCTTGTTGCCTTCTCCAGATTAATCTGTTTCGCATAGCTGAGAGATTTTTCGTAGGTGTCGTTGGTCAAGGTCGGGACAATGAGTTGCGCGCCTGAGTGAACGACGAGTTTGCCGTTCAGGAATTCTACGGTAGCGGCGCGGCCCATCCGGTCGCTGATTAGATAATGTATCTTGACATCCGAATTGATACGCAACCTGCCAGCGTTATTGATAGCTTCATCAACAGTCGCCGCCGTGTCGAGTTGATATTCAACCCACTCCTGCGAGCCTACAGCCGGGAGCGAATTGTCGGTCGAATACTCGGTCTCGTTCAGCCACATCACCTCTACGACCAATCCGGCTTCGTTCATCCCGCCCGTAGGATTTTCTCTGCCGTACTGATTAAAGGTGACACTCCCATACTTCGAGACCCACTTCGCGGGATTCCCATCCTCTGCGACGGTCGCAGTCTTCGCCACGCCTCGTTTGTTGACGAAGACAAGAGCGTCGCCAATCGTCCAGTCGTAGTTTCTGCCGAACAGAACTTCGCCGTTGCTCTTCAGACAGAAGGTCGTGCAGGCTAGAGACTGATGGAACGATAGACAGAGAAGAAGTAGGAGAACGGCTAAAGAACTCTTTTTCATCACGCAACCTCCGAAAATATTCAGCCCGTATCAAGAATTGACGCGAACAAGAACGACACGCGCGCTTGCAGCGAACAAGGCGGATAAAGAATTATAGCAGATTGTAATTGATTGAAAGCATACGGGTCAGTACTGACAAGAGCGCTTGATTGTCAACTGCGTTGAATTGCACGCGTTACTGTAGTAATTGTATTCGTACAGTAGAGCGTCGCAGGAATTCAGAAGTTAAGTTGAGTGCCAGCGTAGAGGATTAGTGTCGGCTCGCCAGTGGACGCGCGGCGAAAGCTTCGGCCTGAGGAGAAGAGAAGTGTGAAATGTTTGGTCAGGCCGTAACGCCCGCCAAGATTAAAGAGCAGTTCGTTCTCCTTAAAATTGCGCAGAGCGTTCCCGTGAATCTCTCCCAACAACTCAAGACGTTTCGATACCTGTCTGCCAAATGCTATTCCGTAAATCAACTCGTCCATTCTATGCTGCTTAACCAGATAGCCAAACTCTTCATTCACTTCAAGCAGAGATAGCTTATGTGTGACTTCGACGGGAAGCAGCAGTTGCGCGCCCCTGTCAACCAATCCTCTGCGGGCAGATGAAGTGGGATTGTTAAATTCCAGTTGCGGATAGGTCGAGATGGCTACCCCTTTGCTCTCATCTTCAAAGAATCGCCAACGCATTCCGACATTTGAATTGCCAAGTCCCATCTTCGCGCTCTCGTCCGCATCTTTCACGCGCAGGTATGGAACTTCAAACTTCAATTGCAGAGTTTTACTAAGCCCGTAGTTAATATCCAGAAGAGGTACTTCTTGCTCCGTCGCATCACGTCTGCGCTCAATGGTCGTGGCGATATTTATCTCCCAGTGCCCCTTTTCGACTGTGGCCGTATCATCTGTGATGAGCGGCGGACCACCCTGCGCCATCGCTCTCCTGGTGTGGACGAAGAAAGCGATCAGACATAAGAACAGGATGATGTGACGGCTCTTAAGCCGCCCCATCCTGCTGATTGGATAAAATACGCCGGATGTCATCTTTCTTTACTCGGCTCGTAATGTTTATTAACAATTTCCTGAGCATAGGGTACTACGTCTGCGGCGAGTGGCAACAGATGTGCCAGAAATGCGCGGCTATTCGTGGCTGTGTCTATCATTCGTTGCGTTGAGTGAGGCTTGCAGCGACCGCTACGAGTTCGGCCAACTCTACTGGCTTCGGCACGTGCATCTGGTATCCTGCGCGGAGTGCCCTCATGCGGTCTTCTGTTCTCCTATTTTAAGTAGCTCACGGGTGTCCTGCTCGTCGTCAACCACGAGCACCTTCAACCCGTCCAGTCTATCAGGACACTCGTATGTGGGAAGCGTCTCTCTGGCCGCAGGGTGCACGCGCTCCTCTCGGCCCTCCTTATGATAGACGGAGACAACGGGAAGCTTGACGACGAAGGTTGCGCCGCGCCCTTCGCCAGCGCTGTCTGCTTCGACCATTCCTCCGTGCAGTTCCACAAGATGGCGCACGATTGAAAGGCCGAGTCCGAGTCCGCCGTGATGCCTTGTCGTTGACATATCTGCCTGACGGAAGCGGTCAAAGACGTGAGGCAGGAACTCAGGTTTGATGCCGACTCCGTTATCGGCGACAACGATCTCTACGTGCGAGTTGACGCGCTCTAAACGAACCTGCACGCGACCGCCGCGCGGCGTGAACTTGATTGCATTCGAGAGCAGATTCCAGACCACCTGTTGAAGACGCGAAGGGTCTCCGGCAACTGAGACTATTCCTGTGTCCATCACCTTCTGAATCCGTATGCTCTTTGCGTCGGCTGCCGGTCGCACCGCCTCTATCGCCGATTCGATGAACGAGGCGGGATAGACCTGCCTGACATCAAGGCGCAGCTTGCCCGTGATGATGCGCGACACGTCCAGCAGATCGTCTATGAGTTGCGCCTGCGAGCGCGCGTTACGTTCGATGGTCTCAAGCGCGTGGGTCGTATTTCTTTCATTGAGTTGTTTGGCGCGCAGCATGTGTGCCCAGCCTAGAACCGCCGTCAAGGGCGTGCGCAACTCGTGCGAGACTGTCGCTAGAAACTCATCCTTTAGACGATTGGACTCCTGCGCGTCGCGGTAAAGGCGCGCGTTCTCAATAGCAATAGCTGCGCGCTTTCCAAGATATTCAGCGAATGAGAGATCGGACGCGTCGTAATGTCGCTTGGATTCAGCCGTCACAAATGTGATAGCGCCGAAGGTCCTGCTGTGTATAGATAGCGGCACGACCATCGCGGAAGTAAAACCTATCTCGCGCATGATACGCAGTTGCTCCTCGTCGCGCGCTCCTGCAACCAGCATCTCGTCTGGAATATCGTTGTAGAGTTCCGATTGGCCTGTGCGAAGCACGGCAGGTACTCCGTGCTCATCATTCGGGTCCGGCGGATAGCGACGCTGTAGCTCGTTTGCCCACTCTACTTTCGCAGGGTCTGAATGAGCCACGGCGAGCCGCTTGATGGAGTTGTTATCTCCGAGCATGTCAACGGCGCACCAGTCCGCAAGGCCCGGCACTGCTAGCTTAGCAACCTGCGCAAGCGTCGTCTCATAATCGAGCGAGGATGCGAGCAGTGTGCTCGCTTCTGCAAGAAGTTGAGCGCGATGCTCTGCTGCCTCAGCCGCCGCGCGCATACGACTCTGCTCTTCATACAACTCTGCGGTGCTGATGGTCGAACCTGCAAGGTTAGCCAGAGCAGAAGCCACGCGCACCTCTGTCTTACTGAATTCGTGCGGCTGGCGATAGTAGAAGGTGAGCGTCCCAGACGCGTTCCCATGAATGCGCAGGGGAACGACCAGAAGCGATTTGATACCTTCGTCTTCATAGAGCTTTCGACGCGCTGATAGTAACGGTATTCGCGTCACATCCTCTGCGATGACAGGCTCTCCAAGCGCGTACTGCGGTTGATCCGCTTCCTGTATCATCTGCTCGTTGTAGCTCTCAGACATCCCTGCCGATGAGACTATGCGCCACGTTCCGCTCTCGACATCCTGTCGCCAGATGGCGTAAGCATCCGCCGAAACCAGTCGGCGGGAAAGGTCCAGGATTGCTGGCTGCACAGACTCGATTGAGAGCGAGCCGAGCAGCACGCCCGAAGCTTCGACCAACAAGCCCAGCCGTTCTTCTATGCTGCGATGAAGTTCGAGCGCAACTTCGGCTTGTGCACGCGCGGCCTGCTCGCTCGCAAGCAGCGCCTCAAGCTTTAGCTTGGATTCCTCCAGCTCCTTCTCTGCACGCCTTCTATCCGTTATGTCGCGCGCAATCTTCGATGCGCCGATTATCCTGCCGTCAGGCCCTCGAATTGGAGAGACGGTTAGCGAGATGTCTATGAGCGTTCCGTCTTTGCGAACGCGCACAGTCTCGTAATGCTCAATGCGCTCGCCAGCGCGAATGCGCGAGAGTATAGAAAGCTCTTCGTCCGGGTGGTCCGCAGGGATTAGCATTGTCACTGAGCGGCCAATCGCCTCTTCCGCCGTGTAGCCGAAGATGTGCTCAGCGCCCCTGTTCCAACTCGTGATGATGCTGTCTAAAGTCTTGCTGACGATGGCGTCGTCAGCAGACTCTACGATGGCCGCGAGCCAGTAACGTGCCAGTTCGGCGCTTTGCAACTCTAACGGCGCATCCCTGCTGATTTTGTTGTCAGACGAATCTTCTGGCGCAGACTCTTTGGACATAGAAATACTTATAGGATGAAACCAGTCTGGAGCAATGGCAGGGGAAGTTTGGGGAATCCAAGGGCAACACCGAGTCCGCGCCTATATTAACATGACTCTGAGAGTAGCGGAATAAAGACTTTAGGCAGTAGGCAATTGGCAGTTGGCAGTGAGTATTAGGTTGTTAAGCGTAGTGTTATCTGTAAAAGCACTCAACTCATTAACCCTTGTCCGACTGCCAACTGCCAACTGCCTACTGTTCTTTGCAATAGATTGACCGACTGTGTTCAACTTTAATTCGCTCCATGCTGCAAACTTCTGATGTAGAAGCTCTTTTCATCGTGAGCGCGTCTTACAGTCGAACACCTGCGGTCAAATTGCTGGTTGTAAGAAGCTCCTCAATTAGTTAGACTTCCCCTTAGGGCTTGCATCCTTCCGCCAAGCCTTAGCAATAATCAGACAAATAAATTAAGCATAACTGCCTGTACCCATGCAGCTATGCTTGGAAAGCGCAAGCCTTGGTGCTGTCCCCTATCGTTTTGCATCAAGCGCTCGTGGCAAGAGAAAGGATCAATGATAAAAAGAAATAGTTCCCCATCCCCCGACGGCAATATTTTTGCGCTCTCATCTCTATTTAATCTTTTCCAGAATCAAGCCGTTTCAGTCGGCTTCATATTCACTCTTCTCTGCCTGGTCCTGACTGTGTCCACAGCTTCGGCGCAGACGCGACAAAAGCGTGCAAGCGCGAGAAGCGAAGAACGCTCGCGTAGAGTTAATAATGAAGAGTTGGATGCAGAGGACGAATCGGACGAGCCGGAGGATGCGAAGCCAACGCAGAATCCGCTGGTCCGAAAGACTGCGATTACAAACGCTGTGCGCCCCGGCGCTTCTGTCACAGACCGCTCGGCCTTGACGAACGACATAGTCATCATCTCTCGCGCTCCAGAGACTGCTGCCCTTCGTCCGACTTTAAGATCGGGCGCGACCACCTCCAACAACGGAATCATGACGCGCTACGGCCATCTCTCGCGCATAAACGTGACGGAAGGCCAACAGGTCAAGCGCGGAGATTTGATAGGACTCTCAGGCTCAACAGGTCGCTCAACAGGTCCACACCTTCACTACGAGGTTCGCATTGATGGTGAAGCCATAAACCCCTTGCAGTATCTCCCGGCGATTCAGCCAGTAGCACCCGCAGCAGCGCACACGCCCGCTTCTACATCTACAGCGCCACAAGCGCAATCAGGTATGCAGAACTGAGTTCATAGGCAACCGAGCCGTAGCGATTCTCTAACAATCACGGAAGATGTTTACCGCGATTGTTAGAGAATTTCTATTTTCACTTAATCTTGAGACATCCACTCTGATTCGCCTCGCATCACAGGCAGCAAAACAAGGGTCTCCCCTTGCGCGTCAACACTTCTTAATCCGAAAGAGAGGGACTTACATGCGTACACTGAAAGTCGCCGCGTTGCTCTTTATTCTTTGCCTGCTCCCTTCAAGCGTCCTTGCAAACCCGGACCAACAGACTAACCAAGCATCCCTGCACCTTGTTCAGAAGGTATACCTTGAGGAGTTGGGAACTTCGCCAGAGGCTGCGCGCTTCCGTCTGCTTCTCGAAGAGAAGCTCACGCAGAAAGGCTTCACCGTTATTGATAAGCCGGAGAAGGCGGACGCCATCTTGAGCGGCGCGCTATCGGTCACACCCGCCGGAATATACGGCGGCGCAACCGACATAGGCGTCACGGTTCAACTCAAGACGCCCGCAGGCGAACGCGTTTGGAGTGGAAACTTCGCAGGACAGACCTACAAGATCGGGTTGATTGCGTCTTTGAAGTACACGGACGCGGTAGAGTACCGCGCGAATGATTTAGCCAAAAGGTTACGCGCCGACTGGGAGAAATCGGCAAGAGCCGCTGGCGTCAAAATCAACAAGTGACACGGAGGCTGTGAGCATTAAACTCTCCCCTTAAACATTTTCGACAATAGCAATCTCATCCGGCACAGGCTCGCCGCGCTCTTGCAAGACTTCTACGTGCAGTGCAATGGCTTCCTGTATGTTCGCCAACGCTTCGTCGCGCGTCTTCCCCTGACTTACGCAACCGGGCAGACTCGGAACTTCCGCGACCACGTAACCATCCTCGCCTGGATATAAAATAACTCGTCTGGTCATCTCTTCGTTCTCCTTTTCAATGTCTGGCAAAGCTATGAAGCGGTCGGCACTCTCGCGGGAAACTCATACACAATTTTCAATAACATCTCTGCGAGACTAATCAACTCCTCAGCAGATGATACTCTATCAAAATTAGAAACAAAAAGTCGGGTTAAGAAAGCTGGCGCGCTCGCCTGTTCTGCTCACACAGGACAAGCGAACGCGCCAGTTGGTTTAGTTGTTACTCTGTAGGTTTCTTCTTACTGCTCTTGCGCGTCAGTCCACTTTCGCGGTCGCGGTCTGGTGTGTAGCCGAAGGATTCGTAGAGCGGGCTGTCTGGCCCTTCCTCCGGGTCGGCTAGTACGCCGTTGACTACCTGTTGCGCTTTGGCGAGGAATACTTCGTCGGCCTTTTCGCGCTCGGCTACCGCTTCCATCCTTTGGTCGTCAAGGTCTGCTATGCGTGCGCGAGCAGCCTTTGAAGGCGCTACTACAGCCTTAAACTGTGCGAGCGTCATCCCGCCGAATGACTTGTCGGGTCTGAGTGTTTCCCACCCGTTCAGCATTCTGTCCATCTTCTCTTCATTAGATTTCGGATTCCTAGGCATGATGTGGATACCTTTCT
>QHXM01000237.1 GCA_003222945.1 Acidobacteriota bacterium
TCGCCGTTCAGACGCGCGACTATAACGTCCGTTATCTGCTCTACAAGATGCTCCAAATCACCGTTATGTGAATATGGCATTGCTACATACCCCTGGGTTGAATTACCGCAATCTTTCTAATGGCTATTTTAGCACGGCTGCTTAATGATGCCGACAACTATGAATACTCGTGTCAACTACAGCACGACAAATAGCGATACGCTTAGGTACCCGCTTCTTAAATCTTCGGCTATGCTTTTTCAGGACTCGGTTCTGATCTCTTCCCTTTCGTCTGCGATCTCCCGGGATGCAACCCCTCGACTCTGGCAACCCTGAATGAATACCTTGAAACTCTCGGCGTGATTGCGATTAATGTGCTGAGTATCCCCACAGAATCCTCTCCCGGACTGATGTGCTTTTGTAGAAACTCCTTCACGCGCGTCCAATCCGGCTGCGAGTGAATCTCAGGGTTATAATCCAGATCGTCCAAAAAGCTATGTAAAGAGCCGGGCTTCTCCTTCTTCGGATATTTCTCCAACTGCTCAATGAAGTACAACGAGATTGAGGGCGCGCCAGTAATAATTCCGAGCAATATCATCACAGCTTCGTACTCGCCGACGCGTCCATCCTTTCCAAGAAAGGTTTTCAGTTGCGCTGGACGCATACCGACTTTGATTAGCCTGTAGCAATTGAGAAATCTCTTGACGGAGCGAGGGCTGCGACCGATTAGCGGCGTCAACTCTTTCATATACTTAATCTCTTTATCACTAAGCTTTAAGCTCTGCGGCTCAAGGTCTATCTCCTCGTCGTCATTGCCCGATGCACCTTCGCCATTCCGAGAGCTGTCGGGTTTCCCGTTGCCGCCAGTAGCTTCGGATATGGCATCTGAGACAATGCCCACACCAGTCTTAGCGGCATCACCCGGAATCTCTATTAACGGTTCTCTCTGCCTGAAACCTCCCGCCACAGCGCTTGCTTGTTGCGAAGAATAGGAAAGCACGCTCGTTTCCATAGAGGCTACTTCGGTCGGCGGCTCTTGATTCTGTTCCGCTTCAAATATCTTTTGATCCACTTTCACCGTATCTATCTTCTTCGCTTCAGCCCGTGTCTGCACGACCGAAGGTTTTACGCTCCCCTCTACCTGTTTCTCGCTCGAATCATCCCGACTCTCTTTCGTCAGACCTTCCAGAAGATTCTTACACGCATCATCTTCCATAGGTTTTAGCCAGAACGGAATCTGAAAAATCTTTTCGAGATAATCGTGCGGTGTGGCCGATTGAGGTTTGCTCTTTACTTGTTGCTCATCCTCCGCCTCGTCATCTTTTATCTCATCCTCTTCTTCACCGCGCAGCCATTCGTAGCTCTCTTGCAACGAACGCGTGACCCAGCGCGCATCAACGCCTACGACGACGACGAAGAGCGGGAACGCCAGCAGCAGGTGAATGGCCTGCAAGACCTGAACTACACGTTCCGGCGGGCAGCGATCCAGATCGTCTATGTAAAGGATTATACGGTTGATCGTCTCGTCATCGCTCGCCCCGTTTCCTTTGCGCTCTTCCTCGCGCTGCTGGCTAAAGAGGTCCGCGAGCTTTTCAAAGTCGCGCCGTATAAGCGCGAGCACGCCCAGATGCTTTCGATAATCATCGCTCGCTGCGCGGTCCTGAATGAATTTACCAAGCCGTTGGACGGCAGAGCTTTGTTTGATCTCGGCTTTGATCTCCTCGACCCGGCGTTGCGCCGCCGCAAGCTCGCGCAGCGAAGCATCCAGCTTTGTCTGTAGCACCTTGAGTTCCTGCTGATGAGAAGCAATCTGCTCGGCATGTTCGGCGCGGACCTGAGCTTTTTGCTCATCGACCTGCTTATCCACCTTCTGCTTCATCTTTTCAACTCTCTGAGACCATTCGGACATCCACGCAACCTGCTGCCGAATCCAATGCGCCCCGGTGGTCAGGAGAGTCGCCACGCCGCCAACGACTGCCGACAGATTACTGATCTGCGGCGCAAGCCATCTTGTCAGTAGAGCAATGATTAGACCCAAAACGGGTGCGCCAATCAGGATTATTAAAAGGCTAACGAATCGCTTTTTACGGTCCGCCGCCTTAAGAATCGGAGTCAATATCTTGCTGCCACGCACCAGAACAGACTGCGCCTCTGCCAACGCCGCCTGTATGTCCCTCGCCGCATGGCCCACTTGACCTACGCCCGCCGCTTTCAGCACTTCGTCAATGTCATGCCGAGTCTGTGAATCAAGGTCAACCCTCAGATCGATACCGGCGAGGATGTCTTCTTTAGACAGTTTGGATAAATTCTCTATCTTCTCTTTTTGCTGTCTTTCAATCTCTTCTATCTCTTCTTGTTTGGTCTTAACTTTCTCTTCGGCTAATTCTACTGCTTTGTCAGCTTCCTGCTTTGCATTTTCTTCACCTAAAAGTTTGTTGAGCAACTCCTCCTGACGTTTCTTTAGAATCTCCTCGTCATCCTCTTTAGACATTCTCAGATTTTGGAAGATATGTTCGACCAGACTCGCCCATAGATTGCCTTCGATGTAGTGCCATGCGTTGAACTCGATCTGCACAATATTTTTGTAGTAGCCGATCTTATTCTGCGGCTCGCCCGCTGCGCGCGCTCTGCGCGAGAGCTTTTCCACGCGCACCTTCATCTGTCGCATGAAATGTGTCTTGCCCGATCCCCAGTCTCCGAAAAGACCTATGGAGAGCGGCGGCTCAACGGTCCACGCCGCGACGAGCGATGCGAGCGCATTGACATCGGACGTGATGCCCAACAGGTCTTCGCCTAACCAGTAGTCTGTTAAAAACCCCGCCAGCGGCGCGCGGAAATTTTCGTCGTCAGAAGGAGTTTCAGCCGGAGTTTCATGAGCGACCTCTTCTGTCGTTTCGCTCGTTTCTTCCGGTAGAAGGATAGTGCGCCATGCATTTATGTCATCAGTAGGCAAGAGCGTATCAGAGATATATTGAAAGAACCTTTCGCGCAGCTTCTGCACATCCATGCCAAAACCCGACAGGCTTTCTGCCGCGCCCGTGCTACCACCGTCAGGTTTATAATCAAGCAACGCTGCGAACAGGTGGCGAGTGTGTATTGATCCTACCTCGGAATGAGTCGTTTGCTTGCTTATGCTCTCCGCGCGTCCCAACACTCCCAGTAAGTCGGAGCGAATTAGTAAAGCAGGATTTTTTGAGGCTGTGTAATCAATCACTCCGTCTGTCGAGGAATAGCTTGCTTTCGGAAAAGCAATTCCTAACAGACTCAGATACTTATCCTTTCCCAATTCCTCCAACTCCCGCCAGAAGAACTGCGCCGTCGTGAAAGGTTCTAGTTGGGCGCGTCCCATTTCTGCCATCGTCAATAACAGACATGAGATGGTGACCTGAGGTGGTTCAAGCACCATGAAGCTCGCCAGCGAGCGCGCTCTTAGGGTAAGTTCCTTTACATTGCGGGAAAAATCGAACTGACCGTTAAGTTCTTCAATGGGCAGCAGTTCGTCTTTGCTGCCCACGCTTCTCGTTAGACTACTCGATGAGCCTAGCTTATCGGTTGACGCGGCAGGTGATGGTGGCGTCGAAGGCGGCTTGTAAGCATTAGCGGTTTTGCTTCTAGACTGTGAGGGTGGATGCGAGGGCGTGCCGATAGCAAGTTTAACTACTTGATCAGCCGCTTCCTTTAAGAGTCTGTCCTGCTCGCCCCCTTCACGCCCCATAATTGGCTTTCCATCTTTAGGGAATGGCTGAATCCGCTTAAGCCAACTTATTGCCTCCCACTTGCAAGGTCTGAGCAAGATAGGGAAGATACGCAAGCCGCGTTGCTGCGCGGCTTCCAGCAATTTATGAACTTCTTCGTTAGTAACCCATTCCGACGCCAGATAGTCAGCGGAGACGAGTAACACGGCTAACTTCGCCTGTGAAAGGTTAGCTTGAATTACAGAATGCCATTGTTGAATGCCTGATCTAATTTCAGAGTGCCATTGTTGAATGACAAAGAGTCTATCATTCCAGATGGAGATGTTTTGCGCTTCCACCGATTGGTTCAAAAGCTTATAAAGGCGGCCTCCCCAACTTTCATCATTATGGCTGTAGTTGATGATAACTAGCGGCGAGGTTGAACCGGTTATATTAAGGTCAGACATTGCATCCTCCTGAGAGCGTGGGTCAAAAGAATTGCCAAGTTGGTCTGGCTGGATTGTACACTTTGTTGCGCAAGGATGGATAAGGAAATGCGCGCCTGTGCCGGAATGGTTCGGTCAGAAGCCTGCGATTCGGCATTCGATGCAACCAGACTTATAGCTTGAGATCGTCAGGAACAGTATTGCCGCTCAATCGCTTTTATCTTAGCGACGCGCTTCTTGTGGCGCTCTTCGCTTATCTCTATGGAAAGCCAGGCATGGACGATCTCGCGCATCTCTGCGCTCGTGATGGTTTTGCTTCCGAGCGTGAGGACGTTCGCGTCGTTATGCTCGCGCGAATTTTTGGCGACGGCAACTGAGTAACAGGCCGCTGCGCGAACGCCCGGGACTTTGTTGGCGGTCATGGCAGAACCTACGCCAGCGCCGTCTATGATGATGCCCACGTCAGCATGATGGTCCGCAACGGCGCGTGCGACCGCGTGAGCGAAGTCTGGATAATCAACCGCGTCTTCAGAATTTGTCCCGTAGTCTCGCACGCGATGGCCTAGCTCTGTCAGGAAATTTTTGAGTCCTTCCTTCATCTTGAAGCCGCCGTGGTCAGCGCCGACGGCGACCATCTTCGTTTCGCGCGAGCCACGGCGCGGGACGCGGCGAACCAACTCTATGCGACGCTCGCGCACGATGTCTGCGGCCAGCGGCGTCAGGTGCGCGCCTTCGGCTATGCGCAAACGTGAGCCTTCCTCAAGGCCACGCACGTCCGCCTCCGTAATCACCATCTTAGACGACTCGTCGCGCGTAAACTCTTTTTGAGAATCTTGTGCTTCTTCGGGCGCAGTGTTAATGAAGCGGGTCGGAACCGAATAAGATTGCGCGGATGCTGCGCCCGTTGTTGCCGCAGAAGATGAACTGCCCGCCGCTTCCTCTTCGTCAGGCAACGCGTTGGCAAGCACGTCGCGCACAAGCGCTCGCACGCGGTCTCGTGTTGTATCGTCAGTCATAAAAGATTTGTTAGTAGTCAGTTGTCAGTGATCAGTTGTTTATTTTTATCAACGGACAACTGACTACTGACAACTGACAGCTTTCAAGCATTTCGTAAATCTAAAAGTCTTCCAGCGTAGGCCGTCACTTTGTTCTGCTTCACTGTGAAATCCACCCGGCCAAGATAGATGCCGCTCTTGCCGACCTGGAAGATTATAGTCTCGCCGCCCGAAGGCGTCTTTGTGACCACGGGCTGCTGCATGAAGGTGTGCGTGTGGCCGCTGGCGATAAAATCTATGCCGTCAACCTGCGCAGCAACCTGCGTGTCGCCAATCTCGTTGCCTTTTGGATTCGGATAGTAGCCCAGGTGTGAAGCGCAGATGACCATAGCGCAGCGTTCATTCTCTCTAAGGACGCGGACTGCGCCGCGCGAGACCTTCACAGGGTCGTGATAGGTTATGCCTTTGAAATTCTCAGGCGTAATCAATCCAGTAGGACTTATGCCAAGACCGAAAACGCCGATCCGCACGCCAGCAAGCTCGCGCACGACGTAAGGCTTGACGCGACTCTCAATCGCAGTGCCGCGCACGTCGTAGTTGGTCGAGACGAAATCAAAGTTAGCGAACTTCATTGCGGCGGCAAGTCCATCAACGCCGTTATCGAAATCGTGATTGCCGAGCGTGCCTACGTCGTAGCCAATCGCGGACATGGATTTGTATTCAACTTCGCCCTTGTAAAAATTGAAGTAGGGCGTGCCCTGAAAAGCATCGCCTGCATCAATCAATAGTGTGTTCGGGTTCTCCGCGCGAATGCGTTTGACGAGAGTTGCGCGGCGCGCGACTCCGCCTTTGCCCGCGTTCCTGTCGTTCGCAGGCAGCGGGTCAATCTGCGAATGAACGTCGTTCGTATGAAGAATCGTAACAAGCGTCTCGTCTTTGCCCGGTTCGAGCAGCGGAGCGGCGAAGGCTGAGAATGAATCTGTCAAGAATGAAGATGAGAGAATTTGCGGCGCTAGAGCTAGACTTGCGCCGCCCGCGATTGATGCGCTAAGGAATTTGCGTCGTGTTGTCATTATTGCGGCTCCTCAGTCTTTGACTCGCTCTTGTCGAAACGGAAACGACCGTCGAGCGTGGGCTTAATCGTGCGCCCTGCTGCGGTCTCTGCTTTAACATAATCCATCACGGCGTCGCGCATGGTTAATCCCAGAGGGTGAATGTTCTTCGCCTCTTTCAACATACTGTAATCGCCGCCGCGCTCAACCAGATAATCAATCGTCACGATTGTGTAGGTTGCATTGGGGTCAATCTCTTTCTCATTATCTCTATCGCCAAATTTTACGCTGACAAGCTCGTTCTCTTTCTTGTCATTCGTTCGATAAGTGATGCGCGCGCCGGATTGAGCGTCGCGGTGTGAGACTGCGATTTTCAGAAAGCGCAGCAACTGTTCGCCCGTTAGGTCCAGCGAGACCAGTGCGTTCTCGAAAGGCAGTAGCTCGTAAATATCGCTGGCCTTCAAATCGCCTTCTGTTATCTGATTCTTACGCAAGCCGCCGCCGTTTGTTACGGCTAGAAGCACCGGCTTGCCGAGTTTCGCTTGCGCGCGATTGCGCAGCGCGTCTGCTACGAAGTTGCCGAGCGAGCCTGCGCCCATGCCGCCCTTCTTCAATTCGCCCGAAAGCTTTCCTATTGTCTCATCAAGGGCGCGAACCTTCGCGGCGTAAGGAGCTATGACAGCTTCGACCGCCGGATCGTCCTTAATGCTCTCGTCAATTGCGCGCTCCGATGCTTTGACATGAATGTCGAGCGGCTTCGTTTGAGGCGTAGAACTATTCGCGTTGCCACTTGCAGGCGTGGGCGTCGGACGCGCGGTGGTTGTTGCGCTTCCCTGCTGCGCCTGCGCGAGTGTAGCAATCAGGCAGAGAAGAATCGCGGCAACCGAGCAAGTGAATCTAATTCTATATTTCACTATCATTCCTTTCGATAACGGCGGTCAGTGGTCAGTTGTCCGTTGTCCGTTGTAAAAAATGAACGACGGGCAACTGACTACTGACGGATGGACCGCTTTTCAGCATTGACCTCTGGGAGGAGCTTGAATAGTATGTCGCAACCGCGAGCGCACACGCAAACGCTCGCGTCGCTTTATCCAATAAACCAATTTTCTCTACTGGAGGCCATCTTGTCCACTTCAACTGCAAAGGCTCACTCGGAATTCAACAACCAAAACCTTGAACAGCTTATCTCCGAAGAGCAGATCAGAGAGCGCATCAAAGAGCTAGGCGAGGAGATCGCCCAAGACTACGAAGGCAAGAATCCTTTGCTCATAGGAGTTCTGAAAGGCGCTTGTATTTTCATAAGCGATCTGCTGCGTGCCATAGACATAAAGCTGGGCATAGAGTTCATGGCAATCTCAAGCTATGGCTCTTCAACGCGCACGTCCGGCGAAGTTCCGCGAGGTTGAGATAAACTATCTGGGCTTTTCCATTCCGGACGCTTTCGTCGTAGGCTACGGACTAGACTTCGCCGAGCGTTATCGCAATCTGCCTTTCATAGCTGTACTAAAAGACCCTGAAATGCAGTAACAGGTGGCGAGTGACGAGATAAAAGCTTTCGGCTTGTCACCAGTCACTCTTCACTCGCCACTGCTTTAAGAAAGCTATTGCCCGCAGTCAATTTCAATCCGAAGTTGTCAGCAATCGTTTGGCCTATGTCCGAGAGCGAAGATCGAATACCTAAATCAACGCCCTTGCGTGCGCTCTTGCCGAAGACTATGAGCGGCGCATATTCGCGCGTGTGGTCCGTTCCGCGAAATGTCGGATCATTGCCGTGATCGGCAGTGATTATAAAAACGTCCCGCTCGCCCATCGCATCTTCAATTTCAGGAAGACGCGAATCGAAATGCTCAAGCGCGCGTGCGTAGCCTTCTGTGTCGCGGCGATGACCGTAGAGCATGTCGAAGTCAACGAGGTTCGAGAAGATTAGACCGCGCCGCGCCTGCTTCAGAGCATTGACGGTCTGGTCAATAGATTGGTCGTTGTTCTTCGCAGTTAAATCCAGAGTCACGCCCACCGCATCATAAATCGAAGCGACCTTGCCGATGCATACGACATCTAGTCCGGCTTCATTCAAAGCTGCCAGAAGATTCTCTCGCGGCGGAGGCACTGCGTAATCGTGGCGATTCTCCGTGCGGCGAAATGCTCCGGGCGAGCCTATGAAGGGGCGAGCAATTACGCGTCCCACTTCATCATCGCCGCGAAGGATGTTTCGCGCCGTCTCGCAGATTTCGTAGAGGCGCGGGACGGGGATGACCTCTTCATGCGCTGCGATTTGAAAGACCGAGTCGGCGGAGGTATAGACAATCGGCTTGCCCGTGCGAACGTGCTCCTCGCCAAGCTCCTTTATTATCTCTGTGCCCGAAGCAGGAACGTTGCCGAGTATGCCCGGAACTTTCGCCTCTTTGATGAACCTGTCAATAATCTCCGGCGGAAAACCGTTCGGGTAAGTCGGGAATGCACGCTCTAAAATAATTCCAGCCATCTCCCAATGGCCTGTCGTCGTGTCTTTGCCGTTCGAGCGAAGAGCGCAACGTCCGAAGCATCCACGAGGATTATCAACTGGCGGAAGATGCTTCAGCGGACGAATATTTCCCAAGCCATAGCTTTGCAAATTCGGAAGCCGAACTTCGCGCGAGGCTAGTATGTGGCCGAGCGTGTCGGAGCCAGCATCGCCCCAATCAGCAGCATCCGGCATCTCACCTATGCCCGCGCTATCAAGCACAATCAGAATCATCCGGTCAAAAGCATTTTCCTGACTCATCAATCTGTAAGCCTCTCCCTGAGTTTATCGTTCCCTCTCTTCATTAACTTTTCGGCGCGTAGTAGCCTTCTCGCGCACGGACCTGCGCGCCGCCGTTATTGACGCCTTTGACTTCAACTTTGATCGCGCGAAAGCGTCCGTCGTGCACTTTATTGGTCGGGTAGTAGCCTAGACTGTACTGCGTGCCTATCTCGTTTGCGACTTGAGCGAAGGCCGCGCGTGCATCACGCAAGTTGGCGGTTGGAAAAGTTTTTCCGCCCGAACCTTGCGTTTTTGAGAGACGAAGTGTGCCGTACTGCTGGCAGTCCTGCATAAGCCGGTCTTCAACAAAATCTTCCGTGTTGACTTGAACGAAATAGCAAGCCACGCCTGCACGCCCAAGTTGCGCACGAACGTCTGAGAAATCCGAGCCGCTCGTGGAATCAACGCCGTCGGTTAAAGCCACGATTGCGCGACGCCCACGAACATCATCGCGCGGCGGATCACGAAAAACGTCCTCAGAGATTTTCATCAACGCATCGTAGTAGGGCGTCCCGTTGCTTGCGCCCATCTTTTCAAGAGCCGCTTGCAGGGCATCGCGGTCGTTCGTCAGTCTTGAGAGAACATCAACGGTCGCAAGGCCGTTTGCGTCTTCCGAAGTGCTGTTGAATGCGACGATTGCAACGCGGTCGCCGGGGCGAAGTGCGTCTATAAAGGCGCGTGCTGCGCGGCGAATCAGTCCGAGTTCGTCGCGCGTTGAGCCTGAAGTGTCCAGCAGAAGCACAACCTCGAAAGGCGCTTCGGTCGTCGAAAAGTTACTTATCTTCTGCGGGTGTCCATCTTCGTACAGCACAAAGTTCTCCGCGCGCAGATTGGCGAGCGGGTGCCCCGTGCGGTCCGTCACAACAGCCGGGACAGAAACAAGCTGCGTCTCAACGCGCACGACATCGCCATCATTAACTTCATCGCCTGCTTGCGAAGGCTCGGACGAAGTTCCAGCCGAAGTGGTCTGCGGCGCGTTAGGTGCGGAATAAATATAGCCGCAAACGCGGTCTCAGTGAAAGAGCGCGGGCGCGATTTTTTAAAGGAGCGAATAGAATGTCTGTAATAGGAAGGCTGGACGAACATGTTGACGAAGTTCTCATCAGACCGCTTTCCAAGAAGGATAAGCAGGAGACTGAACGGGAGAACGAGAAGCAAGAGTTGCGCGAACCTATTGAAGAACGTGCGGAGAAACAGGATCGAAAGCATGATGAACTTCCCGTCTGGCTGCTTTAGAGTGCGCCTTTGAATTACAACTCATGCTACTTCGATATCCATTCAGGTACGTGGAGCGGTTTATTCCAATCGCCGCCATCTACTGTCTCAAATCTACCATCCCCATCCTCATCATAATAAATTAAGTATCCTACTGTTCCGACTTCATGCCCTGGCTCAGCGTAAGGCGTTTCCAACACTTTATAAGAGAACTTGTGTCCATTGACATCATATTCCCACACTTCACTAACCCTAATTCTGAAAGCGTCTGGTCTGTCATCAGGCGGGAAATTCATAACTTGACCGGGATATTTATGAAGATAGTGTGTTTCAAATACCTTTGCTGACCTGTCCGTGCGAATCTTCACTTCATGACGAGATTCTTCCACATCAAATTTAGAAAGATTAGGTAAATTCCATCCCGCCGCCCTTTTATAAATAGTTCCTTCGACAGTGTAATCAACTTGTCCTTGTGAATTATTCGAGGAATTGTTTTGGGCTTGACCTGAAGATTTGGCATTGCAACTTAATGCGATAGCAGCAAGCGCAATTATGAGGAAAATCTTTGAGAGTTGAATGTTCATATTTATCATCATGGGCAATCTAACTATCTACTAAAACTCTTCTCGCTTCAGTTCAACGTAAAGAAATCTCGTATACGGCGAAGCAGGTCGCCCTGTGTGTGGGACATGCGATTGCGCTTGGCCTCTTCGTTCAGTCCGTCGCGCACGGCCTCAAGCTCTACGCGGCGGCGCGCGAGTATGTGCGAGATGTCTTCGGCGATTTCGGGGCGGCGTTGCAGTATGTCCTGAAAACTCTTCTTGTCCAGGCGATAGCATTCAACGTCCGTCTGCGCAATGACGGTCGCGGCGCGCGGCTCGCCCGTCATCAAACTCATCTCGCCAAAAAAATCGCCGGTGTGAAGCGTCGCAACGTGCTTGCTCAAATTGCCGTCGGCTGAGATGCGGACCTCTGCGTCGCCCTCCGTTATGATGTAAAGCCAATGAGCCACAGCGCCCTGTCTGGTCATAGCTTCGCCGCGAACGAACGGAGCGACAGTCATGCGCTCGGCCAGCGAGCGGCGCTCGTCATCCGTCAGCGTGTGGAAAAGCTCAACCCGCTGAAGCGTCTTAACCCGCTGCTCAATCTCTTCTGCACGCTTACGCTGCCGCCTGTGCTCATCGTCTTCGGTGATGAAGAGCGTCTGCGCCGGAATCGAAAGTTGAATGCCCGCGCGTCGTAGAGCGAAATAGATGCGCTGGCGCACGACGGAATCCGTTGGGTCTGTGAGCGCGAGGTCCGTTAGCCAGTAGCGAACGGCGTAGCTGATGTAGCTCTCTTTGAAGTCCGTGACGATGCACTGCGGTGGAGGTTCGCTTGCGACATTCTCAATGGGTTCGGCACACAAAGCTGTCACGACCGCTTCGATCACATCTGTCGGCGCGAACCGAAAGTCAACGTTGAAATAGACCCATTGACGATGTTGTCGGGGCGCACCTGTGCGTCGTGCAAGCAGCAGCACCTGGCCTTTCATCAACACACTGTTCGGTATGACCACAGTGTCCCAGTTGCGCGTCTCAATAGAAGTCTGACGCCAGCGAATCTCTACGACGCGCCCCTCTTGCTGGTCAACTCTTACCCAATCGCCAACGCTTATAGTGCGCTCCATCTGCAAGGCCATGCCGCCCATGACGTTTCCCAGAGTGTCCTGAAGCGAGAAGCCAACGACGGCCGTGATGACGGCGGATGTCGCAACGATTCCTGTCAGATCAACTCCGCTGCGCGAGAGTAGGGTGATTGCGACGATGATGTAAGAGAAGGCTATCAGCAGATCGCGCAATATGCGCGGCGGCTTCAACTTCACAGCGCCGAGCAGAACGTCGAAGATGACAACGCTAGCAATGTTGATTATCGCAACGCATAGGATGAAGAGCGCGGCCCAGCGAACCCAGCGAAAGGCGGTGCTCGTGGCAGGATCAGAGCCGTAATAGACGAGGGCGGCTGCAAAGAAGACTCCGAAGATTGAGAATAGAAGAAGAAGCGTTGCGACACGTATGCGCCTGCGCTCTGCCGGAACGAGTGCTGAAAGAATGAGCGCAAGCGCAATGAAACCCAGCGCGAGCCAGTGGAACGCGCCGCCCACGCCAGCCACCATTTGTACGACTTGCCAGAAACTCGAATGTTCCATCAGAAATCTTTGATAAAGCAAATAAGGAATGTTAACGGCGTGCAGTAACAATCAGGCTCACATTCTCACATGGCTTCAGCCGGGTGTAAATGCAAGTCCTTTAATTCTCTCAACCGTTTCAACGGTTTATTAGGCAAACAAGCCGAGCGCGATTGATAAACCGTTGAAACGGTTAAATGAGAACGCTACGGCCTTGTCAATCACCCGGCTCGAAGCCGTGTGTATGAATGAGAGCAATGTGCGAACACGACTTACTTAATCATCGTACCCGTTCTATTCCACCGCGTGTTACTGAAGAAGTCAAAAAGAGGGTTTCCGCTCGACGGCTTGCTCTCGTCGTAAGACCAGTAAACGAACATGGCGCGGCCTACGACCAGATCGCGTGGGACGAAGCCCCAGACGCGGCTGTCCGCGCTGTTGTTTCTATTATCGCCCATGACGAAGTAGTAGCCTTCTGGAACTGTCTTGTTAAAGCCGCTATCTAAAGGTCGCTGGCTGTAATAGACCGAATACGTCTCGCCTTCTTTATGCGGTGTATCATCTTTAGTTTCGAGTGCTTTATTGTTCTCAAGCTCAGTCGTGCGAGGGTCGTCTTCGTGATCCAGCGCAGCGATGCGATGCTCCGGCAACTCCTGTCCGTTGACGAAGACGCGATCACCGCGAACCTCTACATGATCTCCCGGAAGACCTATGACGCGCTTAACGTAGTTGGTTTTGTAAGGAAGATTATCGGGCCTCAGGTCGCCTTCCCTGTCGTTTGGATTGCCCGGATATTTGAAGACTATTATGTCGCCGCGCTTTATCTCGCGCTGCGGCAGGAACGGGAGCGGCTTGCCGGGCGCGAAGATGAACTTATTGACAAGCAGGTGATCGCCAATGGTGATCGTGTTCTGCATTGAGCCTGTAGGGACTTTGACGGCTTGCACTATGAAGGTCATTCCGAAGAGCGCCATGATGACGGTCACGATTGCCGACTCGAAATACTCGCGCCAGATAGTTTTCGGCGGCCCCAGCGTCCGCCGCTCGCTCTCAGTTGATTTCTTCTCAAAGCCGTTGCCTTCTGCGACACTAACCTTGCGCGCTCGAATGCGCGTCTCAGTCTCTGTCTCAACCGATTGCTCTCCTACCCCTGTGTTCGTCAAATCATCATTCATAAATTCATCCTAAAGAAGGCGCGCCCGAACGGTCAAGAAGAGAAAGGAGGCAGTCGGCCACGAGCGCGTCGAGCAGGAAGGTATTTGGATTGAATCAATGGCTATCTGTAAAGCGCTCACTTCATCCACACTTAATCTGCCGCCTCCTGCTCCTGCTCGCTGTCTCCTGCTCCTGCTTCCTGCTCCTGCCGACTGCTTCCTATCTTTTCAAGTGCGAGGCGTGCGGCTGTGGTCTCGGCGGCTTTGATCGTGCGACCCTCTGCGCGCACAGTGCCTCCGTCCCAACTGAGTTCAACGTGAAATGTTCTGCGGTGCGGTGGTCCTGTGGTTTCTATGACTGTGTAGTGCGGCGCTGCGTGATGGTCTGCCTGAATGTGCTCCTGCAAGAGTGTTTTGAAGTCTGCGGCTGCGGCAGCCTCCGGGTCAACTTTTTCCAGTTCGTCTGCGAGCGCGTGATGAACGAAATCTGTGGCGGCTGCCAGACCTCCGTCTAAAAAGATTGCGGCCAGCAGCGCTTCAAAAGCGTCTGCAAGAAGAGCGAGTTTTCCGCGCCCGCCGCTCTTCTCTTCGCCGCGACCTACGCGCAAGTATTCCCCGACGGTCAAGCGTTCCGACGCGCAGCCAAGCGTTGAAGCGCTCACGAGCCTGTGCTTCATGCGGGACAACTCGCCTTCGGTTACGTCCGGGTAAGCTTGAAAGAGATAATCCGCGATGATTAGGCCAAGCACGGAATCGCCCACGAACTCAAGCGCCTCGTTGTGAAGACGGCGAGCATCCATTTCGTTCCCTGCTCCGACCTCTTCGTGCGCCCAGGAGCGATGCGTCAGAGCGCGCTCAAGCAACGAGCGGTCATCGAAGCTGTAGCCCAGAATCTCTTCCAGGTCATCCAGGTCTGATGTTTTGGACTTTTGTCTCTTCACTGGCGGAATTGATTCTAACACGAACGCCGGACGCTTTCGTTCTACTAGAAGTGACGAAAGCGTCCGGCGTTTTGCTTGAAGGAGAAGGCGCTCTTGGGGCGCGAGACCGCGAGCGCGCTCTTGCCCACTATCAGTGTGCGCGTCTGGGCGTTGACTTGCTGGTGGAAGTCTTGCCCGTCGGCTGCGTCGTTGTCTTCGACGGTGTTGAGGTCGAATTGGTCGTCTTCGTGTTAGTCGCCGGAGTAGTCGTAGTCTTCGGCGCTGTTGTCGTCGTGGACGCGCCCGTCGTGCTCGTGCCTGGCGTTGTCGTTGCGCCGGAAGACGGTGTTGTAGGAGCAGTCGTCTGGAACATTGGCGGCACTATAGCCTCGCCCGGCTTCGGAAACGGCTTGGACGTAATCCCGGCGATCAACTCATTGAGACCTGTGGTTGAACCGTTGTTGCGATACTTGTAGTAATTGGTTATAGACTCCGTCCAGGCGGCTCTGGCTTTATCGAAACTTGCCTTATCCGCGCCAGTGTTGCTGTAAGCAATGGCGCGAGCAAGGGCATCTATGATGTGGTCCACGACGAGATCGGCTTTAGCCTTCAGATCAATACATGCCTGAGTCTTGGCCTGCTCTTCGGTCTTGCAGGTATCGTTGAACTGCTTCGCCAGATTGACGTACTGGTTCGTCTCATAAATATCAGCCAGATTGTAGTAGGTCAGAGGATTGCTCTTCGCAGGACCTTCGACCTGCGCCGCATTGACGAAGTAAGTTATGGCCTCGGTCGGAGAGTTCTTCTTCAGAAGAAGGCCGAGCGCGAAGTTTAGATTGCCGAGCATCTCGTTCTTCTCTTTTTCGGTGAGCGGCTTGCTCGGATCGAAAGATTTGCCGCTCTGGATCAACTGTATAGTTTTCCTTGTGTAGTTTATGGTGTCGGCGTCATGCGCGCTGTTACCGCTTGTCGAAGCGATAGTGCCTGCGCGCGCCAGATCAAAAAGAATTCCAAGGTCGTCAGGGTAGTCAGCTAGAACCGTCGGCGCAGAAGCAAAAGCCGCGTCCAACTGTTTGTTAGTGAGTTGGTCAACAAGCTGCTGCCTGCGCGCAATCTTCTCGTAAGAAGTGACCCACTTCTTGATGTATTTAACATACTGGTCGTCGGGGCCGTCCTTCGCCTCGTACTTGGCTAGATAATCTTTTCCAGCCTGATAGGCAACGTCTGGATGATCTTTAATGTTTGTTCTGAATTGATCGTATAACTTGGCTTTGGCTTCGGTGTCATCCTGTGCACTCGACGCCGAACCGCTATTGTTCGCAGGTGTAGTCTGCGCGAGCGCCGGTAAGGCAAATGTCATTAAGAGCGCGGCGAAGACCAGCAGTTGAATTAACTTTTTCATCGGTCGCAATCCTCCAAGCAATTTCCGTAAAATCCTTTCTATCTAACAGGGGGTGAGAGCGCGCTTTTCGATTCGGCGTCGCGCTCTTTCAGATGCGATTTACACGGCTTTCGTTGCCGTCTCCAAGCTACAACCGCACCTGTTCCAACAGGAGAGAACTAAAAGGGCATCTCGGTTCAGTTGACCTGAATTCGATGCGCAATAATCCTGCAATAAACGGCTCGATGTCAAGGGATGAGGAATTAAAAATTAAGGATTAAGAATTAAGAATCAAAATACAAAAAGAATGGAAGACGAAGCGCACTCTTCAGCCTTCCATTCTTAAATTTTTCGTTCTTAATTCTTAATTCCCTTTACGGCCTGTTGCCATGAACGCGGCGTGGCCTTTGAACATTCTGCGAACCCTGCGTCTGCGTGTTGACGGGCGAAGCCGGACTCGTTAGAACGTCCGTAGGCGTCTGCGGCACTGTCATAATAGTGCTTTTTACGCCGTTGCCTCTCTCGCCTGAAGCGGCTGCGTCGCCTGTGTCGCCAGCCTCGTCTTCCCTGTCCTCGTCGCTGACGGCGGCTGCAACGTTCGGATTAACTTTCGGGCGCTGCGGGATTGCGATGTTGGCGTAAGGCTGCGCGCCAGGCTCCGGGCCGAAGCGATGACGCAGCGATTTGTAAATCTGCCCCGCGACATAAGCCGGGAAATGACCGCGCCCGTCAGAGCCTTTGGCTATGACTACGACTGCGAGCTTTGGATTCTGTACGGGAGCATAAGAGGTGAAAAGACCAATCCACTGATGGTCGCGGTCAATGCAAGTGCCGGTCTTGCCCGCAATCGTTTGCATCGGATCGTAAGCCTTTTTGCCCGAGCCGTAGTTTACAGAACCTATCATTCCGGGAATCATCTGCTGAAGGGATTCCTTCGGAATGTTCAACTTGCGGCGGACGATTGTTTTGAATCGAGCGTCTTCCTGCGGCGTGCGCGGCAGATGCGGGACGAGCAGGTTGCCGCCGTTGCCTATGGCCGAGACCAGATTGGCAAGTTGAATCGGCGTCACCTCGAAATCGTCGCCGTGCGAGCACATGTGGTTCACTGCGTAGCCTGACTTGAAGAGCGGCACGCGGCCAGGATTTTCGTTCGCGTGGTTGATGCCAGTCCGTTCGCCTAAACCCAACTCTCGCGCGTAGGTCATAAGACGGTCGAAGCCAACGCGACCGCCTACGTTCTGGAAGTAGCCGTTGTTCGAGTAGGCGAGCGCATCCGTCAGGTCAAGCGAATAGCGGCGGTCCGAAATCGCCTCGGTCTGGACAGGGTTAATAACCTTCTCCGTCAAGCCCGCAAGACCCGTCATCAACTTAATGGTTGAGCAAGGCTTGAAGCCGCGACGAATCGCCCACTCCTGATTAACGACCGTATAGACGCGCCCGGTCTTCGGGTCCATGACGACGACCGTGCCCGCGTGATTGCCGAGTGCTGCGACAGCCGCGCGGCGAACTTCCAGGTCTTCGCCCGTCGTGTCGTCTTTGGCTATGTTCGACATAGCCTCGTTGCGCAGGCCCTGTTCAATTGCTCGCTGTCTTGCGATTGCCGCAAGGCGAGCAAGCTCCGCACGACGACGAGCCTCTGCAATCTCGCGCCTGCGCTGCTCGGCCAGACGCCGAGCTTCAGCAAGTCGCTCACGCTTCGATTGGGAACGATTCGCGGCGCGATTGTCAGCCTCCCTCTCTTTCTTCGACGCGCGAAGCTCTCTGGCAGAGTTCTTGTCGCGCCGCTTATCAACGCGCGCTTCCTTTGCAGAGCGGTCGCGCGCATTCTTATTGTTACGCCCTCTGGCGTCTCTTTCATTCTTTGTGCTGCGAGCAGACTGAGCTTTGGCAGCGGCACGTTTATCCTTTGCCGCGTTCTTGCCTTTAGCCCATGCTGTGCCGGTTGAAATCAGTAGTGCGAAGAGGAGGAAGTTGAGCGCGATTCGCGCCGTGGTGGAAAGGGAACGTCTTGTTTGGGTCATTCTACTTGTCCTCGCAGTTAAAAAACATCAGGGGTTAAACCTTGCGAGTTAGGGTCGAACGCTTTTTTTGATTACGAACGAGCGGCCTAACACAAAAAGCTTCTGAACTCATCTCTCTTCCAAGCTCGGCGCGCATGAACGATGGCGCGCTTTCTTAGCGTCACGTAAAAGTCAAATCTTGAAGTGCCGGGTCTCTTCAAAACGCTCATTGAAACGTCTTTTCGTTTTTCTTACGACCTTCGTACTGTTCTTCCATGAGGAAAAGGGAGAGTTCCCTAAGGGAGCGGCCTCTGGGGAGTTTGCGTTGAGACCGTGCGAACTATAACATCTGAAAAGCTTGAGGGCAACAGAAAATAGAGTCGGCTTATGTGGTCTATAATGGGTTGTGATGTCTGAGATAGAAAGAATCGTCGAGTAGCAATTACTTAAGTTGTCACCGTTCGGCTCTCCCCGTAGTGAAGGAGTCGTATGAGTCTGCGCAGGTTAATATCCAGCTTTCGAGTTCGGCTGATGCTCGTGCTCGCGGCGTTGCTCGTTGCGACACTCGGCGTCCAGTATTACTTGAACCTGCGGGCGGCCAGGGTTAACAGGCAATTGAGGGAGCAGCAGAATCAAGCATTGATGTCGGCAGTAGCTCTTGGATCAGAGAGTGTTTCATCAACGGATCGTCTGGTTGACATGCTGGCTCGTTCCAATAATCCCCAGCTTAACACTCAGACAGGGCGAGTTACTAACATCATCATCGTTGATAATCAATGGCGAGTAATTGATAACCTCGATCCCAAATACTTCCCAAAAGTGAACCCGGACGGGTCCTATAGTTACTATTACTTAAAGGACATGAGGCTCCCGCCGTTAATGAACGATATAGGCGAGGATAGCCGTTATTTTCCCAAGGCTTCGGCAATAGATGAGGAATCGCCCAGAGGGGAATCTCAAGGGTTCGCTGTAGAGACGGACAAGGGACGCTGGTACGTTATCGTAACTCTCAGGTCCGATAGACCAACAGGCTTCTGGAATCTACAGGCCGCGCGCCCGCTCATTTACACGCTCGCAGTGCTTCTAGCGGCAACGCTCGTTGCAGGGATTCTGGTCTGGCAGTTCACGCGCCCCATTAAAGATTTATCGAACGCAGCGCGCCGCGTCGCAGCGGGCGATTTCGATTTCCGAGTTCCTGCGGCGGACCGCTCCGACGAGATGGGACAACTCGCCTCGCGCTTCAACGAGATGATAGTGCGTTTGGGCCACACGCGCGAGCTTGAAGCAAAGCTTCACCAGGCTGAGCAGTCTGCCGTAGTTGGCCGATTGGCTTCCGCCATCGCTCACGAAATCCGAAATCCATTGAACTACATCAATCTCACATTAGATCATTTACGAACGGCATTCCCGCCAGCGGACGAGAAGAAGCGCGAAACCTTTGAGCGTCTGGCGCAGCAACTAAAAGCGGAAGTCGCGCGTATCAATACGCGCATCTCGGAGTTTCTTAACTACACGCGGCCTTCAACGCTTGAGTTGCAGCCGCTCAACCTGCGCTCGACGGCTGAAGATGCCATGCGAATGGTTGAAGTGAATGCGCAGGAGAGCCATATCAAGACTGGCGTGGAGCAGTCGGGCGATGTGCCGCCTGTGATGGGCGACGCAGAAGCCCTGCGCTCTGTCTTTACGAACCTAATCATTAACGGGATGCAGGCGATTGATGGCGAGGGCGGGAGTCTGACAGTTAAAATCTCTTCGGAAAACTCCGGCCACAACGCACGCGTCGAAGTAATGGATACAGGGCGCGGCATTGCGCCCGAAGACATCTCTAAGGTCTTCGAGCCATACTTCTCTACGAAAGAGACGGGAACAGGACTCGGCCTCGCAATCGTCAAGAAGACCATAGACGATCACGGCGGCACAATCTCTGTGAGATCAAAGCGAGGCAGCGGGACGACGTTTACGATAACTTTGCCAACAAAAGGAAAGGATGAAGAGCAGGAGTCAACATGAAAAGCAGAAGTCGGAGTTCAGATGCCAGAATGGAAAGGGCCGCAAATCTTTTCTTTCTTTTATTCTGAATTCTGAATCCTGAATTCTGAATTCCTGCATCCGATTATGCCACGTAAAAGCATATTAGTTGTTGATGATGAAAAGTCGCAGCGCGAGATTCTGGAGATGATTCTCTCTGGCGAGGGCTATGATGTGACGACCGCCTCGTCAGGCGAAGCCGCGCTAAAGTTTGCGAAGGATCGTCGCTTCGATCTTGCTCTGACCGATCTGAAGATGATGGGCATGGATGGAATCGAGCTACTGCAACATCTTCTAGCGCAGGATTCATCAATCATTGTCATACTGCTTACGGCGCACGGCTCGATTGATTCTGCGAAAGATGCATTGAGGCGCGGCGCGTTCGACTATCTTCAAAAGCCTTACGACCGCGACACACTTCTTCAAACCATTCGCCGCGCGCTAAAACGCCTTGACGCGCTCGATGCTGAAATCGTCTCCGCATCGCCTGAGATGGAAGCCGTCAAGAAGATGATATTGAAAGTCGCGCGCTCAAGTTCGACTGTTTTGATTCGCGGCGAATCCGGCACTGGTAAAGAACTCATCGCGCGCGCGATTCATAATCAATCCCCTCGCGTAACCGAAATGTTTCAGGCCGTCAACTGCGCCGCCATAAACGAGAACCTTCTGGAAAGCGAACTCTTCGGTCATGAGAAAGGCTCTTTCACAGGAGCGCACGCCGAAAAGAAAGGTCTCTTCGAGGTCGCAGATCGCGGCACGCTCTTTCTAGATGAGATTGCAGAGTTAGACATCGGAATGCAGGCTAAGTTGCTGCGCGCACTTCAGGAACGCGAGATTCGTCGCGTCGGCGGCACACGTCCGATCAAGATTGATGTTCGGGTTGTTGCAGCGACGAACCGCGACCTGCGTGCGATGGTAGCGGACGGAAGATTCCGCGATGACCTTTACTATCGCATCAACGTTCTCTCGGTTGACGTGCCGCCCCTTCGTGAAAGGCGTGATGATATTCCGGTCCTGATAGATTATTTCTTGAAGAAGCATACGCGCAACACTTCGCGCCTTGTGCGCGGGCTGACGCCTGAGACAAGACGAATGCTGCTGAGCTACAGTTGGCCCGGTAACGTTCGGCAACTTGAATCGGCAATCGAGCGCGCTATTCTGCTTTGCGAAGGCGACCTGATAACGGTTGACGATCTTCCGCTGGAAGTTCGACAGGAGACTCGTCCGCAATCCGAAGGCGCGTTCAAATTGCCGCCCGAAGGCATCTCGTTCGAGGATGTAGAGCGCGGCCTGATTATTCAGGCGATGGAGCAGACCGATTACAACATAACGAAGGCAGCGAAGCTTCTCGGCCTGACATTTCGCACGCTTCAATATCGTCTTGAAAAGTTCGGCATCAAGAGACCGGACTCGAAGAGCAAGGAGGAGAACGGCAAAGATGAAGGATGAAGGCGGCTGGCGTTGAAAGCGAGGCGTGAAATCTGAACTCCGAATTTTCAAAAGGATTGATATGCGGCGAAACAATTTTGTTCTGATCTTATCTTCCCTTCTCCTTCTGGCTTTCGCGGCCTGCTCTCAGAGCGAGAATGCGTCGAAGCAGACGACCAACACTTCTGCCAGTCCATCTTCAACGGAGAGCAAGTCTGAAACTTCCGGTAAAGCTCCGCCCGCAGATGTCGTGCGCGCTGAAGCCGCGAACGTTGAGATTAAAGCGGGCAAGTCCGGCGAAGCTTCTGTAAAACTCACGGTTGCGAACGGCTATCACATCAACGCCAACCCGCCGTCGTTCCATTACCTGAAAGCAACGGAACTAACGGTTGATCCGGGAGAAGGCGTCACAGCGGGCAATCCCGTTTATCCCGCCGGGGTGAGCAGGCAGTTCGCTTTCTCCAAAGAAGGACCGCTATCGGTCTATGAGGGCGAGGCTACAATTAAA
>QHXM01000209.1 GCA_003222945.1 Acidobacteriota bacterium
AGGTCGTGGAGATACAGGTCGTGCGCGAGTCAATGCCCGGGCCGTATGAGATTTTCTCCCACCCCTTTGTCGGATCGAATGTGCGATAGAGTCCGGCGTTCGTTGCGGCAAGAATCCCCCATCTTCCCTGCTCGTCCCAAGTGGGCGCGAGCGCGTTGACCACATCATTTAAGGCGACGGCCATGACGGGAAGCTTTCCGGCGGGAGTTGTCGTTTGAACTCCGCCAGCAAGTCCGAGAGCAACAAGAGTCGGTTCATCAAGTGTGCCTGAAATCGGAATGCCACGATCTGCCTGAAATCCTCTGATGGCAGAGACGGTTCGCGTGCCCGCGTGACCGTCGGGTGTTCCGACATTGTAGCCCGCAGCGTTCAAAGCTTCCTGCGCTCGCTTGACTACATCCTCCGGGCCTTTAGCTGCTGCGGGAGAAGAGGTGCGCGGCGCTGGCGCAGCGCTTCTGCTGCTACGACGTGCGCTGCTTCTTCCACTTCTTCCGCGCGCTGGCCTCTTCGGTTCGGCGGTTTTCGGCGCGCCAATCGGCGACCACGAAGCGCCGCGATCCAGTGAGCGATAGACTCCGTAGTTCGTTGCAAGGTAGATGATGTTGCCGTCGTGCTCGTCCTGCAAAATCGAATAGCCAATGACGCGGTTCTCCTTCAGATTGCGCATAGAAGTACGCCAGGAGTGGCCGTTATCGTCACTGACGAAGAAGAAGCCGCCGCCTGTTGTCATGTTGATCGTCGTCGCGTAGATGCGCCCGGGTTTCTCCCGGTCTTGCAAGATTGAGTTGATGAAGCGACCGCTGTAGCCGCCATTGGTCGGAGCGAAATTTCGTCCGCCGTCGTGCGAGACCATCACGCCGTAGTTGTTCGTTCCTATGTAAACTGTTTCAGGATTATTAGGGTGAACAGCTATGGAGTTTATCTCAAGCTCTTTTGAAGTCGTAAGCATCCAGGATTCGCCGCCGTTCGTTGAGCGCCAGAATCCTTCTGTCGTTCCGGCGAAGACAAGGCCGGGGATTGATGGATGCTGAAGGATCGCGCGCGTGCGGCGCGACTGCGACGGGATGCCCTGAACCTTGCGCCAGTTCGAGCCAGCGTTCTTCGTCTCGTAGATTCCGCTGCAAGCAGAGGCGATGATGTGGTTCGCATCTCTTGGGTCAAGGTTGATAGCGAAGATGTCCGAGTCGTCAATGATTCCGTTCTTGATGTTCGTCCATGTCTGACCGCCGTCCGTAGTCTTATAAGGAAGATACCAAGTGCCAGCGTAGATTGTGTTCGTGTTGCGCGGGTCAATCGCAAGAGATTCGACGTTGATTAGACCGGGCGCTGATTGCGTGGGTATCTGCTCCCAACTTTCGCCCGCATCCGTTGAGCGGAAGAGTCCGCGATTCGAGCCGACGATCAAAATGTTCGGGTTCTGCGCCGACTGAGTCATAGAGTGCAGAGCCTCTTCTTTAAGAGCCGCAGCTTCGCGCCATGTCTGACCGCCGTCCGCAGTCTTGTAGAAGCCGCCAGCCTCTTTGTGCTTGTGCGTGGCGACGTAGATGACACGCGAGTCGCGCGGATCAACTATGATGTGGTCAACGAAGAGTTGCGGGCGATTGAAGTTGTGGAAGAGTCGCCACGATTGTCCCCCGTCTGTTGAAGTGTAAATCTGCCCGTCGAGAGTTCCGAAGTAGAAACGCTGCGCATCGTTCGGGTCAACAACTAGAGCGCGCACGTCGCCGCCCGGTGGCCCCGTGACGCGCCAATCCATAGCGTACTGCGGGTCGGTCGCCCCAGCGCCTTTGTCGTCCGTTGATATAGCTTGAACGCTTGCGCTTCGGACGAACGCAGGCATAAACAAAGAAACGAGAGCAAGGAACAAGAGAGAGCGTTTAATCAGTCGGGTTATCATCAATTTCTTCTCCGTCTTAATTATCAAAACAGTTTATCTCAGAGAGAGAGCGCGTCTTACGTCCGCGATTATAGATTATAGAGAGGCCACACGGCTACCCCCTTCGGCAACATGTCAACAGTCTGTAGGATGCTGAACGCGAGAACGGCAGTTGTATTGCGAAAGCTGGGAGCGCAGGCGGCACTGCCCGCATTGAGCGCTGACAGGCGCGAACCATACGGTTAGCGTGCTAATCCCAATCTTGCAGGCCCGTGCCGCTTGCGCTCCCAGCTTTACAAAAAACGAAGCGGGCGATGCTTCTCCAAGAAAGAGAAGCATCGCCCGCGTTTCGGTTAAGGGTCGCGTCTCAAAATTACTTTCGTAAGAGGCGCGAACGGTTTAATTACTCCTCGCCATGACGACGGCCACGACGACGCGTGGTGCGTCGGCCAGTTCTGGGCTTGCCCTTGCAAGCAGGACACGGCGTCACTGTCGCCTGATTATTTGGCGTCGGTGCTGCTGCGCCCGTCGGGCAAGTCCAGAGTTCGACCGTCAGTGTCTCGCGGCATCCGCCGTTGACTACAGTGATGCGGCTGCGATCAATACCGCGTGTGTTGACCAAGTAGTCAACCGCACGCTGCGAGCGCTGATCCGCTTCACCATCGCAAGAGCCGAAGATTACATAGTAGCCTTGCAGGCCAGGTGTCTGCTGCAACTGGATTGCGAAGTTATCGAGTCTAGCCTTCTCATCGTTGAACTTGAGATTGTTGTACTCGTCAAACTTCGTACACACCGGCGGTTTCACCGTCGTAAGAACGTTGAAGGTGCAAGACCTAGTGTGATCGCACTCAGGCGGCAGACCACCGATGTCAACAGTCGCGGTGATGGATTGACCCGCGGCTGCGGTCGTATCAATCGTGATCGAAGGCGTGCCCTGACCACTCGTGATCGTTCCGGCTGACACTGTCCAGTTGTAGGTTGCGTTGAAGTTTCCACCGCCCGTCAGGTTGACGCTGACTGTAGCTGGCGTGCCAGCCTCAACGTCACTCGTCGGGCAAGAGATGGAGATTGTCGGGCATGGCGGCGCGCAGCAATTCGCCGGCGGGCTTGCCACAGTCACTGTAGTCGAAGAGAAGGCCACGCAGCCGCAGCCGTCGTCAACTTCCACAGTAGCCGTGTAAGTGCCGGGTTGTACGCCCGTCAAATCCCAAGAGACGTTTGCGCCGTCGCCAGTTATGCGACCACCCGTTGTCGAGTACGTGTAGAGCAGCGTATCGCCATCAGGGTCGCTTGCATTGGCGGCGAGTTGAACGACAGGGTTATCGCCGACCGTGCAGTTAGCCTGCGGGCTTGTTCCCGGCGGGCACGGCAGCGTAATCGTTCCCTTCGCAGCCGACAGGTTCACAACTGGCGGCTGGTTCGGTAAGAACGCTGGCGTTCGCGCGTTGCGATGACCGACGAATAGCTGGAAGCCGAACCCGTTGGCTTCATCAGACTCTGTGAAGCCCTGTGGGAATCCGCCGACCGTCGCCGGACGTGTTGTCGCAGGAACTACGACTATCGGACCCGTAGTGCTGTGTTGAGCGCAACTCGAAGATCGGCTGGAAGTGTTTGTTTATGGGGAAGTCGAAGCCGACGCCCGCAAGCAACTCATCCGGCCTGTCTAAGATGACAGAGCCATCAGGAAACTTCGGATTGCTGTTCAATATGTAGCCGAGGTTGGCCGACAGATTGACCGAACGACTCAGACGCCCATCAACTGCCAGGACAAGACCGATGTCGCCCTTACTGCCGCCAGGGCCGGAGCCTCTCTGCATCATGTTGAAGCCTTGAGCGTCGTCCGCTTTATCAAGCCACCAACGATAGAAAGGAATCAAAGCGACACCGAAAGGATTGTTCGGTCCCGTCAAGCGCCACTTTGCACCAAACACGAGGTTGTTCAAGGTGGATTGGCCGTACAGTCTGTTGATGAACGGCGCATCCGGCAGGTAAGACGGCGCAGTCGTGTATGTAACGGGCACTACGGTCGGTAGCGTTATCAATGTCGCTGGCAATGTCGCCGTAGCCAACACGATGCCCGGCAGAATACTGCCTACGGGCGAGCCTATGCCCGGAAATGCGTCTGCCGGACCCCAGGTGCCGCCGTTACCCGATCTAACCGCTGGCCCAAGCGTAGGAGCGAATCCAGGGAATCCGAAAAGGCGAGTGATACCGGTCTCGCCAAAGTTGGGAGCCGTGCCGCCCACAAAAGGATATTGGACGAATGGCTGGCCGCCTCTGAAGTAAACGAAGTTCGGGCCGGAAGTCGCAGTCGTGCAACCGGCGCAGAACGCTGGACGGAAAATTGCCGTTCCGGCCAATGTACCAACAGTCCCGCTCGGAGCAAGAATAATTGCCGGCGGGCTGCCCAACAATCCAGGTCCAAAGAAGACCTGCGAGTTCGGCAGGTAAAAGCTTGACAGATTTTGTGGATTGTTAACCTTGACGCCGCTATAGCCCTCGACCTTGAACCATAACTCCAGGTGGTCGCTCAAGCCAACGTTGAAGCTCAAGGGCACCTTTGTTATGTCAACGTTACCGGGATCGCGGTCGTAGTTACTGTAAGCAATTGAAAAGGTGTACTCTCCGCGACGAATCGTCTGACCATCATAGATGGTGAAGAGTCCGGTCGGCCCGCCTTCGGGACCGCCCGTGCCAACGGATGGAGACAGATTTCTTGGATCTGTGTCCCTCCTTAAAGTTTGTGCTGACGCTAGTGCACCAAGCATCAACATTGTGAACGCTACAAAGAGCGCTCTTCTCGCGAGTCTCATCGCATTCCTCCTGCGCGCATGAGTATAGAAAATTTCATTAAATGAGAGGCCGCATCCTTACTAGAGAACTCACTGCGGGTTGGGCGGATGTCTTTTCGCATCTAATCTGTACCTCACAGACATCTCGCGCTTCTCCCGACAAGGAGCCTTTCGAGTGGCGCGGACGCTCCAAACTACAAGCGTTGAACGACAAAAGTTCAATACCTCTGCTACCGCCCTCGACCGTTAATGCTCGTAACCTGGAGCGGAGCAGTGAGAGAAGACGAGCAACCTCCTGAATTGCGCTCGCTGTACACTCTCATAACTACTTCAAAGAGAGCGCCTCTCGACTGTTCTGACTTTAACTGTTAACTCTTAGCCTTCTGCTTATACGCAAACAGTAACGCAATGTCAACAGTTTATAGATTAAATCCGTATATCGCGGCTCGCTTGTCTGATACTGAAACTTTAGACTTTGCCGCGGATACTGATTTCCGCCAGACCATACTCCAGATTTCGGCGGAAATCAAGACTTTTTCACAACTTAGCGGAAAAACGTCTATGTTTTTTTCGTCACGCGTAAATGCCGCGCATGCGAGTATCGTAAGCCACGCGGTCAATCGCCAGCATGTAAGCAGCCGTTCGAGTGTCAACCGAATGGGCATCTGCGTACCTGCAAAGGTCATTGAAACTTGCGACCATTGTGTCGTGCAGCCGCTCG
>QHXM01000238.1 GCA_003222945.1 Acidobacteriota bacterium
CCTGAAACGAAAGTTGAGATTGCGTTGAGTGATTTCAACGCAGGCGCGCTTCCAATGAGCAACGGACTGTCACGTTTGCAATCTCGCTTTCTAGCCGAGCCTGAAAAGGCTGAAGAGGTTTTTAAGCACGAAGGCGCTTTCGACACGGAAGAGGCAGATGAGGCAGGTCTAATCACTTTCGCGCCCGACGATCTTGATTGGGAGGATGAGATTCGCGTCGCAATCGAAGAGCGCACGTCTCTCTCGCCGGACGCGCTCACAGGCATGGAAGCATCGCTTCGTTTCGCAGGACCGGAAACGCTCGACACGAAAATTTACGGACGCCTGACCGCCTGGCAGAACTGGATATTCCAGCGCCCCAACGCCGTTGGACCTGAAGGCGCATTAACAAACTACGGCAAGCCGACGCAGCCGCATTTTGATTACAAGAGAACGTAAAACAGGGGTCGTGTATCAGGGGTCAGGGGTCGGTAGAAAGAAAAACCGACACCCGGCACCCGACACCTGACACCCTCACGGAGTGAGCAATGAATTTATACGAACGCATTCCAAACAACGTGAATCTATCTCAAAATAAGCGTCTGCAACGCGCGCTCGAAAGATGGCTGCCAAACTATCTGGAGTGGTGGCGCGAGATGGGGCCTGAAGGTTTTCAGGATAAGGACGTGTACTTGCGCACAGCCGTCGATGTTGATGCTGAGGGCTGGGCGAATTTTGATTACGTCAAGATGCCTGATTATCGCTGGGGCATATTTTTGAAACCCGCCGAAGCTGATGCGCGTGTTGGCTTCGGCGACAACTACGGCATACCTGCTTATCAGGAAGTGCCCGGCGAGTTTCGCAACTCGCTTCGACGCATCATAGTCACTCAAGGGGACACAGAGCCTGCTTCGGTCGAGCAGCAGCGACAACTCGGCAAGACTTGTCCTTCGCTCTACGATCTCAGAAATCTCTTTCAGGTCAACGTTGAAGAAGGCAGGCATCTGTGGGCAATGGTCTATCTGCTTCACGGCTACTTCGGGCGCGATGGACGCGACGAGGCCGATGCTTTGTTAGAACGGCGCAGCGGTAACCCTGATAAGCCGCGCATTCTGGAAGCCTTCAACCAGCCCTGCGACGACTGGCTGAACTTCTTCTGCTTCACTATGTACACGGACCGCGACGGCAAGTATCAACTCGCGGCTCTCGCCGAATCAGGTTTCGAGCCATTGGCGCGAACCTGCCAGTTCATGTTGACGGAAGAGGCGCATCATCTATTCGTAGGCGAGACGGGCGTTGGCCGCGTCGTCAAGCGCACGGCTGAGTTGATGAAAGAGAGCAAGGACGGCGACGCGCGCTCTCTCGGCGGCATCTCGCTAGACATAATTCAGAAATACATAAACTTCTGGTTCAGCTACTCGCTCGATCTATTCGGCGGCGAGATAAGCTCGAACAGCGCGGACTTCTTTGCAGCAGGATTGAAGGGACGCTTCAAAGAACAGGAGCAGTATGAGGAGCACGTAGCAGCCGAAGGAACATTCACCTTGATGGTCGTCGAAGATAGAAAGCTTGTGCCGCGCGAAGTTCCGCTTCGCAACGCGCTCAACGAAATCCTGCGCGGCGAGTACGTGAAGGATTGCGAACGAGCGATGACGCGATGGAACAAGTATCTGCGGGATGCAGGATTGGATGCGCAACTCTATCTGCCGAGCACACGCTTTCATCGTCACGTGGGCGAGTTCGCAGGCCACCGCTTCGACATTCATGGCAATCTAATAACGAAGGAAGAGTTTGAGCGCAGCAGGTCCGAGTGGCTGCCTACGCTTGCGGACCGCGAGTACGTCAGAAGTTTGATGCGCCCTGTGACAGAACCCGGCAAGATAGCAAACTGGATTGCGCCGCCGACCGCAGGAATCAAAGGCAAGCCGTTTGATTTCGAATATGTGCGTTTATAAAAAACGTAACGCTTTATCATGGAAGCTTTCACTCGTTACGACCAGAAGCTAGAGTTCATCCTTCGCACGAGCGCTTCGATCTTCGCGGGGAAGGGTTATCACTCTACGACCATGCGCGACATCTCGCGCGCAACTCATGTGAGCCTCGCGGGGCTTTATCACTATTGCCGCTCGAAGGAAGAGTTGCTCTTCCTGATTCAAGACAACTGCTTCGGGCGCGTCGTCGAACGCTTGCAGCGGCAACTGAAAGAGACCCGTGAGCCTGTAGAAAAACTTCGCCTAGTCATAGAAAATCACCTCTCGTTCTTCGCCGCGAATATGGCCGAGATGAAAGTCCTCTCGCATGAAGCCGACTCGCTCGCGGGCGAGATGCAGGCGCGCGTATCAGGCAAAAAGCAGCAGTACACAAGGCTCGTTCGACGGATTCTCTCCGAGGTTCAGCAATCGCATCAGACGGGCGAGCAGAAGATTGATTTGACGGTTGGGATTTACGCTCTGTTCGGCATGATGAACTGGATTTACAACTGGTACAACCCGCGCGGGCCTCTCTCCGTAAGCGATCTGGTTGAAAACATCACGCGCCTTTTTCTTTCAGGTTTCCTCGCCGGAACAGCTAGCGATGAACTACAATTCAGACGTAAGACTGTCAAAGAAGAATTAAGTGTCTGGAGAGCGCCGCAAGTATGAGCGCAGTAGTTCGCAAGGCGCATTGTTTAGGAGGTTGAAAGACTATGACAGAACCTCAAGACCCCATCGGTTATAACGTGTATCGCTCGGATGATCCCGATTTGCCGAAGGATCAATGGACCAGACTGACGGAAGAACCCATACCCGATACGAAGTTTAAGGACAGAGGGCTGCAACCCGGAACAAGATATTATTACTATGTCACGGCTGTTTACCCCGGCGGTCTTGAGAGCGGCCCATCCAAAGTGAGTTCGTGCGTAGCGCCCGGTGATGTGTGGCCTGATATTATTGGAGAGTGACGAACTAAATTACCAATCTCGCCAGTTATTTAAGTTTCATGACGACAGAAGGAGTTTGAGGATGGCAGAAGCGGAAGCTAAAGTTCAGGAGATGACCGACAACCTCGTACATTATCGCATACAGGATGGCATAGCGCTTTTAACGCTCAACGATCCTCCTGCAAACACTTACTCATACCAGATGATGCTGGAGCTTGACCGCTTGGTCCTGAAGGCGCGCATGGACGAGAGCGTTCACGTCATCATCATTACGGGGCAGGGCGAAAAGTTTTTCTGCGCGGGCGCAAACATTCAGATGCTCTCGGAGGTCACGCCTGAATTCAAATACTACTTCTGCCTGCACGCGAACGAAACTCTCTCGCGCCTTGAACAGACGCCGAAGCTCGTCATAGCCGCAATCAACGGCCACTCGGTAGGAGGCGGGCTTGAGGTCGCAATGGCCGCTGACCTTCGCATCGCGCGTCGCGGCGCGGGGCGCATGGGATTGCCTGAAGTTTCGCTTGGCGTGCTGCCGGGCACGGGCGGCACGCAACGCATGGTTCGCATTGTCGGCAAGTCGCGCGCGATTGAACTGATGACGACGGGCGAGCTATTCGACTTTGAGCGTGGGTTAGAGCTAGGGCTTGTCAATCACATCTACGAAGCCGAAACAGGCGAGCGATTTATAGAACAGGTCTTAGAGTACGCGCGTTCATTCACGACGCCGAACAAGGCCGCACGCGCTGTGGGCCGCATCAAACGAAGCGTACAATCCGGCGCAGAAATTCCGTTTGAATACGCGCTTGCCATTGAGCGTGAACTCCAGCAACAACTCTTTCAATCCGAAGACGCAAGAGAAGGCTTGGACGCTTACGTCAACAAGCGCAAGCCACAGTTCAAAGGAAAGTGATGTTCCAAGTTTCAAGTTAAAGCGAAAAACCTGGAACTTGAAACTTGGAACCTGAAACTTATGTCTTACGACAATATCAAAGTCACACACGACGCTGGCATAACAACTATCACGCTTGACCGGCCTGAGAAGTTGAACGCCTTTGCGGGACACATGCGGCGCGATCTGGCTGATGCTCTTGAGCAAGCTGCGAGTGACCGCATCGTGCGCGTTGTCGTCATCACGGGCGCGGGGCGCGCTTTTTGTGCTGGCGCTGATGTCAAGTACATGAATGAGTTGATGGAGCGAGAGGATGTGGAAGAGTTCAAGCGCCTTCTTGGCGCTGGGCGGCGTGTGTTGATGGCTATACGCGAGATGACGAAGCCTGTCGTCGCAGCCGTCAATGGTCCGGCCTACGGCGCTGGCTTCAATCTGGTGCTCGCGTGCGACATACGTGTCGCAGCCGAGTCGGCTTCCTTCAGCCAATCATTCGTCAAAGTCGGCCTGCATCCTGACTGGGGCGGCACATACCTTCTGCCTCGCATCGTGCCGACAAACATAGCGTGCGAGATGTTCTTTCTTGGCGATGCGTTCAATGCTCGGCAGGCGTTGCATTTCGGCATAGTGAATCGCGTCGTGCCTGATTTGGAATTGATGACGGAGACACGAAAACTCGCAGAGCGTTTACGGGATGCGCCCTACGCTTCAATCGCAGCGGCCAAGCACGCCGTTTACATGAGTTGGGAGAGCAGCCTCGAACGCATGTTGCAGTACGAAACGGAAGCGCAGCTACAATGTTTTCAATCGAAGGAAGCGCGCGAGCGTGTACGCGCATTTTTAGAGAAGCGCGAACCGCGAAGGATAGAAAAGAAGTGATGAGTGATGAGTACTGAGGACTGAGTAAATACCTTCTTTCTCAGTACTCAGTACTCATCACTCAGTACTCATAATGAAACTCGCTAACAGAACTGCTCTAATCACTGGCGGCGGGCGCGGCATAGGTCGCGCTGTTGCTTTCGCGTTTGCGCGCGAGGGTGCAAGTGTTGTTGTCGCTGCAAGGACTGAGCAGGAGGTCGCGCGCGTTGCCGAAGAGGTGAAGGCTGAGACGGGCGCTCGGACGATGTACGCGACGTGCGATGTCTCGGACAGGGAGAGCGTAGAGCTTGTCCTCGCAGATGTCAGAGAACGAATAGGAGCAATAGGAGCAATTGACATTCTCGTCAACAACGCTGGCATCGCAGAGAGCGCAACGCTTGTTAAGACCTCGGATGAGCTATGGCAACGTCATCTGGCAATCAACCTGACGGGCACGTTCTATTTCATGCGCGGCGCGCTCCCGGCTATGGTTGAGCGCGGCTGGGGTCGCATAATCAACATCGCCTCCATTGCAGGCAAGACAGGCGCGCCTTATATTTCCGCTTACAGTGCGTCGAAGCACGGCGTACTTGGACTGACTCGCTCTGTGGCGCTCGAAGTTGCAAGCAAAGGTGTAACGGTCAATGCAATCTGTCCCGGCTATGTTGAAACGGACATGACCACGCGAGCGCTTGAGAACATTGAAGCGAAGACAGGTAGGCCAGCAGCGGACGCACTCGAAGCGATCAAACGCATGAGTCCGCAGAACCGTCTTATCACGCCCGAAGAGGTCGCATCACTCGCACTCCTGCTTGCAAGTGAAGAAGGGCGCGGCATCAACGGGCAAGCGATTAACGTTGACGGCGGAAGCGTACTGTACTGATTTTGGATTTTGGATTTTGGATTGAAAAGCGAGAGCGCCCTCTCGACCCAATCCGTCTTCTAATCCAAAATCTAAAATCGAATGGTGTCTTTCAAACGCATCAACCCTGAATCGCTGGGCCGCCCCGTTGGATACACGAACGGGCTTCTGACGACGCGCGAATTCAGGCTTCTATTCATAGCAGGCCAGATCGGTTGGGACGAGTCGCAGCAGCTTGTCGGCCAGGATTTCGTAGAGCAATTCGACTGCGCTCTAAAAAATGTTCTGGCGGTCGTTCGTGAATCTGGCGGCGCACCGGACGGCATTGCGCGTCTTGTAATCTACGTCACAGACAAGGAAGAGTATCGCGCGCGTCGCCGCGAGATTGGCGAGCGCTGGCGAGCGCAGATGGGCGACCACTACCCTGCTATGACGCTGGTCGAAGTCAAAGGGCTTTTAGAGGACGGCGCGAAAGTGGAGATCGAAGGCATAGCTGTAATTTAGTGATGAGTAATGAGTAATGAGTGATGAGTAAAAAACTCGACTTCACTCATCACTCATCACTCACCACTCATCACTCTTTATGTTTTCACCCAAGACATTTCTTTACGAAGAGCGAGAAGGCGTTGCGCATCTTACCTTGAATCGTCCTGAGCGTTTGAACGCTCTGACGTTTGAGGTCTATCGTGAGTTGACGGATGCGTTCGCTGCGCTGCGCGACGATAGCGATGTGCGCGCTGTTGTTATCAGAGGCGCTGGGCGCGCATTCTGTTCGGGCGGCGACGTGCACGATATTATCGGCGAGCTTTTCAAACGCGACATCGAGGGGCTTTTAGAGTTCACGCGAATGACCTGCGAGCTTGTCAGAAACATACGCCATCTGCCAAAGCCTGTGATCGCAAGCTTGAACGGCACTACGGCAGGCGCGGGCGCGTGCATAGCGCTCGCCTCAGACATAAGAATCGCAAGCAATGAAGCGAAGATCGCTTTCCTCTTCGTGCGCGTAGGATTGTCGGGCGCGGATATGGGAGCAGCGTATCTTTTGCCGCGCGTCGTCGGATTGGCGAAAGCAACTGAGCTACTTTACACGGGCGATTTTATCGAAGCTGTGGAAGCGGAAAAGCTCGGACTTTATAATCGCGTCGTCGGTAGCGAAGAGTTGGAAACCGTGACGCGCGAGTTTGCAGAACGCCTGGCACGCGGTCCGGCCTTTGCTCTTGCGATGACGAAAGAGATGCTCAACCGCGAAATGGATGTGAGCCTGGACGCAGCGCTTGAACTTGAAGCTCAGGTGCAGGCCATCTGTATGCGGCATCCTGATTACCGAGAGGCTTACGAAGCTTTCGTTGAGAAGCGAGAAGCAGTGTTTCGTAAATCGTGAATCGTAAATCGTGAATGGAGAAGAGCGCTTTCCTTCTATTCGCGATTTACGATTCACGATTTACGATTTACAAACCAAATGTCTGATTCATTTATACAGGAAACTCCTTTCTTCACTTCCGAGCAGCGCAATCTTGCGACGAGCGTTGCTGGATTTATCGAGCGGGAGATTGAGCCGCGCGCCATTGATGAAGAGAAAGATACGGATGCAAGCTTTCGCGCTTACATAGACATTCTGGCGAAGGCTGATCTGCTGCGCTACGCGATTGCACAGCCGGGCGCGCGGTTCTCCGTTCGCTCGCTCTGTTTGATTCGTGAGTCGCTCGCTTATTCCTCTGCGCTCGCAGACCTGGCGTTCGTGATGCAGGGTCTTGGGACTTACCCTTTGAGCCTCGCAGCGCCTGAGCACGTGCGCGACTTCTGGCTTGAGCGCGCTGCACGCGGAGCGTCAATCGCGGCTTTCGCTCTCACGGAAGAGGAAGCCGGGTCGGATGTCGCTGCCGTTAAGACAACTGCCGAGCGCGAGGGCGATGCGTACATCATTAACGGGAGCAAGAGGTTTATATCAAATGCCGGGCTTGCGGATTTCTACACGGTCTTCGCACGGACCGGAACGCGCGCAGATGGTCGCGCAGAGCTTTCCGCTTTCGTAGTTGGCGCGCGTATGCCTGGCTTTAGGGTGCGCTCGCGCACGTTGATGATAGCGTCGCATCCAATCGGCGAGATTGAATTCAATGGCTGCCGCGTTCCCGCAGAAGAGATGGTCGGGCGCGAGGGCGACGGCTTTCCTCTTGCTATGAAGACAATGGACACTTTTCGCGCGAGCGTTGGCGCGGCAGCTTGCGGCATGGCCGGACGCGCGCTTGATGAGGCGATTATTTACTCGACAAAGCGCAGACAGTTCGGACGTTTTCTTTCAGAGCATCAATTGATTCAGGAAAAGCTTGCGGAGATGGCAACAGAACTGGACGCCGCGCGCCTTCTGGTCTATCGCGCGGCATATCTAAAGGACGCAGGCGTCGAACGCGTCACGCGCGAAGCGAGCGAGGCCAAGCTGTTTGCCACAGAAGCCGCAGGCCGCATCATAGACCACGCCGTACAGATTCACGGAGGCGCAGGTCTTGTGCGCGGCAACCGCATCGAGCGACTTTACAGAGACGTTCGCGCGCTCAGGATTTATGAAGGCACAAGCGAGATTCAGAAGTTGATAATTGCCAATCAACTTTTGAAAGGGTAATGGACAGACAAGCTATTATAACTGACTTGCAAGATACGACGCCCGAAGCCGAGCGCGTACTGATAGAACTCACGCGCCAAACTCCTATGTGGAAACGCGCAGAGCAACTATCCAACCTCATTTTCACAGGGCGTGTTCTGATTCTCGCCGACCTGCGCCGTCGTTACCCGAACGCAGATGCAGATGAGCTTCATAAGAGAATGGCTGCGCGTCTTCTTCCCCGCGAAGATGTGATACGCATGTTTGGATGGGACCCTGAGAAAGAGGGTTATTGAATCCCTTATGAAAAGCCTTATCGAAGTCCTCTCGTCTGTCGTTCAGGTGCTCGACGAATCGAACATTCCCTATCTGGTTGGCGGGTCTGTCGCAAGTTCACTACAAGGCTTTCCTCGCCTGACCAACGATGCAGACATCGTCGCAGATATTCAGCTTGACCAAGTTTCAAAACTCTTTGCAGCTTTTAAGGATGAGTTTTACGTTGATGAGCAGGCCGTGAGAATGGCGGTTCTTGCGCGCCGCTCATTTAATTTGATCCACTACGATTCGGTTTTCAAAATTGACGTATATATCCCTGATGAGTTTGGTCAACAACAACTCAAGCATCGAAGGCCGGAGACTCTTCTGCCTGATTCACAGCAAGAGACCTATATCTCAATGCCTGAAGATACTATTCTCGCTAAATTAAGCTGGTATCGCAGAGGCGGCGAAGTGTCGGAAAGACAATTGGCTGACGTGGCAGGAATAGTAAAGGTTCAAGGCCAGAGGCTCGATCTCTCATATTTGCGCGAGTGGGCTGATAAGTTAAATGTGCTAGACCTCCTGGATAAAGTTTTAGAGGAAACACGCTAACCACGGTTATGAGAATTAACGTCATCGGCGGCGGACCAGCCGGACTCTATTTCGCGCTACTGATGAAGAAGCAGAAGCGAGCGCATGAGATTAGGGTCATGGAGCGAAACGCGCCCGACGACACGTTCGGCTGGGGCGTGGTCTTTTCCGACAAGACGCTCTCTTACCTGAAAGAAGCGGACGAAGAAACTTACACGCAGATAACCGATAGCTTCGAGACGTGGGACAACGTTGATGTAGTTCATCGCGGTCGTAAGATAACGATTCGCGGCAACCGCTTTTCAGGCATAGCGCGCATCAAGCTACTGCAAATTCTTCAGCGCCGCTGCCAAGAGCTTCAAGTTGATTTGCGTTTCAGCACGGAAGTCTCTGACGTTGACGACTTAAAGGCAGAGAGCGATCTGCTCGTCGGCGCGGACGGAATCAACAGCACTGTGAGACAAAGGTACAGCGCGCGTTTCATGCCTGAGTTGAGCGTGCGAAAGAATAAATATATCTGGTACGGAACGAATCAACTCTTTCACGGACTGACGCTCACCTTCCGTGAAACGAAGGCGGGCGTTTTCGCCGCGCACTCTTACAAATTCAACAAGACAACCAGCACCTTCATTGTCGAGTGCGACGCGGAGACCTGGAAGCGCGCGGAGTTTGAGAAGATGTCGGATGCGGAGACGCGGCTCTACTTAGCAGAAGTTTTCCGCGACGACCTAAACAGTCATCCGCTTCTATCGAACAACTCGAAGTGGATTAACTTCGTCAACGTCAGGAACGAGCACTGGAGTCATCGCAACATTGTGTTGCTCGGTGACGCGCTGCACACGGCGCACTTCTCCATCGGCTCCGGGACGAAACTCGCTCTGGAAGACGCAATCGCTCTCTCAAAATGTTTTCAATCAACAGGAGACGTGAGGGAAGCTTTGAGCGAATTTGAGAGAGTGAGAAAGCCCGTCATAGAAGAGTATCAGGAGGCAGCATACGAAAGTCTCATCTGGTTCGAGAACGCAAAGGACCACATGCACCTTGACCCGCTTCCCTTCGCCTACAGCCTTATGACGCGCAGCAAGAGAGTCGATTACGAGAGTTTGAAGCGGCGCGACCCGGAATTCATAGCAAGCTATGAAAAGGTAAAAGGCAAAAGGTAAAAGGCAAAAGGGAAGATGAAAGATGCGCTCTTCTTTCTTCCCTTTTACCTTTTACCTTTTGCCTTCCCATCTCGGCGGTATAAGCCTTCGTCGCCCATCTTCGCTCAACGGAATGTTCGGCTCCTCCAATTGCGCGCGATCCCAAAGCTTGCAGGTCACTTGCTTGTGCATCTGGTCAAGAGCTTCGCAATAGTTTGTGTATGTGCAGCGACGAACCTCCGCCCCGCGTCCCGCTCGAACTTTCAGAAACCAGTCGGGGTCTGCCAGCGCTTGTCTTGCGAAGCCTGCTATGTCCGCTTCTTCTCTCTGAAGAATCGCTTCTGCCTGCTCGAAAGTAGCGATGCCGCCTGTTGCTATGAGTGGCGTTGTGAAGCCTGATGAATTCACGGCGCTTTTGATTGCTGAGACTAACGGAACGCTTCGACCAAATGGACCGCGCTCGTCTGAAATTACAGTCGGCATACATTCGTAGCCGCTCTGTCCTGTATAAGGATAGAC
>QHXM01000239.1 GCA_003222945.1 Acidobacteriota bacterium
CGACACGTCAAAACATTTGGAAGATGGAGTACAACTATGACGTGCTTAGACCTCAGCCCGGAAAGCGCATCGTCGTCCGCACCCCTGACGGGCAGCAACGCGAACTTGCGTTGAAAGCTAAAGTCGAGAAGAGGCCGAAGCAGATTAATCTGACGGAGCTTTACAACAAGATAAATGAGGACGAAGAGGACGAGAAGAAACTGCCTCGTTATTCCGAGTTGAGCAGCGACATCTTTATCTGGAAGCTGCGCGAGTTCGGCCTGACGGAAAGCAAAGTGGGCGACATGATGAAGAAGGCCAGAGAGCATAAAGCTCTCATACTGGACCTACGCGGAAACGGTGGCGGATACGAGACAACGCTGAAGCGAATGCTCGGCTACTTTTTTGACCATGACGTAACCATCGGCGAGGTGAAAAGACGCAAAGAGACAAAACATCTCAGCGCCAAGACGCATGGAGATAAAGCTTTCAAGGGAGAGCTTGTCGTCCTCATTGACAGCCGGTCAGGCTCAGCCGCAGAAATTTTTGCGCGCGTCATACAATTAGAGAAGCGCGGCACAATAATCGGCGACCGTTCGGCTGGCGCAGTCATGCGAGCCGTTTTCCGACCCGGATTGTTGGGCGACGTGAGCAATGGGAATATGGTCCTCTTCGGCGCTTCGGTTACAGATTCCGATATTATTTTGACCGACGGTAACAGCCTGGAGCGCGTCGGCGTCACCCCGGACGAGTTGATTCTTCCAGCAGCGTCGGACCTGGCCGCCAAGCGCGATCCAGTATTGGCGCGCGCCGCAGCAATTCTAGGCGCACAACTTTCGCCTGAGAAAGCAGGCACACTCTTCCCGCTTGAACTGGAGAAGTAGTTTGAACAAGTATCAATGATGATACATTGAGAGCCGTTGATGAAAAGCATCGGCTACTAAGGAGAACCCCATGAACAATAGAGATTATTCCTCTCCCCCTAACAGCAGACTTGTGTCAATACTTGCCGCGCTAATTTTTGCGGTTGCTTCGGGTCTGCTTTACCCGGCACGCGCACAAACCACCGTCAGTTTCAATCGTCAACGCGGCCTCGAAATACTCAGAATGGTCAAAACCGACCTGCAAAAAAACTACTACGACACGGAGTTTCACGGCCTGGATATTGAAGCCCGCTTTAAGGAGGCCGAGGAGATGATTAAGAAGGCCGAGTCCAATGGTCAAATCTTCGGAATCATCGCCAGCGTCCTCGTACAACTTAACGACTCGCACACGACCTTTCTGCCTCCTTCGCGCGTAGCGCGCACTGAGTACGGCTGGCAGATGCAGGCCTTCGGCGACAAGTGCTACGTCTCAGCCATTAAGCCCGGCTCGGACGCCGAAGCTAAAGGGCTGAAGCCCGGAGATGAAATACTTTCGATAGACGGAATGAACCCTACGCGCGATGATCTGTGGAAGATAGAGTATCTCTATTACGCGCTGCGGCCACAGACAGGGATGCGGGTCGTAGTGCAAAGTCCCGATGGCAAACAACGGCAGTTGGACATAATGGCGAAGGTCATCGAAGGCAAGCACGTCACTGACCTGACCAACTACACTGAGTTCATGAAATACATCCTGGAAGAGGAAAAGGAAGATCGCCTCTCGCGCAGCCGCTTCATAGAGGACAGTGGCGATACGATCATCTGGAAGCTGCCGGGCTTCAACATACCGGATGAGAGCAAGGTGGATGCGATCATGGACAAGGTCAAGAAGTATAAGTCGTTGATACTCGACCTTCGCGGCAACGGCGGCGGCTATGTCGTCATGCTTGAGCGGCTGCTCGGCCATTTCTTCGATCACGATGTCAAAATCGCTGACCTAAAGGGCCGCAAGGAGATGAAGCCGTCAATCGCAAAGACGCGCGGCTCTGACTACTTCAAAGGCAAAGTCGTCGTACTGATTGACAGCAAGTCAGCCTCAGCCGCAGAGATATTCGCGCGCGTCATGCAACTTGAAAAGCGCGCCACTGTTATCGGCGACCGCTCATCCGGCAAAGTCATGGAGAGCAGAATCTACCCGCGTGAAGTGGGTTTGGAGATTGTTGCATTCTTCGGCACGAACATCACCAACGCCGATCTAATTATGACGGACGGCAAGAGTCTTGAGCACGTCGGCGTCACACCCGACGAGTTGCTGCTGCCGACAGCCGAAGACATGGCAGCGGGCCGTGACCCAGTGCTGGCACGCGCCGCAGAAATCGTCGGCTTAAAACTCGATCCTGCCAAAGCTGGCACACTCTTTCCCATAGAGTGGCGAAAATAACTTGAGCGCGAGATGCGCTGATGAATATTTTAGGGCCGATGACGAAAAGCATCGGCTCTTACTTTTTGAAGCGGTTCGCGGCCATGTAGCGATGCAGCAGTTCTTCTAAAAATCCTTCGTAGGTGAAAGTCTTAATGTCGTAAGCCGGGCGGAGTTTGTAAAGGATTGGAAGCGCAACGCGCCATGCCATCCACATGCGCGCGTGATCGGGCAAGTCCCAGCGCCTTCGCAGGAACGTTTCGACGACCTCGATCTCGCGCTCCTTTATAGAAGAGATGTTGGCGGTGAATTCAACTGGACGAAACGAGCGGCGAAGCGCTGAGTCGGAAACGGGCGAGCCGAAGACCTGATCGAACGTTGGAGCCTCCGCCTCACGCTCACGCACGACGACAGTTCCAGCAAAGAGATCGCCAACGCGCTGGTCACGCGCGCTTACGAAAACTGATATGAGACCGATTGAATAGAAGGGAAGAGGTTGAATGTCGAAGATGCGCAGTAGGTTTCTGACAGCAGCTTCCCAGAAAGTTATGGGTCGCCCATCCTCTCGTATGACGCGCAACTTAAGCCAGCGCTTGCCGGGCGTCTGCCCATTCCACTTCCACTCGAAAAGGACGAAGTAGCTGGTCCAGATGACGAAGACCCCTATGATTAAAAGCACAATCGCCCACTTGGACATATCGCCGAAGTTAAGCCCGTTGGCAGCGTTTACGAGAACGATGTAGAGCAAGCCAATCATCAACGTCTGCAATGCATGATCGAACGCGCACGCCAGAAAGCGATTGCCAATCGAAGCCAGAGCAAAATGCAACGACACGCGCTCAGGCGTTTCGATGATTAGAGTTTCTTCTTTAGCGATAGCTGCGGACATTCTTGAAAGCGGAATTCAGAATCCAGAAGCCAGAAGGGATAAGGCCGAGAGGTAGTTTTCAGTTTTCAGAAGGCTCGTAACTCAAAACTCAAAACTAAAAACTACTCTATTTTCTTCTGACTCTCGGAATTCTGTATTCTGTATTCTGCTTTTACCCTTTCGCCCGAACGCGCAGGAAGCGTCGCTTGCCGACCTGAATGAGCAGCGCGCGATCCATCTTCAAATCAACTTCATAATCCACGCGCGACTGTCGCTCTCCATCAAGAGAGACGCCACCCTGTTCGATTAAACGCCTGGCTTCTCCCATTGAAGCCGCCATTTCGGTTTCGACCAGAAGGCGCGGCAACTTCCAATTCCCCGCCGCAACCTCGCGCTCTTCGACTTCATCCGGCGCTCGCTTCTGTCGAAAGATGCGGTTGAACTCTTCTTCAGCGCGCTCTGCATCCTGAGCCGAATGAAAATCCGTGATGATGCGTTTAGCAAGCTCAACTTTTATGTCGCGCGGGTTGCGCTCTCCACTTTCGGCTTCACCACGAAGGCGCGCGATCTCTTCCATGCGCAAATCTGTCAGCAACTCATAGTAGCGCCACATCAAATCGTCAGAGATTGACATCACTTTGCCGAACATCTCGGACGCAGGCTCATTGATGCTGATATAGTTGCCCAGAGACTTTGACATCTTCTCGACGCCGTCCGTCCCTTCAAGAAGCGGATTTGTGATGATGACCTGCGGCTCTTGCCCGTACTCGCGCTGTAGATTCCTGCCCATCAACATATTGAACTTCTGGTCCGTGCCGCCGAGTTCTACGTCCGCTTCAAGCGCAACTGAATCGTAAGCCATGACGAGCGGGTAGAGAACTTCGTGCAGCGCGAGCGGGCGGTTCTCCGCGAGCCGCTTCTCGAAATCATCGCGCTCAAGGATTTGTTTGACCGTGACGTGCGAGGCAAGACGCGCGAAGTCGTAAGCGTCAAACTTGTCCATCCACTCGGAGTTGAAACGTATCTCAGTCTTTTCAGGGTCGAGCAGCTTGAAGATTTGCGTCTTGTAGGTTTCCGCGTTCGCTTCAATATCACGCCGCGTCAGTTGCGGGCGCGTAGCAGATTTGCCCGAAGGGTCGCCTATAAGTCCCGTGAAATCGCCTATGAGAAAGATGACCGTGTGGCCTAGTTCCTGAAACGCACGAAGCTTGCGAATCACTACGGTGTGGCCCAGGTGAATGTCCGGCGCAGTCGGGTCAGCGCCGAGTTTCACGCGCAGAGGAACACCTGTGCGTGCGCTCTTTTCAAGTTTCGCGCGCAAGTCCTCTTCACGAATAATCTCAACCGTACCTTTGCTGAGATATGCGAGTTGTTCATCAATAGTCATGAGCTTATCGTAAATCGTGAATCGTAAATCGTAAATAGATAAAACCGCTTTCTATCTATTTACGATTTACGATTCACGATTTACGAACGAACGATTTACGAACTTAAATTCTCTCCAGTTCAGCGCGTGTTCGTTCGTTCTCGATGTTGCCCGTGTTGAGTGTCGAAACAGGCTCGAAGAGTAGCACGTGGGCTTCTTCGTCGGCGATGGGTCTGTGCTCAACACTGCGCGGGACTATGACGAACTCGCCCTCTTCAATCCACTCATGGTGATCCTCGTACTCCATGCGAAAGCGTCCCTTCACTACCAGAAACATTTCGTCCTCGTTGTCGTGATGATGCCAGACGAACGGGCCTTGAAATTTAACGAGCTTGACGTATTGGCCGTTCAACTCGCCTACAATCTTCGGACTCCATTGCTCATCAAATAGCGAGAGCTTCTGCTCGATGTTGACTTTGCTCATCTCTTATCTCCCCTACTGAGCCAACGCACGTTGCATCGCCTCTCGCACTGACGGACGCGCGACCGCGTACATCTCGCGCGCGATGCGTTCTGCAAGGCCGCCTTCGTATAGATCAAAGTGGTCGCGTCCTTCTATAAACTCAATCTTAGCGTCGCTCCCCAGAGCCTTGAGCGCGTCGCGCAGCAGATAGACGGCTTCTTCCAGGTGAAAGGTGTCCGCAGTACCTACGATTATGTGAAGTCGCCCTCGAAGTTTTGGACCGAGCGTTGACCAGTTGCGTTGAAGCAAGCGCGTGATGTCGTAATGGTCTTCCCAATATTTCTGCACCATAGGATCAATGCGTCCAGTGTCGCAGTCAAATATAGGCATCGGTTGACCGTCCGCACCACGCGGGCTGAAGACTGCCTCAAACGATGCCATCTGCCCGCCGTAGTATCCTTCGACGCGCTCAAGATGAGCGTACTCTTCGAGCGTCATAATCTCGCGCCCGTGAAAGCGAATGAGGTTGTAAGGTTTCTTGTCATCTCCCCAATAAAAATTCTGCGGCGGAGTCTTTGTCAGGTCCGGTCCTGTGAACTTGTGAAAGTCCACAGGGTCTGGAGAGGTTGACCACGTGCCGCCGAAGACTTCCGGGTAGTTGACCTGAAGCCAGAGCGTTGACCAGCCGCCCGAAGAGTGTCCGGTGAGCAATCGCCCGGAAGGCTTAGAGTCCATGCGAAACTGCTTTTCGAGATAAGGGATGAATTCCGTCGTGAGAGCGTGACCCCAAGGGCCGTTGTTCACAGAGTCTGCGAATACGTGATGGCCTAGTGGGAACGAGGCGTTAAGATATACGTAGATCATCTCAGGCATTGTGCCCGCAGCCATTTTCTTCACAAGCTCTGGCCCTTGTTTCCATGCTTCCAGGTGGTTGCCTTCGTAACCATGAACTACATAAACTGTCGGGTAATGCTCAGTAGCACTCTTCCGGTAGCTCGGCGGCAGCACGATGCCCGCTTCCATCTTGATTGACCTTCCCCAGAACTTTGTGAGCGAAGGACTCTCGAATGAGACGAGTTTGACGGAGTCAGTGTTGGAGACTGTCTCGTCAGGAACGCGCTTCGTCAATGTCAATTCGATTGTCTGCGCCGAAGATGGGTTGAGATTGGGAAGGCGTTTGACTTCGCTATAAAGATCGCCCGGTCCTGTGCCGTTGTAAGTGTACGAGTGGTTCAGGTCGAGTAGTGCCATCAACTGGTAACCGCCTACAGGCGCTGATGAAAACGGAGCGGGAAACGAGAGCGCATCCGGGTCAACCTCCACAGGCTTGCCGGGCACAAGGTTGTGCAACTCAATTCCTGCGGCGAACACGCTACGAGGATTAAGAAAATCCGGCTCGATCATCTCAAGCGTTTTCGTCTGATTCGTCATAAAAATCAGAAGCCGCCCGGACAAAGGTTCAGACGAAAGCGCAGGCGCGACATCAATCTTAAAGCGAATACGTTCAGCCGCAGTCGCGCCTGAAACGTGCGCGAGAGCGAACGCAGAGATTAAGAGTGCGAAGATGATTGATTGTATGAAACGTTTTTGCCTTCTCATTAACTTGAGTGCCTCTCCTGATGTGAAATGCAATGAACGCGCCGACCTTCAATCTCATAGTGCCCGCTCGCTATGAGTGCGACGGCCTCCGCGTAAGCCTTATGCTCTTCCGAGAGGATGCGCGCGGACAGAGTGTCGGGCGTGTCGTCATCCAAAACCGGAACGACGCGCTGCGTGATGATAAGTCCGCCGTCAAGCGTCTCGTCAACGAAATGCACAGTGCAGCCTGAGAATTTTACCCCGTGCTCGATTGCCTGCCGCTGCGCGTCAAGGCCCGGAAACGCAGGCAGCAGGCTCGGATGAATGTTTAGAATTGAAAGGCGGAAAGCTTCTATGAAGCAGGGCGAGAGAAGGCGCATGTAACCTGCCAGACAGACCAGGTCAACTCTGTGGTCCTGCAATGCAGCGATTATCTCTCGCTCATGCTCACGCCGCGTTCGACCTTTGCGTTCGATCGAAAGCGTAGCAACGCCTCGCTCCATTGCACGCGAAAGGCCGGGAGCGTGGGCGTGGTCGCTTATGACGACTGCTAGCTCTGCGCCGGGGATTCGACCTTCTCGAATGGCATCCGCCAGCGCAAGCATGTTCGAGCCGCGACCGGAAATTAAGATACCGATTCTCATAAAGTTTCAAGTTCCAAGTTTCAAGTTTCAAGTCATAGGGGTCTTGAAACTTGAAACTTGGAACTACGTGATTAAAACTTCGCGCTCGCCTTCAACCACCCGCCCGATTTCGTAGATGGCTTCACCGCGTTCTTGAAGATGAGATTTGACGGTTTCTGCATCTTGCTCGGCGCAGATGAGGACCATTCCAACGCCCATGTTGAATGTGCGGAACATCTCCGCGCCAGAGACATGACCTATCTCCTGCATCAGCTTGAAGACGGGAAGCACAGGCCATGTGCCGCGCTCTATCTGAACGCTTCTGCCTTCCGGCAGGATGCGCGGGATGTTGTCGGTCAGCCCGCCGCCGGTGATGTGCGCGAGTCCTTTGATTAGATTTGAATCAAGCAAGCTTTCAAGAGCGCGCAGATAACTCTTGTGCGGTTGAAGAAGCGCAGCGCCAACTGTTTGATTAAGCTCGGAGAGGCTTGCGTCAACATTGTAGCCAGCCGTCTCAAGGAAGAGTTTGCGCGCGAGCGAGTAGCCGTTCGTGTGAAGGCCGACCGAAGGAAGCGCGAGCACCGCGTCGCCCGAAGTGATGCCGCGACCATCAATCACCTTCTCACGATCAACGACGCCAACGATGAAGCCAGCGACATCATACTCGTCTTCAGCATAAAAGCCCGGCATCTCTGCCGTCTCGCCGCCCAATAGAACGCAGCCGTTTTCACGACAGCCCACACTGATGCCTTCGACTATGCTCGCAACAACATCGGGCGCGAGCACGCCCGTCGCTATGTAATCAAGAAAGAATAGAGGCCGCGCTCCCTGAACAAGAATGTCGTTGACGCAGTGATTCACAAGGTCGCGCCCGATGGTGTTGTGCGTGTTCGTTGCAAATGCAATCTTCAGCTTTGTGCCAACGCCATCAGCCGATGCGACGAGCACCGGCTGTTTAAGCGCGGGGAAAGCGCCGTCGAACATTCCGCCAAAACTTCCAATCTCGGAGAGCGTCCGCGCGTTGAATGTCCCACGCGCCAACTGCTTTATCTTTTCCGTCGCCGCGTTCGCCTTGTCAATCGAGACGCCAGCATCGCTGTATGAAATCGGTTTCATAAAAACAGTACTGAGTGATGAGTGATGAGTATTGAGTGAAGAAGGTTCTTCACTCAATACTCATCACTTCTTTTTCTGTCTTCTAGCCGGTTCGTAGTCGCCGTAGGTTATGAAGCCGGAACGCGATGAATCATCTTTCGTTCCTTCGCGTCCGGTCCAGAGGTCTGTCTTAGCTTCCTTCGCCGCCTTAATCTCGAAGAGATGGCCGTCCTTCACCTTTCCAGTCGTAGTAATCGTTATCTCGCCCTGCAAGTCTGTGCGATAGAGTTGCGTGATGCCCGCAGCTTTCAAACGATTCAGAACATCCTGATTGGGATGTCCATAGCGATTGAACTCGCTCAAAGAGATGATGGCTGCCTTCGGCTGCGTGTCGTCTTTACGAAAGACGTGCTTGAGAAAGTTGTCAGAGGTCGCGTACTTCGAGCCGTGATGCGCGACCTTCAAAACATTTACATAGAGATTCGATTCTCTTCCGACTAGACGATCTTCCGTCTGCGATTCCGCATCGCCCGTCAGAAGCATAGAGAAGTCGCCGTAATCCAGTCGCATGACGACCGAGTTGGCATTCGATTCATTCCCGCTGCGGCTAGAGATCATCTGCTCTCTGGTAAAAGGTGGCGGGACGGGAGCGAGAACCGTGATGACCGCGCCGCCGCCGAGATCAACTTTCTGGTCCGGCTCGGCTTTCTTCAACTGAGCGCCGCTCCCATCAACCGCGCTCTTGAAATTGTCGAAAGCCTCGACGGTCGGAAACTTCACGACCTTGCCGTGCTGCGTCGCAGGCTTAGGCTGCGGCTTCGGTTGATTCTTGGCCTGCGTCTTTCCCTGTTTCTGGTTGCTGTTCTTATTCGCCGTCTGGTCCGACACGGCTTCCGGCGGCGGAAAATCGTTCCACAAAACGTTTGCGACTTTGAAGTTATTGAAGACAAAGCTTGCGCCGCCTATGTGGTCCGGGTGAGTGTTAGAGGCAACGAAGTAATCTATCTGCTGCACACCGTAACGCTTGAGCGCGTCCAGGACAGTCTGGCCGTTCTTCTCATCGCCCGCGTCAACGAGCATGACTTTGTTTTCGGGCGAGATGATTAGAATAGAATCGCCCTGCCCGACATCCAGAACATGAATTTGAAGCTCCTTGCCCGATGGCGGCGGCACAGCAGCAGTCTTCCACCAGAGCAACTTGAATTTGTAGCTGACGAAAGCGCCCGTCGCCAGAATGATTACCAGGACGGCGAGCAGGCATCCCGCCCCGCCTCTACTTCGTGCCACTTAAATTACCTCTTCAATCGCAAAGGTGATGTGTAACAAGAGCCACATTCTAATTATAACTTGAAATCCTTTTCGTCCTGCGCGCCGCTTTTTTGCATCAGCTTCTCCTGCAAATTCTTCACGCGGCTCGTTGCAGCATCGCGCGATTCTTTGTCAATCGAGATAGTGATCTTTAAGTGATCGCCGTCGCTTGCGCCACGCGGAAGAAGCGATACGGGGATGTCAATCTGCTTACCTTCATCATCGCCGACGAGCAGCACAGCCATACCACCGTCTTCGATTCTGTCTATAACAGCGTGAATCTGCTTGGACTGCAAAGTTCTCTTTTGGTTGTCGCTCTCAGTCATTGATTCATTCTCCACGATGAAATAATCAGGAAGCAAACATTCAACTTCAAAACTTTTCACCTTCCGCCAGCCGCCCGCTTTGATTTCCTTGTTACGCTTTCATCTCCCGCCGTCTCTTCTCTTCCGGGCGGCGTGCGTCCAGCCCACAGGTCGCCCGACGCTGCTCTCTCAGTCTTAATCTCGTAGCCGTGCCCGCGCGTCGTGATTGTAATCTCGCCTTCCAAATCCGTCCGGTAGAGTTTTATCCCCGTGGACTTGAAACGGTCCAGCGTGTCCTGGCTTGGATGACCATAGCGATTGTCCGCGCCGTCAGAAATAACCGCCGCTTCAAAACCGCCTTGCTTCAAAAAACTTTCCGAAGAGGCGTAGCGCGAGCCGTGATGACCTACCTTTAGAACTTTGGCTTTGATGTTCGCGCCCGTCGTCATCAACCGCGCTTCCGTTTCGGCTTCCGCATCGCCCGTTAGCAGCATTGAAAAATCTCCGTAATCGAGCCGCGTGACGACAGAGTTTGCGTTCGGCTCGTTTGCGCCTGAACGCAGTTGGTCTTTTGTGAAGAAGGGTTGAATCGGAGCTAGAACCGTAAGCTGTGCGCCGCCGCCGAGATCAAACTTCTGGCCGGGCGAGGCCGCAATGTACTTCGCCCCAGTCTTATCAATCGCTGCCAGAAAATCTTCGTAGTTCTTCGTCGCGTTCGGCACTTTGCTATCCAACACAGTGCTCACCTTCGTATGAAGCAGAACTTCATCTGCGCCGCCGATGTGGTCCGCGTGCGCGTGCGTTGCGACCATCAGATCAATGTGGTCAACGTTGTAACGCTTCATTGCATCAAGCACAATCTTTCCACTTCCGGGCACGCCCGCGTCAACCAGAACCGACTTTCCGCCGGGCGCGATTATCAAGATGGAATCGCCTTGGCCTACATCAAGAACGTGAACCTGTAGCTCATCGCCTGAAGGCTGTGGGTTCTCTGCCGTAGGCTCAGACTTCTTGCCGCACCCGGAGAGAAGAAGGGCTGTGATTAAGAGAACGAGCGCGATGATGGAAGCGGCAAAGAGAATGCGTCGCCCGTTCTGCGCTAACTGGTTTTGCGCGTTGGAGCGACCTCTTGATTGCTCAGGTCTCATTTAACAGCAGCCTCGTTCTCATCTATAACCGCGTTGTCTGAAGGCACTGGCTCGCGCTCGCGCGCCCACTGCGTTTCAGCCTCGCGCGTGATGCGCGTTGGATAGCGGCAGGTCCAGCAGGCCGTGCATGATGAATCGGGACTGATGCCCGTAGCTTCGAGCATCCCTTCGAGCGAAAGGTAGCCGAGCGAGTCTGCTTCTATGAACTGCCGGATTTCTTCAACGGACATGTGCGATGCGATCAAATCTTTCTTGTAGGGTGTGTCCACGCCATAAAAGCACGGCGAGATTGTAGGCGGACAACTGATACGCATGTGGACTTCGGTTGCTCCGGCTTCCCGGACCATTCGCACAATCTTCTTTGAGGTCGTGCCGCGCACAATCGAGTCGTCAATCAGAACAATGCTGCGGCCTGCGATCAGATCGCGCACAGGGTTGAGCTTGATGCGGACGCCGAAGGAGCGTATTGACTGCTTCGGCTCAATGAAGGTTCGGCCAACATAGTGGTTGCGAACAAGTCCCTGCCGATAGTTGATGCCGCTCTGCGCAGCGTAGCCAATCGCTGCGGCAACGCCCGAATCCGGCACAGGCACGACGATGTCTGCGTCCGCAGGCTGCTCGACGGCAAGCCGTTTTCCCATCCTGTGGCGCGACTCGTTGACCGATTGGCCGTAGATCAAAGAATCGGGTCGCGCGAAATAGACGTGCTCAAAAATGCACATTGAATGATGTCGAGGCGGTAGAGGATGCGACGAATGAAGCCCGCGCTCGTCAATCAAGATCATCTCGCCCGGCTCAACGTCGCGCACGTATCGCGCGTCAATCAAATCGAACGCGCAGGTCTCGGAAGCCACAACCCACGCATCGCCCAATTGCGCAAGCGCGAGAGGTCGAAAGCCGCGCGAATCCCTTATGGCGACCAAAGCTTTTGGCGTCAGAAAGAGCATAGAGAACGCGCCTTCAGTTTCGCGCAGGACTTCCGGGATAGCCTCTATGATCGAAGAAGCGCGCGAGCGTGCGACGCCATGCAGTATAACTTCTGTATCAGATGTAGAAGAGAAGATAGCGCCTTCGCGCTCCAAACGCTTTCTCTCTTCAGTTGCGAATGGAAGATTACCGTTGTGACAGACTGCGACCTGTCCGTGCTGGCAGGCTACCAGGAAAGGTTGCGCTTCGCGTATGGAGACTTCACCTGCGGTTGAATAGCGCACGTGCCCGATTGCGCTTGCGCCCGGAAGACTGTCCAGTCTCGTCTGGTTGAAAACGTCCGAGACCAATCCCATCGCTCGCTCGCTTCTGAGTTCCGCGCCGTCCGATGAGACTATTCCGCATGACTCTTGCCCGCGATGCTGCAAAGCGTAGAGACCCAGATAGGCCAGCCGCGCAGCTTCCGAGTGTCCATAGATTCCGAACACGCCGCACTCGTCGCGGAATTTATCTGTCAGAGAATCGATCAAGAAATATTACCTCGCGCTCGGTGCGTTTCAGCTTTGATGCAATATGAGCTTAGTAAATCGCGGGGCGTGCGGCAAGCGTGAAGGTGTGCGCGGACCAAAAGAGCGGAAACGCGCGTGCGTGATAAAATCTGGTGAGCATGACTAAAAGCAGAAAAGGGATGAAAGCAATCGGTTCACTTCAGCAAAAGGAGCGCGAACAAAGGGGCGCGCAATCCTCTCGCCCCGCGCCGCAAATTCCAAAGCCACTCTCTGATGAAATTCTCTCCTGGGCCGAAGTCAACCGCACGCACCGAATACGAAACGGCGTCTATCAACGCAACGGGCGTCTCATCTCTCTACTGACAGACTTCGGGCGAATCAATCCGTGCTATCCAGATTGCATCGCTGATACGGAAGACACAATCTACTATACGGGCGACGGTCGGCGCGGCGATCAATATTTGAATCCGGGCAATCGCGCTCTGCTCGCCGCGATAGAGAGCGGGCACGCCGTTCCGCTCTTTAATAAACTCTCGGTCGGGCGCTGGCAGCATATGGGATTCTGGCGCGTCGTAGAAGGGCGACAAGTTTTCAGCGAGCAGGAGAATCGTATGCTCTGGCGATTTACTTTGAAGAGAGCGGGACGGAAGACGCGGTGACGCGGTGACGCGGGGACGCGGAGAGAAAAGAAGAAGAATTAATGCAGCCTTCTTTTCGCCGTGTCCCCGCGTCACCATGTCCCCGCGTCGTCGCATTTCATCGCTTGTATCTCGTGCTCTGTCACTGCTATTCTTCCAAGACAATTTTTGAAAAGGAGTATCGAAGGAAGTTATGAGAAAGCATCTTATATTTGCGCTTGCTTTAGCCCTGTCAACTCTCTTGCTCGCAGTCACAGCCTCCGCACAGGCTCCTGGTCCTAACGGCGCTGGCGTAGGTCCGTCTGCAACTACACGCAGCATAGGCTCTACCGTCACGGATTTTACCTTAGTGGATGTGAATGGCGCTGAACAGTCGCTTGCCAAACTCAAAGGCGAGAAGGGAACGGTTCTGATCTTCATCTCCGCGCGCTGCCCTGTCGTGAAAGCCTACAACGAGCGCATGGAGCAACTAGCCAAAGAGTACAAGGCGAAGGGCATCAACTTCGTCGGCATCAACTCGAACTCTTCGGAGCCGCTTGATGAAGTCAAAGCTCACGCGAGCGCGCATTACACTTTCCCTGTCCTGATTGATAAGGGAAACAAGATTGCGGACCGTTTGGGCGCAGAGCACACGCCTGAAGTCTATTTCCTGGACGCGAACAACCGGCTCGTCTATCGCGGGCGCATTGACAACAACCGTGACCAGTCGCTCGTCTCAAAGAGGGAGTTGACAGACGCGCTTGATGCTGTGCTCACTGGCAAAGTGGTCGCGGTCACAGAGACTGCTGCGGTCGGATGCTCAATTAGGAGAGTTGAATAACCAGGCATGAAGCGCAGTAATTCGCAGTGCGCGCTTTTGTGCACCGCGCTGTTTCTATCTCTAATCTTGACGGGGCGGCAAGCCATCTTCGCGCAAGAGGTCGCTCCGTCAAAGCAGAACAGTGTAAAGACTGCTGCTCCAGCAACGCTCAAGCCTCTTGAGATTGATCTGGAAGGTCTCAAGAAAATTTTGCAGCGTGATAAGAGTTCGCCTCATCCTCTTCTATTAAACTTCTGGGCAACCTGGTGCGATCCTTGCCGCGAGGAGTTTCCAGACCTTCTGAAGATCGAAGCGGATTACCGCAAACGTAACCTTGATTTCGTTGCCGTCTCGTTCGATTTTTCCGAAGACGTTCAGACAGCCGTGCCGGAATTCTTCAAGCAAGTTAAAGCTGATGTGACGCCTTACTGGTTGAACATTCCAGACCCTGAGCCTGCAATCAAGATGGTTGACCCGAATTGGACTGGCGGCATTCCAACAACATTTCTATTCGACGCTTCTGGCAATCTGGTCTTCAAACATACGGGGCGCGTCCATGCGGCAGAGCTTCGCGCCGCTATAGATAAAATGCTGAACGCTACGAGGTGAATTGCAAGATGAGAGCTTTCCTCTTATAGTTCACGGTTCATCAATCAACGAGCGTTCCAGCACTTTTATCAAAATGAATCCCGAAGCGATCACTTCAGAAATCCTATCCACACACAATCTGACAGAAGAAGAGTTCGCGCGCATTAAAGAACTTCTAGGGCGCGAGCCAGGCTTAACGGAGCTTGGCATCTTCTCCGTGATGTGGTCCGAGCACTGCTCATACAAATCCTCGCGCATTCATCTGAAACGATTGCCGACGACGGGTGAGCGCGTCATCGTTCCTCCGGGCGAGAACGCCGGAGTGGTTGACGTTGGCGACGGATGGTGCGCAGCCTTCAAGGTCGAATCGCACAATCACCCTTCGTTCATAGAGCCGTTTCAGGGCGCGGCGACAGGAGTGGGCGGGATACTGCGCGACGTGTTCACTATGGGCGCGCGACCACTCGCTTCTATGAACAGTTTGCGCTTCGGTTCACTAGATCAGCAGCAGCACGGACGGCGCAATCGCTCGCTTCTGGCAGGCGTCGTCGCAGGTCTAGCTCATTACGGCAATGCTTTCGGCGTTCCAACTATCGGCGGCGAAGTCGCGTTCGATGACGCCTACGCGCTGAACCCTCTGGTCAATGCTTTCGCGCTGGGATTGGTCCGCCGCGACCAAATCTTTTTCGGCAAAGCGACGGGCGTAGGCAATCCTGTTCTGTACGTTGGCGCTAAAACCGGAAGAGATGGCATACACGGCGCGACGATGGCGTCGGCTGAATTTGACGAAGAGGCTATGGAGAAGCGTCCGACCGTGCAGGTGGGCGATCCCTTTCTTGAAAAGCTTCTGCTCGAAGCCTGCCTTGAAGCTATGCGAAGCGGCGCGGTCGCTGGCATTCAGGACATGGGCGCGGCTGGTCTTACTTCATCTTCATGCGAGATGGCTGCACGCGCTGGAACAGGGATTGAGCTTGATCTATCGCTTGTGCCGCAGCGCGAGACGGGGATGACCGCTTACGAGATGCTTCTGTCAGAGTCGCAGGAGCGAATGCTGATAGTCGCACACAAGGGCCGAGAGCGTGAGGTCATTGACATCTTTCGCAAGTGGGACCTGGACGCGGTCGTCATAGGCCACGTGCGCGAAGGCAGCAACATGGTTGTCGTTCACAACGGCGAGACAGTAGCAGACATTCCCGTCGCTGCGCTGACGGACGAAGCACCTCGATACGAGCGCGAGATGAAAGCTGGGAGCGCAGGCGGCTCGTCTGCATTGAGCGTGCGAGCGCGAACAATTGAGCGTGCAAGCACGCTTGCAGGCGAGCCGCCTGCGCTCCCGGCAGATGCGGCGCTTGATTACAATGACTTTTTACTTCGTCTAATCTCTTCGCCAAACATTGCGTCAAAAGAGTGGGTCTATTGTCAGTACGATCACATGGTGAGGACGAATACTGTTGTGTTGCCGGGCGCGGATGCTGCCGTCGTTAGAATCAAGGAGACCAGGCGAGCGCTCGCAATGTGTCTGGACGGCAACGGGCGTTACTGTGCTGCGAACCCGCGTGAAGGCGCGAAGCTCATCGTTGCGGAGGCTGCGCGCAATGTCGTCTGCGTCGGCGCGCGTCCACTTGCAATCACAAACTGCTTGAACTTCGCTTCACCTGAACGCCCCGAAGTGATGTGGTCATTTTCGGAAGTGATAGACGGCATGGCGGAAGCCTGCCTCGCTTTTAATACTCCTGTAGTTTCGGGCAACGTCTCTTTCTATAACGAGACGGAAGGTCGCGGCATATTGCCTACGCCCGTCATTGGCATGGTCGGACTCCTGGAAGACGTGAGGCGCGTCATACAGCATGGCTTCAAAAGAGCGGGCGACCATATTGCGCTTCTTGGCACGACTGCGGATGATCTTTCAATCAGCGAATACGCAGCGACAATCGAAGGGCGCACGACCGATGAGATGATTCAAGGAGGCCGCGTGCCGGTCGTTGATCTTGAGCGGGAGCGCGCTGTGCAGGAAGCGACTTTGCGCGCGGCTGAGAGCGGGCTTCTACATTCTGCGCACGATTGCTCTGACGGTGGGATTGCCGTAGCACTGGCCGAATGCTGCTTCTCATCGCTTAATCGTAGCGCCATCGGAGCAGAGGTTGACTTGGGCGGAACTATTGAAATCCCTGCCAGACTCTTCAGCGAATCTCCCTCGCGCATAATCCTGAGCTTCGACGAAGCCGCGCTCGGACAGATAGAAGAGATTGCAGCACGCGCCAACTGCCCGCTCACTATGTTGGGTCGCACGGGCGGCAATCAGTTGAGCATCAAAGTGGACGATGAAGAGGTCATCAACATATCGGTCACCGAACTCGAAGCCGCGTGGCGCACATCTCTGGCAACAAAACTTCGCGCCGATGTTCTGGTCGCGGGAGCAGAATGATGGAAAGCAGAACAAGCAAAATCTTTCTGTCTCCTGCCTCCCTCTGGTTTATACTTGCTCTTCAAATCGGCTGAAAGGAATTACCCCGATGAAGCAAACTCTATTGATTCTCGCTTGCTTACTCTTATTCGCGCTGTCGGCCTTTGCGCAGACCAACAGCACGGCGAAGAAACAACCGGCAGACCCGCGCGTAAAGGCTGCGCTTGACGAAATCGGCTACAAGTACGAGATGACGGATGATAGCGACTACAAGCTTGTTCCCATTCAGACGGAGCAGACGGGAACGAAGCCTGACGGGACGCCACTCTGGAGAAGCCAGCTTGTTTACGTCAACTCGAACACGGAGAAGTATGGAACGCTTGAGATTCGTGAAGTGCTCTCTCCGGCTTTCCTGTCGAATGGTCCGCTCCCATCGGATGTAGCCAATCGCCTGCTGCGCGAGAACAATTCCGTCAAACTGGGCGCGTGGCGGCTCGTAGTAATCAACACAGGCCCGAACGCCGGAAAGTACCTGGCAATGTTCGCCGCGCAGGTAGCCGCCGACAGCGACGCCGAATCATTGAGGCTCACAATCAAAAGCGTAATATTGATAGCCGACCGCATGGAAAAAGAGTTGACGGGGAAGGACGACTATTGAAAGGGATGAGGGCGGCAGCGTGAGGGATGAAGTAAAGCACTAGGCAGAAGGAAGCAAAAGCATTCTTGTATTCACTGCCTACTGCCTACTGCTTTCTGCCTTCTCTCCTTTCATCCTTCATCGCTGCTGCCCTCATCCCTGCTCTTGTGCGCATCATCTACAACAATCGCCTTGTGGAGGCAGCTAAAGCGCGTGGGGCTGTCGTGTCGCCCGCATCGTTGTACGGGCGTGGTGTGTTCACGACGATTGCCATCTACGACCATCATCCCTTTTTATGGAATGAGCATTGGGCGCGGCTCATGGAGCACGCCGCTCGCGTGGGCGTTGACACAGGCGAGTTGGATGAAGAGACTGTGCGCTCTTTACTCCTGCAATTAATCGAAGCCAATCGAGTAGATGATGGACTCGCCCGCCTGACCCTGTTTGCGGCTTCGGAGCATGGCATCTGGAAGATAGAGGGGATAGACGACGAGCGCAAGACTGACCTTCTGATAATGACGACTGACGCTCAAGTGGTTTCAGAAGATGGCCTCGCGCTCACGGTCTCGCCTTATCGCGCGAACCCGCTCTCGCCGCTCGCTAGCGTAAAAAGCATAAATTACTTAGAGCACATACTCGCCCGTGAAGAGGCGCGCTCACGCGATTTCGATGAGGCCGTAACATTGAACGAGCGCGGCGAGATTGCTTCGGCTACGATGGCAAATATCTTCTGGGTCGCGGACGGCCACGTTCACACGCCCGCGCTTAACACAGGCGCAGTTGCGGGCACAACGCGCGCACGCGTCATAGAGCTTGCGCACGAACTCTCAATCCCGCTCGTAGAAGGCGTCTATGAACTCTCTGCCTTAAGCGAGGCAAACGAAATCTTCCTGACCTCCGCATCTCAAGGCATACGGATAATCACAACCTTCGACTTCCACAGCTACACCATCACAGTCGGAAGCATTGCGCCACGCCTTCATGAAGCGTTCCGTCAACTGACGCTTCGTGTAGATTAGAGCAGTTTTCAATTGAAAGTTGATCGGGGAAGCGCACGCTCTTGCCGGGAGCGCAGGCGGCTCGCCTGCAAAATTGCTCTAGCAATCTAACCGTTTGTTCGCGCCAATAGGCGCTCAATGCAGGCAGGGATGCCTGCGCTCCCAGCTTGCGGTTCGGCCTACTTATTCCCATCGCCTTTAGGCTTACGCTTCGGAGCCTCATATTCCGAAGTCTTCTTCTTGCCGAGACTCTGATACTGATTAGAGTTCTTAGTGTACTGCGCGGCGACCTGCGTGGTCGCGCCTAACATAGCGTTGTGATAATCCCACTCGGCTG
>QHXM01000271.1 GCA_003222945.1 Acidobacteriota bacterium
TTACTTCGCTCGGCGTAAGAACGACAGAAGTTCCGCTTTACCCGACCATAAGCCCCGACGGAACGCGAATAGCCTTCGCAACGCGCCGCGCTGTTACAGGCTTCAGCAATTCTGACGCGAGCATAGAGCTTTACATCTACGACATTCCGACGGGTTCGTTTGCGCGAGTCACCAATGCGCCTTCGACCGCAGACGGTTTCAGCGGGAGCACTCGCGTCGCAGAGGTCGTCTCGTCTCTAAACGACGACGGCTCTATCGTAGCCTTCAACTTCCCGCGCTCTCTGTCCGGCGTTGTCACTTCCGGCACGGAAAACAACTCCGAGATTTATGTGACGGCAACTGCTGTGCGCCCCGCCGTTGGCACGCTCACAATCCTGAACGGCGCATCTTTCGGCAACGAGCCTTCGACGACCAAAGCAGTCGCACCGAACAGCATCGCGGTAGCACAAGGCGGCGCTCTCTCTTTCACAACCGTCCAGGCGCAGAAGCAATCTGATGGCAACTTTCCAACGACTCTCGGCGGCACAACCGTCACGGTCAACGGTCGCGCGGCTCAAATCTTTTTCGTCTCGCCCACGCAGGTAAACTTTCTAATCCCGCCGCAGACAGAAATCGGCACGGCCACAGTCACGGTCACAAACTCCGAAGGTTTCCAATCGCGCGGCACAGTCACGACCCTGCGCTCAGCGCCCGGCATCTTCACTTACAGCGGCGACGGACTTGGCGAGGCCGTCGTTTTGAATGCGGATACTCTTCGACCAGGCCCGTTCGATCCTACGAGCGGCAATCTTCGCTTAATCATCTTCACGACAGGCGTGCGCGGGGCGCTCTCGCAGGTCACGGCCACAGCAGGCGGGCGCGCTCTCACCGTAGAGTCCTTCGTACCATCGCCGGACATGCCCGGCATGGACGAAGTTCATGTTCTAGTGCCTTCGGATTTACGCGGCGCTGGACCTGTTAGTCTTGTTGTCCGCGCTGACAACCGCGACAGCAATGCCGCAGTTATCACTTTCTCCGGTAACGCCTGCCGCGACATAGTCATCAACGAAGTGCTTGCAGACCCGCCTGACGGCAACGCGGGCGACGCGAATCTTGATGGAGTCCGTAGCAGCAATGACGATGAGTTTGTCGAACTGGTCAACACCACCGCGAACAACATAGACATAGGCGGCTATCAACTACTGACACGCAGTTCTTCGTCAACGACAGACACAGTCCGCCACACTTTCCCGTCAGGCACGCTCTTCCCTGCTGGCTCTGCAATCGTCATCTTCGGCGGCGGCAGTTTTAATCCTAACAATCCTGCGTTCGGCGGCGCGCAGGTCTTTAAGGCTTCGTCAGGCGGGCTGTCGCTCACAAATTCCGGCGGGGTTGTCACTCTGCGCACGTCCGCGCAGGAGATCGTCAACATCTTCACATACGGCGGCTCAACTGGATTAGACGGCGACACCAATCAATCTCTGACGCGCTCGCCTGACGCTGGCGGCGGCACGTGCGGCAACTTCGTCCCCCATACAGTCGCTCCGGGCAGCAATGGTAGAGCCTTCAGTCCGGGCACACGCGTTGACGGCTCGCCTTTCGCAACGGGCGTCGGTCGTTTGTCCAGCGTCACCATCTCGCCCTCTTCCGCAAGCGTCACAAGAGGACAGACCGCACAGTTCACGGCGCAGGCGAAAGATCAGTTCAACCGACCTTTGACTGGTGTGACGATAACTTTCGCTTCCGACAACACAACTGTCGCAACTGTTGATTCCGTCTCGACCGACCCGACGACAGGCATTGCCACAGCTACTCTGACGGGACGCAGCGCGGGCACGGCGCACATCACCGCTCAAGCAAGCGACGGCACAACTACAGTCACCAGCAATCAGGCCGCGCTAACGGTCAACGAGCCTCCTCCCGTTATCACGCGCGTTGATGTTTCGCCTTCGAGTCCAACGATCAATCGCGGCCAGACCGAGCAGTTCACAGCGACTGCGTTCGACCAGAACAATAAGCCGATTGCGGGCGTGAGCTTTACATGGAATTCCAGCAACACGAACGTTGCGACCATCAACGCGAACGGTCTTGCGACAGGCATAGGCCTTGGCTCAACTACGATTACCGCTTCGGCTACGGATGCAACGGGCAAGACAACTTCCGGGACTGCGACGCTGAACGTTCAAGTCCCGCTCGTGATTAACGAGATACTCGCAGACCCGCCCGACGGCGCTGCCGGAGATTCCAACCGCGATGGCGTGCGAGACTCGGACGATGATGAATTCGTAGAGTTGGTGAATAGTTCAAACGCTGCGGTTGACATCTCCGGCGTCATCGTAGCGGATTCGACCAGCAACCGCTTCACGTTCCCTGCGAACACTACGCTCGCAGCAGGCCGCGCTGTTGTGATTTTCGGAGGCGGTAGTCCAAACGCTTCTGATCCTGCATTCGGTGGGGCGTTGATTTTCACGACAAGCACGCTCAGTCTTGGGAACACGGGCGACACTGTCAACTTGAAGCTGACGGTAGGCGGCACAGACGTTCTGATTGCTTCGCAGACTTACGGCGCGGAAGGCAACGATAATCAATCCTTGACGCGCTCGCCAGATTTGACTGGCGCATTCTCGAAGCATTCGACCGTTGCGAACTCAGACGGGCGCGTCTTCAGTCCGGGTACGCGCACGGACGGCACTCCTTTCGGCTCGCCCGCAATCACGCGCATAGAAGTCGCGCCCGCTTCCGCCGCCATCAACATAGGCCAGACGCAGAATTTTACGGCCAAAGCTTTCAGTAACAGTAGCGGCACAGAGGTCGAAGTCCAGAATGTCTCCTTCGTCTGGGATTCGAGCGATGCGACGAAGGCGACTGTGTCACCGAGCACAGGCCAGTCAACCACTGCGACGGCTCTTGCTTCCGGCATCACTAGCATACGAGCGCGTGCTGGAGGACAGCTTGGCGCAGGCAACTTGAACGTTAATCCGACGCTCTCGATCAATAATGTTTCGTTGAATGAAGGCAACAGCGGAACGACTACGTTCACCTTCACCGTTAGCCTGTCAACCCCTGCTCCCGCAGGAGGCGTTAAATTCAACATCGCAACGCAGGACAATACTGCAACGGTCGCAGACAACGATTACGTCGCACGCAGCTTGAACTCTCAAATCATTCCCGCCGGAAGCCAGACCTATACCTTCGATGTAACAGTCAACGGCGATACGAATATCGAACCGAACGAGACCTTCTTTGTCAACGTCACGAACGTCACAGGCGCGAGCATAGCCAAGGGTCAAGGCGTTGGAACGATTCTCAACGACGATAGCCCGTCGCTCTCCATCAACGATGTCTCAAAGAGCGAGGGCAACAGCGGCACGACCGCGTTCACCTTCACTGTCACATTGTCGCCGTCAAGCAACCAGACTGTGACAGTTGATTACGCTATGGCTGATCTGTCTGACGCTCAGGGTCAAGGCATAATCACCAACGACGACACACCCAATCTGGTCATCAGCCAGGTCTATGGCGGCGGCAATAATTCTGGCGCGCAGTACCAGAACGATTTTATCGAAATCTTCAACAGAGGCACTGCGACCGTTGATTTTTCAATAACGCCTTATTCGGTTCAGTACGCCAGCGCGACGGCGGCGTTCGGTGCATCTAGCACTAAGACAGATATAACATCCGGCACTGTTGCCCCCGGACATTACTTCTTAATTCAGGAATCCGGCGGTACTACTAACGGCGTCGCGCTGCCTCAGCCCGATGCAACCGGCAATATCAATCTGGCGGCGACAGCAGGCAAAGTCGCACTCGTCAGCGGCACAACGGCTGTGAGCGCATCAACCTGTCCGGGTGATGATGGCGTCTCTCCCTTCAATCCAAACAGCGCCGCAATCGTTGATTTTGTAGGCTACGGAAGCACCGCAAACTGTTATGAAGGGACAGGACCAACGGCTGCCCCTAGCAACACAACTGCTGACTTTAGAAAAGCAGGCGGCTGTATTGATACAAATAACAATGCCGCAGATTTTCTTGTCTCTGCGCCGAATCCGCGTAACAGCAATTCGCCCGCGAATGATTGCAGCACAGGTATCAAACCTGACATCACCATCAACGATGTAACGCTCACAGAAGGCGACACTGGCACGAAGACTGTTGACTTCACTGTCACACTCTCTGCCGCGAGCACACAGACAGTTACAGTTGATTACTCGACAGCCGACGGTACTGCTACAGCCGGAAGCGACTATCAATCTACAAACGGCACGCTCACATTTAATCCCGGCGATTTGACCAGAACGATAACCGTCACAATCATAGGCGACACAACGGATGAGCCGAACGAGACCTTCTTCGTTAATCTGACGAATGCATCCAAAGCAATCATT
>QHXM01000240.1 GCA_003222945.1 Acidobacteriota bacterium
GTCTGGTGTGCGCTCTTGTCGCTCAGGCGCAGAGTGCTAGCTCAAAACCTCCTTCTTCAAGCGCGCAGACCGATACGGCTTTGCAGGAGTTGGTTAACAGGGCTACGCGAGATGCGCTCTCGAAATTCGAAGATAAGAATTTTCAAGAGGGCAATCTTGCGATCACCTTGATTGATCTCACGGATCAGCAGCACCCACGCCAAGCAAGCTTTCGCGGAGGAGAGGGAATCTATCCTGCGAGCGTAGTCAAGCTTTTTTATCTGGTCATGGCGCATCATCTTCTCGAAGAGGGAAAGATAAAAGAGACGAATGAATTACGGCGCGCAATGAAGGACATGATCGTTGATTCGTCTAACGACGCGACAGGCTACGTGCTGGACGTTATCACTGGCACAACGAGCGGACCGGAATTGACGGGCGCGGAGTTGAAGAAGTGGGAGGATAGAAGAAACTCTGTCAACCGCTACTTCGCGGGCCTTGGCTTCGCAGGGATTAACACCAGCCAGAAGACATACTGCGAAGGTCCATACGGGCGCGAGCAAATGTTTCGCGGCGCGAAGGGCGAGAATCGAAACAAGATGACGACAGATGCGGTCGCGCGCTTGCTTTCAGAGATTGCGACGGGTCGCGCAGTTACGCCTGAGCGAAGCGCCATGATGATGGGCCTCTTGAAGCGAGATTTTTCAGGCAAGAGCAGCGACGCGGACGATCAATCGCACGGGTTCACAGGAATAGCCCTTGAGCCGGGCGCGCGTCTATGGTCGAAAGCAGGCTGGACTAGCACGACCAGACACGACGCAGCCTACATAGAACTGCCAAACGGCGCGCACTTCGTTCTGGTCACTTTCACGACAGACCACGCCAACGAGCGCGACATAATTCCGACAGTTGCGCGCGTCATTATTAATGGGATGAGTAAGAAGTAGAGGCTTGGCTTTTAATGGTTAAAGACCTTTCCAATTACCATCATCCGCTCACAGACCTCTTCAAGAAACCTTCGAGCAGGGAAGAGTGGGAGCGGTATCGTTTGAGTGCCGAGCAAGTAGAGTTCTATCGTGAGCACGGCTACGTCGCTGGCGTCCGTGTGCTTGACGATGCTCAGGTTGATGCGCTGCGCGAAGAGTTAAAGGCGCTCGCGGATTCTAATCATCCTGCGCATGAGCTTTTCTACGAGTATCACTCGAACGAATCCGCTGACCCTTCAAAGATTCTCTTTCACGCGCTCGGTGCCTGGCGCATCTCGGCGGGCTTTCATGACGTTCTGTGGAATCCTGCTTTCACTCTGCCTGCATCGCAGCTTCTAGGTGGCGCCGTGCGCTTCTGGCACGACCAGCTTTTCTGTAAGCCAGCGCATCACGGCGGAGTCGTCGCGTGGCATCAGGACTATTCTTACTGGACGCGCACAAAGCCTATGGCGCACCTATCGTGCTGGATCGGGCTGGATGATGCGACGCGCGCGAATGGCTGCGTGCATTACGTTCCCGGAAGCCAGCGCTGGAATCTTCTTCCCGTCACAGGACTCGCGGACGACATGGACGCGATTCAAACTGTACTGACTGCTGAGCAGAAGGAAAAGTTTAAGCCTGTGGCGATGGAGTTGAAGAAGGGCGAGGCTTCGTTTCATCACCCCTTAATGGTTCACGGCTCATTCGAGAATCGCACCGCGCATGAGCGGCGCGCAATCGTTATCAACGTCTTCCGCAACGACGTTCGTTCTGCATCAGACGCACCATTGCTCGAAGGCGTGCCGCCTGTTCCCGTAGGCGAGAAGATGGACGGCCAGTTCTTTCCTCTCTTATTCGACCCTAACTCTGTTTGGGTCTGAGATTATCTGTAGCCGCCGGGCATAGGACCACCGTAAGGTGGAGGCGGTGGAACGCTCGTGTTGTAGGGCTTGCGCTTCTCAAAGAGCGCTACGCCTATGATTCCTCCTACGACTGACATGCCGAAGATTGTGAATGCTCCGGCGAAACCCGTCACCATGAAAAACGCTCCGGCAGTCATGTTCTGGTGCTGCATCCTTGCGACCATCTCAATGTATTCACTGTGAATCGCGTATGCGACCGTCGTGTCCAGGGCAAGATAGATGAGCGCCGCGATTGCTCCTGCTATAAGGCCGACCACAGCGCCCTCGCCCTGCCTGACGGGAGTTGACGAGCGATTGATGTATAGACGTGCAGCGAGCGCGCCGCCAATTATTGCCCAGAGTATGCAGAAGAAGCTGAAGATGATGAAAGGACTCGGCGGCATAAAATCAGCAAACAGCGAGAGGATGCCTGCGACAACGCCGCCTATGAGTCCCGGAACAAATTTACCGGAGCGCGCACTCACAGGCTGATTCAAGTCTGCCAACGCTCCGTACATAGGCGGAGCAGTCGGCTGTGCCGCAGGTTGCCAGGCCGTCTGCTGCCCCTGCGGTGGAAACTGCGGCGGCTGTGTTGTTGGCATTGCGCCGGGCGTAGAGACGAGAGTTGCGCCCGGATCGTAGGAAGATTTGTCTGCTACCAGAGTCGTTCCGTCGTTTGTGCAATAGGTCTGCGAATCGTCAAGCGTCAAACCGCATGTCGGACAGCGTTTCATTCAAGTCTCCAAGTTTTTCCTGTCTGAAAACAGTTGCAAGTTACAAGGTCTGCGGCGCGAACGTGACCAGTCATCTCTCGCGCCAGCAATTCTAAAATGGATTCAACTACGGCGATGCAAAGTACAATATAGTCGTATCGGTTGACAAGCCCTGCCGATTGTAGATTTCGGATTGCGGATTTAAGAGAACGGTTTCCAATCCGAAATCCGCAATCGGCAATCGCTTAGGTTGATTTGACAATCGTTGTGCTTCTTCTATTCCTACGCAGGCGCAACGTGAGTGCCCATGACATGAGCATGTAATAAACTGGAAAGGCAAGCGAGATTAAAAGCGGCCAGTCTGAATCGGGAACGCGCGCGAGCGACATCAAAAGTAGTATGACCCAAATGGTTGCGAGCAGGTTTGTAAGGAGACTGAATGGCGCACGCTGCGACGTATAAAGATAGCGCCACGGAACGAAAGTTAAAATCGAGAGCGCGATGATGATGGTCAATGAAAACCAGATGGGCGGGCGCAACAGGTATAGATAGAAGGCTACGATGTTCCAGTAGGAAGGGAAGCCAAGGAAAAAACCATCGTCCGTTTTGGCGTTCACCTGTGAAAAGCCGTAAGCGCTCGATAGAAGCGGGATAATCAGCAACCACGCTTGTCCATCTGTCAAAATTCCAGCGCGCCAGACGAGTAGAAGCGGAAGCGAAGTGTAGGTTTGAAAATCTATCAAGTCATCTAGTCTGCGCCCATCGAAGCTCGGAGCAAACTCGTTGACGCGCGCGCGTCGCGCAAGCCATCCGTCGGTGGAGTCAATCAACGTCGCAAGCACCATCAAGCCCAGCGCTGCGCGAAACGAGTCGTCACCGCCGCGCACAATCAGCACACTCATGCATGCGGCTGTAACAAGACCCAGAGCCGTGTAAAGATGAACAGACCACGCCAGAATTACTTTGAGCTTCATCCGAGACCTCACGCCTGAAGAAGCAAACATACAGAGAAAGACGATCTTAAGGCAAAAGGAAAAAGGGAAGAAATAAGAGCGCATCTTTCATCCTCACTTTTTCCTTTTGCCTTCATGACGCTGTTCATCAATCCGCGATTTTTCGGTATAGTGTAGCCAAACAACAAAAACCAATTTCCGAGCAAAGGGGGAGGCCAAGGATGAGTGTGCGATTGAAGAAGCTCTATGAGCAGGTGGTAGTAATTACGGGAGCTTCGAGCGGCATAGGTCTGGTCACGGCAAGGATGGCTGCGCAGCGTGGGGCAAAGCTTGTTGTCGCAGCGCGCAGCGAAGAGGCGCTTCGCAAGGTCACGGATGAATTAAAGGCGGAAGGCTGCGAGGTCGTTTACGTCGTCGCAGACGTGGGCTTTGAAGATGACGTGCGGCGCATTGCGGACGCTGCCGTAAAACGCTTCGGCGGGTTCGATACTTGGGTCAATAACGCTGGCGTCTCTATCTACGGTCGCGTGCTAGAAGTTTCAATTGAAGATCACCGAAAACTTTTTGAGACGAACTACTGGGGCTTGGTTCATGGCTCGCGCGTAGCAGCAGAACATCTAAAGACGCGCGGCGGCGCAATCATAAACATTGGAAGCTCTCTTTCGGACCGCGCGATTCCGCTTCAGGGAACTTATTGCGCTTCAAAGCACGCGGTCAAAGGCTTCACTGACGCGCTCAGGATGGAGTTAGAAGAAGAGGACGCGCCCGTCTCAGTCACGCTCATAAAGCCGAGCGCGATTGACACGCCTTATAAAGATCACGCTAAAAACTATCTGCCGGTAGAGCCAGAGAATCCGCCGCCCGTTTACGCGCCTGAGACAGTTGCGGAAGCGATTCTCTACTGCGCCGAGAACGCTGAGCGCGATATTTTCATAGGCGCAGGCGGCAAGGTAATGTCAATCGGTGGCAAATACGCGCCGCGCCTTACGGACAAAGTTATGGAGGCCGCGCTCTTCGATGTTCAGCAGACTGAAACGCCTTCGCCCGAAGACAGAAGGGATGGGCTTTACAATGCGACGGAAGATTTAAGAGAGCGCGGCGGCTATGAGGGTCACGTTGCCGAAACGAGCATCTATACGAAAGCTTCTCTTCATCCATTAGCGACTGGCGCGATCCTCTTAGGCTCAAGCCTTGCGCTCGCCGCCTGGTGGCGCGCAAGCAGTAGCGGCAGGAACGGGCGCGTGCCCTCCAACGCTTAGAAAGGAGAACGAATGGCAGAGACAGCAGCCGACGTGCTCGTCGAGAGAATTATCAGTTGGGGTGTTGACACTGTTTTCGGTCTTCCCGGCGACGGCATCAACGGAATCATGGAAGCTCTGCGCACACGACAGGAGCGCGTGCGCTTCATACAGGTCCGGCACGAAGAGGCCGCAGCATTCATGGCCTGCGCTTATGCTAAATACACAGGTCGCCTTGGTTGTTGCCTTGCCACTTCTGGTCCGGGCGGCATACATCTATTAAACGGTCTTTACGACGCTAAAATGGATCAAGCTCCCGTGCTTGCCGTCACAGGACAGACCTACTCCGACCCGAAAGGCAGCAACTTTCAGCAAGAGGTCAACATGCTGCGCCTCTTCGATGACGTGGCCGTTTATAACGAAGAGGTTATCAATCCGAATCAGGTCGCAACGCTAGCGGACGAAGCCTGCCGTCATGCTCTGAATCACAGAGGTGTGGCGCACATAACGTTTCCGGTTGACTATCAGGAGAAAGAGCCGTCTGGCAAGACTTCAATGCACAATGTTGAAGGGCACACGACGAGTCGTTGGTCAAAGCCTGAAGCCGTCCCCAGAAAGGAAGAGTTGAAGATGGCTGCCTTCCTCTTAAATGAATCGAAGAAGCCAGTGATTCTTGTCGGTCAGGGCGCGCTCGCGACTTCCGATGAAGTGATAGAGATCGCGGACAAGTTAGGCGCGCCGATTGTCAAAGCTCTGCTCGGCAAGGCTGTCGTACCCGACGATCATCCTCTGACAACGGGCGGACTCGGACTGCTTGGCACAACGCCGTCGCAGGAGGCAATGGAGAACTGTGATGCACTTCTAATCATCGGCTCATCTTTCCCTTACATGGAGTTCCTGCCGAAGCCCGGTCAGGCGAAAGGCGTGCAGATAGACGACAAGCCGGACCGCATAGGACTTCGCTATCCGGTTGATGTCGGATTAGTCGGCGATGCGAAGCCAACTGTCGCCGCGCTCTCAAAGTTTATAGAGCGAAAGCTGGACCGAAGCTTTCTTGAACAGGCGCAGAGCGGGATGAAGCAGTGGCGGGAGTTGATGGAGAAGCGCGCCATGCGCGACGATGTTCCTATAAAGCCGCAGCGCGTCGCGTGGGAGTTGTCCGAGTTAGCTTCAGACGATGCGATTCTATCTGCGGATTCAGGCACGAACACAATCTGGGCTGCGCGACAGTTCAGAATCAAAGCCAACCAAAAATTCAGTTGCTCAGGCACGCTTGCGACAATGGCCTGCGCTCTGCCTTACGCGATTGCGGCAAAGCTGGCCTTTCCAGACCGCCAATCAATCGCGTTCGTTGGCGACGGCGGGTTCACGATGCTGATGGGCGAGTTTCTGACGGCTATTAAATACAACCTGCCCATCATCGTCGTCATCATCAAGAACAACACGCTGGGACAGATTAAGTGGGAGCAGATTGTCTTTCTGGGCAATCCTGAGTATGGCTGCGACCTCTACAATCCTAGCTTTGCTAAGTACGCTGAAGCCTGCGGCGGCTTGGGCATCACGGTCGAGCGGCCTGAAGAGATACGCTCGGCTCTCGAAAGCGCAATGCATTCCGGCAAGCCTTCGATTGTGGAGGTCGTCGTTGATCCGAATGAACCGCCGATGCCATCGAAAACCACTGCGGCACAGGCGCTGCACTTTGCAGAGGCTCTCGCCAAAGGTCAACCCGGACGCGGAAAGATTGCTCTGACGCTGTTCCGCGATAAGTTGAATGAACTGCTTTGACTGAAAGATTGTCGTGAAGAAGAAAGCAAGGTTCGTAGTACAGGAGCATCACGCCAGCCACTTGCACTGGGATTTTCGTCTTGAGATGGGAGGCGTACTGAAGAGTTGGGCTGTCCCGAAAGGCCCATCGCTTGACCCGACAGTAAAGCGGTTGGCCGTTGAGGTGGAAGATCACGCGGTTTCGTATCTGACCTTCACAGGCGAGATAAGCGAAGGGCACTACGGCGCAGGCCAGGTCTATCGCTGGGACATAGGAACGTTTGAGATAACAGAAGGCACGGCGCTTGAGAGTTGGCGTAAAGGCTCTCTGCGTTTTCGGCTCTATGGTGAGCGGCTGCGGGGCGAATGGCGTCTATTCAAAATGAAAGGGCGCAAAGAGAAAGGGAAACCGCTCTGGCTCTTGCAGAAAGTTAAAGACGAGTTTGCAATCGCAGGCCACGAGGCGGAAAAGCAAGGATGAAGGATGAATGAAAAGAAAGAGCGTGAATAGCTTTCTGCTTTTCATTCATCCTTCATCCTTGCTCTTCGGCATTCTCCTTGCTGAGTAAAGTCTGCGATTTTCTTTGTGTCTGAAAAGTGAGTCATTAGCGAACGTTTCGCGTATGTTTGCGCGTAGGATTGTTAGAAACCCGAACATTAAATTGAGTCGCGCAATCAGTATCTTTAGCAAAGAACATGGGGCTTGAGACTTATCAGAAGAAGAGAGACTTCAAACAGACGCCTGAGCCGCGCGGGCGAGTCTCGAAGGCGAACCGGCATCGCTTCGTCGTGCAGGAGCATCACGCCTCTATGCTCCATTTTGATTTTCGTCTTGAGATGGGCGGAGTTCTAAAATCCTGGTCCGTTCGCAAAGGTCCATCGCTTGATCCCGCAGACAAACGCCTGGCCGTAGAAACCGAAGATCATCCGGTTGAGTATCTGAAATTCGAGGGGCACATACCGGAAGGAAACTACGGTGCGGGCGAGCACATGATCTGGGACGAAGGCAAGTATGAATTGGCAGACGGCACGGATGCGCTCAAGCAGTATAAGGAAGGAAGGTTAAAGTTTGAGCTTCACGGCAAGAAGCTGAAAGGCTTCTTCAATCTTGTGCGGTTGGGAGGAAGAGAGGATCAGTGGCTTCTCATTAAAAGCAAAGACGAGTATGCGCAGCCGGGTTGGAAGCTTGAGCTTCGCGTTAAAGATGAGAGGTGGGAAGCGGAGACCAGGCGAAAACCGACCAAAGAACAAAAGAGCAGGAAGGCTGGCGTCAGGAAAACTAAGAGCAGCAAGCGCGCGGCTGAAAAGGCTGTTTCAGCGAGCCGTGCTTTTAAGTCAAAAGAGTTGAGCGGCGACATGGCCGTAAAAGTCGGAGATGCGGTCGTCTCGCTCACGCATCTGGATAAAGTCTATTGGCCGGAGGAAGGCTATACGAAAGGCGACCTCATTAAATATTACTTCGAGGTTGCACGTTACATCCTGCCTTACCTGAAAGATCGCCCGCTGATAATGAAGCGCTACCCGAATGGCATCGCGGGCGGCTTCTTTCATCAACATGATGTGAACGAAGCGCCCGATTATGTTCGCACCGAAACGCTTGATGTCGAAGAGGGACACGAAGTTGATTACATCATAGGCGACGACAAAGCGACGCTCATCTACATGGCGAACCTCGGCGCGATTGAACGACATCCCTGGCACTCTCGCGTGCGAAACCTTGACCATCCCGATTGGTTCGTCTTCGACTTGGACCCGCAGGGCGTCAGGTGGGAAGAGATTTGCGATGTGGCCGTAAGCTGCAAAGAGATTCTGGACACACTCGGTCTGGATTCTTATGCGAAGACATCAGGCTCAAGAGGCATACACATATACGTGCCTATCAAGCCGACATATTCATACGAAGAGGTCGCAGACTTTGCGGAAGGCGTAGCCCGTCTGGTCGTTGAGGAGAACGCGTATGTCGCCACAGTTGAGCGTTCGTTGAAGAAGCGAAAAAAGTCGCGCATCTACGTTGACCACATGCAGAACGCGCGCGGCAAGTCTGTCGTAGCGCCTTACTCTGTCAGGCCGAAGCCTGGCGCAACTATCTCCGCTCCACTTGAATGGAGCGAAGTGAAACGAAAGAAGTTCACTATCTCTGATTTCACGATTAAGAACATGTTGGAACGTTTGAAGCGACGAGGCGATCTTTTCAAAGAGGTCTTGACGAACAAGCAGAGTCTTGATCGTGCTATCAGCAAATTGGAAAACTTAACCGAGAAACCGAAAACCAAACGCGCCGCAGCTTAGACAGTGTGGCGCAAGGCTTACGAACGAACCATTTGGAGGGAAAAGAGAATGGCAGGGAAAAAGGGAGCAGCAAAGCGTGAGTTGATAGATACCGGAAATGATAAGCGTTACGTCAGGCGCGACTCGAAAGGTCGCTTCGATGAAGTTGACGAGCAGGATCGTTCTCTTCGTCAGGACGTGAAGCGCCATGCGAAGACGAAAGTTAAAGCGGGGCAAGGCGACAAGGGCGATCAGAAGAGAAAATAGTTTTCGCAAGGCGTAGTTAATGGAGGATAGATTATGAGCGCAACAGTGAAGCAGAGAGAAAAGAAGGATGAAGGGGCGCGTCGCACAAAGCGAGTCTCTCGTAAAGATCAGATCATCGCGCTCTACCTTTCAGGGATGAACGAGATCGAAGACCTTGCGATCATAACGGGCGCGCGACCCTCTTACGTCGGCTCCGTTCTTCAAGAGTCGGGGCTTGTGAAGGGCTACTTCGATCTATACACCTCAACGGCTCATCCCATGAACGTCTATTCCAAGTTCTTCGCAAACAAGCTTGGTTTCAAGGACGAGGAGAAGGCGCGCGAGAGTGTTGAGTTGATAGACCAGTTGTATCGCCAGTTCGAGTACGCGCAGGACCGCGCGGGCCAGCACCACGCGCTCTCTATGGCGCTCGTGATGTTCGACCGCGCGCGCTGGACCGGCAAAGGGCGCGAGGCTGACATCTTCCGCCACTGGCTGATGGCTCGTCTAAACGAAGCCGAACTTGAGCGCGAAGGTGAAGAAGAAGAGACTGCGAAAGCAGCGAGCCGTTCGTGAGACTTTGAATTAAGTACATGCGGGGTAGAGACAATGGCAAGTACGAGTAAGCGGAAGTCTGCGAAGAAGAGTGCGAAGAAGCAGAGCAAGGGTGGCACAAAGAAGCAGGCGGCGAAAAGTCGCACGAGCAAGTCAAGCGGCAAAGGCGCAAGGATTCAACGGCAGCCAAAATCTCCTATGCCAGCGCAGCATCAGGAGAAGCCAGGGATAGAATCTAAGATTACTCCGAAGCCTGAGTACGAAGCGCCGCTCTACAAAGGCTCAGGCAAACTCGAAAACAAAGTCGCGTTGATAACGGGCGGCGACTCAGGCATCGGTCGCGGCGTCGCGGTGCTCTTTGCGCGAGAAGGCGCAAACGTTGCGATTGTCTATCTGCCGGAAGAACAGTCGGACGCAGAAGAGACGCAGAGTGCAGTGGTAGCTGAAGGCCGTCAAGCCTTGCTCATCGCGGGCGATGTCCGTGACGCGGAGTTTTGTAGTGAGGCTGTCGAGCAGACTGTTCGTGAGTTTGGTAAACTCGACATCCTCGTCAACAACGCAGCATTCCAACAGCACCAAAAATCTCTCGAAGATATAACGGAAGAGCAGTTCGACCGCACGTTCAAGACAAACATCTACGGCTATTTCCACATGGCTAAGGCTGCGCTGAAACATTTGAAGAAGGGTAGCTCGATCATCAACACAGGATCGATCACGGGGCTTGAAGGAAGCAAAGAGTTATTGGATTACTCCTCTACTAAGGGTGCGATTCATGCTTTCACGAAATCGCTCGCGCAGAATCTGGTAGAGAAGGGAATCAGAGTCAACTGCGTCGCGCCCGGTCCGGTCTGGACTCCGCTCAACCCGTCGGACAAATCCGCCAAAGATGTGGCAGAGTTTGGCGCGGACACGCCCTTGCAGCGCCCCGCACAGCCCGAAGAGATTGCGCCAGCCTTCGAAAGGAAGATTATGAACGCCAGATAGCAGCTTTGAGGTTTCAGACTATGCGTCTGAGATTTCGGATTTGAAATTTGAGATTATTTCTTTCGCGTCGTTTCGCGTCTTTCGCGATTAAAATTACAACCTCATCTCTATCTTCCACATCTGGTCGCTAACCGCCCTCACCGAATGAGCCGTCAATCGTAATCACCGAAATTTCACCTCGCTGGAATAAAAACTTTTTCGTTTGAGGCGATTAAGAATAGCAAGTTTCTGCGGCCTTGCGTGTAAGATGATTGCAACGCAGAGGGAAGGATTTAGTTGAGTCCGGACAAACGACAGCATCGCGGCGCGCATCCGGCTGACCGAGAGCTTTTCGCTCAAGAGAATCTTTCGCGGCTTCGCGCTGCAACGTCCGAGTTGTCATGGCTGCGCAGTCGCGCTTATGCGATGAAGGCAGCGCTCAAGCTCGTCGGCGATCAATACAATCTGACTGAGCGACAGCGCCTTGCAGTCTCTCGCGCAGCTTGTACTGACGAGCAAAGAGAATTACGAAACGCGCATTGCCTGTCTGTTCAGAGCATTCGGAATGAAGGTTTAGTTGTTGACGGGTTCAATCTGATTATCACGGTCGAGGCTGCGCTTGGCGGCGGCGTGTTGCTGCTATGCCGCGACGAGTGCATACGCGACCTGTCGAGCGTTCACGGCTCATACAGGTCTGTGATGGAAACCGACAGGGCAATTGATTTGATAGGAGACGCGCTCGAAGATTTGAAGCCGAAGAGCGTGAGGTGGTTATTAGATCGTCCTATCTCAAACAGCGGACGGCTCGCTGAGAAGATTAGAGATTCGGCTGAAGCGCACGGCTGGCCCTGGACTGTCGAGGTCGTGTTCAATCCAGACGCGGAGATTCTGTCTTCGCAGGGAATAGCCGTGACTTCTGATTCTTTGATTCTGGATGGCACGATGAGATGGGTGAATTTTAATCGCTATCTGGTAGAAAAATATCTGGCCGTAGCTTGGATGATTGATCTGAGAAGCTAGAGCAAGTGATTTGTCAGTACCACCTGCTGCAAGCGGGTGGGCAATATTAGGGATGAGGGCGGAGGGATGAGGGATGAATGAATTGAAAGAGCTTTCTGTCTTTACTTCATCCTTCCGCCCTCATCCCTCATCCCTTCGTTCCCCCACCCGCTACCGCAAATGGTACTGACAAGAGCAGTCATCGCAGATTACTCTCAGTCAAAAATTGCGGCGACTTGCGAAACTTCGTAGCTTGCTCAAAAGCGTAAGCCAGCTTGATGAGCGTAGGCTCACTGTAAGCACGTCCAAAGAACGAGATTCCTACGGACAGGCCGTGGATGTAGCCTACGGGGACATTTATATTTGGATAGCCAGCAACAGCAGGAGGAGTAGAACTGCTGCCAGAGAAATGGTCTCCGTTGATAAGGTCTGTAGTCCAGGGCGGACCACCCGTCGGCGCAATGAGCGCGTCCAGACGGTTCTTGTTCATAGTCGCGTCAATGCCTTCGGTGCGCGACATGCGCTGATCTTTTTCCAGTGCGTCCAAATAGGCTTTATCAGTCAGCGGTCCTTTCGCCTCCGAGCGCAGGAAAATCTCCTGGCCGAAGTAGGGCATCTCACGCTCACGATTCTTCTCGTTGAATTCGATTGCCTCTTTAAGAGTGTGTATGGGAACGTTCGGCCCTCTTGTTGCGAGATAAGCGTTTAGGTCCGCCTTGAATTCGTAAAGCAGAACTTCAAATTCAGAGTCGTCGAACTTTCCAGTGGTCTCTATGTCCGCTGGATCAACAACTTCTGCGCCGCTTCGCTTCATCACGTCAATGGCATCCGTCATCAACTTGTCAACCTTCTCGTTGAAGCCGAAAAATTTTCGCGCGACGCCGATTCTCGCTCCGCGCAGTCCGTTCACATCAAGAAATTTCGTGTAGTCCGTGAACGATTTGTCCTGGCTCGCGGCGGTCGCTGTATCTCTGGCATCAACGCCCGTGAGCGCGCCGAGTAAGATGGCTGCATCCGTAACGGTCCGGGCCATCGGACCAGCCGTGTCCTGCGTGTGAGAGATAGGAATAATCCCTGCGCGGCTTATGAGGCCGACAGTTGGCTTGATGCCTACAATTGCGTTTGCCGACGAAGGGCATACGATAGAGCCGTCCGTTTCAGTGCCGACCGCGACAACGCAGAAGTTTGCCGCGACCGCTACGGCTGAGCCGGAGCTTGAGCCGCAGGGGTTTCGTTCGATTGCATAAGGGTTGCGCGTCTGTCCGCCGCGCCCGCTCCACCCGCTTGAGGAATGTGTTGATCTGAAATTCGCCCACTCGCTCAGGTTCGTCTTGCCAAGTATCACCGCTCCCGCTTCGCGTAGCTTCTGTGCGACGAAGGAATCGCGCGGCGCAATCGTTCCCATGAGAGCGAGCGAGCCTGCCGTAGTGTTCATGCGGTCGGCTGTGTCTATGTTGTCTTTGATGAGGACGGGAATACCGTGAAGCGGACCACGTGCGCCTTTGGCTTTGCGCTCCCTGTCCAGAGCTTCGGCGATTGAGAGAGCGTCCGGGTTGAGTTCGATAATGGAGTTGACAGCAGGGCCGCGTTTATCCAGTCTTGCAATCCGCGTAAGATATTTTTCGACGATTGAGCGCGCAGAATTTCGCCCTGACTTCATTTCATTCTGCAACTCTGCGATTGTCACTTCTTCCAAATCTGCTAAAGCTGGATTCGATGAAGAAGTGGAAGGGCGAGTCTTTATTAAGGGCAGCAAAGGAGCGAGTCCAACGCTCAGGCTCCCCATTACGCAATCCTGTAAAAACTTTCTGCGATCTATGGAGTTTGACGAACTCTTTTTCTTTCGATTCATAGAAGCCTCGCTGTTTTCGTTTTCGGCACTCGCAAAATCCGACGCCGCATTAAAGATTTGAGAGCTTTAAGTGAATGAACAAGAGATTCCTCTGTCCAGCAGAGTAGAACAGGCTACGAGCAAGTTCATGTTGCTGCCGGGACCCGAAGGTAGTTAGAATAGCGTAGATGGCTTGTTGAAAGCTATCTGCGAATCTCTCTTTTGAGAGCGCGAAAACTCTCACTTCAAGTTGGTGTGGAAGTTGCCTCTGTTGCATTAGCTCCCCGAGATTTTGAAAATCCACAATAAAATGTTGGACGTTGGTACAGGCGCAGTTGTCTAGTAATACAATGGATTGGTTTTTAGTACAGCCGTGCCTGCCATCGAACGTGATAGCCAAAGGAATTCAAGATGTTCGACTCTTTTAGATTCTCGAAGCCAAGGCGAGTTTTTGGACTTATATTTTGCGCGCAGGTTCTAATCCTGTGCGGAGTTTCTAAAGTTTTCGCACAGTGCCCTGCGATTACCAATCACGGTTGGCCGCAGAACGCCATTGTTCGATACACCATTGACAACACTTACAACGATGAGCAGAAAAGACAGGTCCGTGCGGCAGCAGACGCCTGGAATCAAGCTAACTCTTCAAACAACTCGAAGGTAAGTTTTTTAGAAGACACGACGGGCCAGAATTTTAGTCTGGAATTTATAATCGGACCGCTACAGCGGGGAAATCCCGCGCAGTTTGCAGGCACTTTCGACGGGACGACCGGAACTGTAAAGACCGGCACGATAACTTACGATCCAAACAACACCTTTCCAGGCACAAGCACGCTCATAGCAGACCCATCTCGACCCGGCTACAGCACAATCGTCACAAAACTTCTTCTGCACGAGATGGGACACTTGATGGGATTGGACCATCCGTTCGTTCCTCCAGACCCATGCAATCAGTCAAAGGGCGCGACC
>QHXM01000241.1 GCA_003222945.1 Acidobacteriota bacterium
TCACGCAGATTTTCTGCGGAGTTATCTTTGCGACCGCAAGGTAGGAAGTCACTTTCGATGAGTCTGATGGGTCCGTGCTCGCGTCGAAGCGAACGATTAGCGCTATCGGCACAAGTCGCCCTCCTTTGCGCGTTACGCGCCACTCAGCTTTTTTTCCCACGCTGCTAAAACCGGAGCTAATCACGTTCCAAAGCTCAAGCGGATGCTTTTGACCGTTCGGGCTAATCACTGTGATTGACTCGCGCGAGTCGCCATACTCAAGTCTGAGATTGTAGCCTCCGAAGCCTCTGCAAGCCTGCGTGGATGAGTCGTGCCCGCGCGTAATCAACTTGCAGCCTGAGAGAGATGAATAGACGCTTGTGACGGGGCTATCTGCGTAAACTGTTAATGCGAGCGCGAAGAATGCTGCTAAGGCCAGAGCGAGAATTTTTCTCATAGACATTGCCGGGGAATCTTCCTTCCATCTAAATAGCTTTCTTAAAAAGAGCGACACTTCCTTAACACTAACGCGCGGGCGGCGTCAATATTAAGCTTCACCTGGCGGCCTTTTGTTGTAACATAGCGCCCTTGCGCCACTAATTCTAAAGGAGACCTGAGTTGTCATTTCTCTCATTGCTGAATCTCTCGAAGCGTTACGGCGAGAGCCTGGCCGTAGCAGACCTTTCATTGGAGATGGAGCGCAGGGAGTTCTTCGGCTTACTTGGTCCATCGGGTTGCGGCAAGACAACTATACTGCGTTTGATTCTAGGGCTGGAGACGCCCGACACCGGAAGCATAGAGTTTGACGGGCGCGACATCACGCGTCTTTCGCCCGAACAGCGCGGCTTCGGCATGGTCTTTCAAAACTACGCGCTCTTCCCTCACCTGAACGTCTTTGAGAATGTCGCGTTCGGTCTTCGCGCGCGCAAAGCTGATAAGACGGAGATTGAGGAGCGTGTGCGCGACGCGCTCGCTCTGGTTCAGCTACCCGGCTACGAGCGTCGCGCTGTGACGGAACTTTCCGGCGGGCAGCAGCAGCGCGTTGCCATTGCGCGCGCAATAGCCTTTCAGCCCGCGCTACTTCTCTTTGATGAGCCGCTCTCAAATCTAGATGTTGCCCTCAGGCAGGAGACGCGCGGCGAGTTGCGCGAGCTTGTAACGAAGCTCGGTCTGACGGCAGTTTACGTTACGCACGATCAGGAAGAAGCCTTCGCGCTCTGTGACCGCATAAGCGTGATGAGCGAAGGGCGAGTGCTTCAGACAGGAGAGCCGCGAGAACTCTATGAGCATCCGACCGAGATAGGAGTCGCGCGTTTTCTAGGTCGCAACAACTTCATCACGGCGCGCAGATTGACTTCGAGCAACGAGGCGACCGGACAATTCAAAACTATAGACGGCGAGCACACTCTGACTGCAAAGATAGGGGGCGCGAGCCTTATACCGATTAACAAGAACTGCACGCTCGCCATTCGCCCGGAGTATTTAATCATCTCGAAAGAATCGCCCAAGGGAAACGAGAACGCCTTGCTTGCCACAGTTCGTGAGATAAACTTTACGGGCGCAACCACCGCCATCAAGCTTGACGCTCAGGGTCTAGCGCTCGAAGCACTGCTCTTAAACCCTGACGGTCTCTCAATCGGCGACGTTCGCATAGTCCAACTGCCCTCCGACCACATCGCCGTCTTAAATCAGGGATGAGGGATGAAATGAGGGATGAGGGCGGAGGGATGAGGGATGAAGAAAGAACGAAAGCGATGACTTCCATTCATCGTTCATCGTTCCGCATTCATCCTTCGTCTTTCATCCCTCATCCCTTATCCCTCATCCTTGCCGTTGTTCTGCTCTACGGCGTCATCTATCCGAATCTTCATGTGCTGACTGCTTCGCTCGAAGTGAACGGCTCGTGGTCGCTCGAAAATTATCGTGACGCTCTGTCGCATAGCACAACGTTTGAAGCTGCCACGTCGAGCGTAGTGCTTTCACTTTTGACAGTAGCGTTTTGCGCAGCCGTCGGCGTGTCGCTTGCATTTCTGTTCGAGCGCTACACGTTTCCTGCGCGCGGACTTTTTGCGACGCTGGCAGCTTTGCCACTTGTCTTGCCGCCTCTCGTTGGGACGATTGCTTTTATTTTTCTGTGCGGCGAATCTGGAATCCTCGCGCGCTTCGTTCAATGGCTATTCAATATGAAATCCGCGCCGTGGACTCTGCGCGGCTGGACGGCGCTTCTGATTTTTCACACATACACGATGTACCCGTTCTTTTATGTTTTGACAGGAGCAGGGCTTAGGCGCATTGACGCCGGACTCGCGGAAGCAGCGCGAAGTTTGGGCGCACGCGCCTCGCAAGTTCTCTTTCGCGTCATCTTGCCGCAGTTGACGCCTTCGCTGATTGCCGCGGCGCTTCTAACGTTTATGACTTCGATGGCGTCATTCAGCGCGCCGCTATTTTTCGGAGGCGACGTGCGCGTGTTGACCCTTGAAATCTACAACGCACGACAGCGCGGGGACGCGGCAGCATCTCTGACCTTAACAGTGATACTCGCAGTCGTTTCACTCGCTGCGCTCATATTCTTTCAGCGTTACGAAGGCACTAGAAGATTCGCAGCTGCCGCTATGAAAGGCGCAACAAGAAGCCGCCAGCCGATTAGAAGCGGAAGGGCGCGCGTCGTCGCAACCCTCTGCGGAGTCCTCTTCGCTACCTTGCTCGCGCTGCCAATCATCACGCTCGTTCTAGTCAGCTTCGCGCGTGAAGGCACATGGACTACCTCTGCGCTTCCCAACTCTTACACGCTCGCAAACTACGCACGCATATTCACGCAAACAGATGCAAGCTCCGTCTTCATCAACAGCCTCCTGATGTCCGGGCTGGCGTCTCTCTTCGCGCTTATCTGGAGTTTCTGTGTTGCGGCTGTGGTGACTGGAAAAAGGATGCGCTTCCGGCGTTTGATTTCGTTTCTTGTTCTAATCCCCTGGGCGCTGCCGGGCACTGTCGTAGCCGTCTCAATCATTGAAGCCTACGGGCAGAGGAATCCTTTGACAGGTTCTTTCATACTTGTCGGCACGTTCTGGATTCTGCCCGTCATCTACTTCCTGCGATTCATGCCTATTGTAGTGCGCGCCGTGCAGGCGAGCATTGAGCAGATGGATGTGAGTTTGGAAGAGGCCGCAAGCTCGCTTGGAGCGCGCGCCTGGATGCGTTTCCTTCGTGTGCGTCTGCCGCTCGTTTGGCCTGGCGCGGTTGCCGGAACGCTGCTGGCCTTCGTCATCGCTTTAGGCGAATACGTTGCGAGCGTTATCGCTTTCGTTCCATCGAACCAGCCCGTCTCAATCAGGATCGCAGCAGAGATGCGCGACTTCAACGTTGGAACTGCCGCAGCCTACGGCGTAATCTTAATCCTCCTGATTGCCGCAGCCATGCTCGTGGCGGGACGATTAGAGAGGGGTCGAGGGTTGGGGGCTGGGGGTTAGTGTTTTTGTATTTTACCAACCCCTGACCCCTGACACCCATCCCCTGCTTTCAGGATTTGAACTTGCTTTTATTCTCTTGCTCAATCTTATCGGCACGCTGCGCAAGGTCTGTCCACTCTTTCTGAAGCTTCTCAACGCGCGCTTTGATGTCCGTGACCTTATCAACCAGCGCGTTACGATCAACTGAATTGTCCATGATTGCCATCGGATAATCTTTCAAAGCTTCAAGGTGCTCCGCGTGCTTCGTGAACTCCTGCGACTTGAGCGTGAGATAATCTTTGAGCGGCGCATCCAGATTCAGCTTGCTGCCTTCGTCAAACTTTGAGGAAGCCTCGCGCAGCTTAGCTATGCCTTTATCAAGAAGGTCCATAGCTTCCTGCGCAGTCCCTTTCAGTTGGTCTCGGTTGGCAGGAAAATCTGCGAGGCTGTTGTCCAACTGCGTGATCTTCGCGTCCGCATCAACGGCCAGCTTCTCGCCGTCTTTAACGTCGGCGTTGCCCTCGTCTATGAGTTTGTTGGCTTTGTTGGTCGCGCCGCAAGAGAGAGCGAAGGCCGCTAAGATTAGAAGAGCGATTAGAAAGTAAAGCTTCCTGCGGGGGTTCATAAATTCTCCTGAGCTTCGTTTTGAATTTCGGGCGTGCGAATATAGCATGATTCACGTTTGAGATTGTAATATTGGTAAGTCTCTTCGGAAAAACGGTCGGAGTAATCGAAACTGTTATGGCAATCTTTGATTGTCTCAAGTGGCCTGAGATGCGCGGCGTGACTATCGCGCTCATAGAACGAATGCATGAAGGACATGCGCGCAAGGAGTTTTCCATTCCAGTCGTTGACTTCGTTCGCGTCTTTGCGCCGGGAGCGATTGAATCGGAGTTAGAGAAAGTGGCCGAACGAGGCGACATTCATTTCCGAGCCGATTCTGAAACGAGCGGCACGTTTGAATTAGCGACGGGGCCGCGCGCAACGTTTGAGCTTGGGCGCGAAGGTTTGGCTATGCGCCTACCTGAACGCATGAGTGGAAGATACGAGATTCGCCCTTCGGCCTTTCACATTACTTTCAATCAGGGCGAAGAGTTAGAAGGCTGCAAGCGCATCCTTGCGTTAATCTGTAACCGCGTCATCAGCGTGGATGTATCATCCGAGCGAGTTGAAGTTCGCTTGCCAAGTAAACTTTTTGATCTATGTGTGGAGTTTGAATGAAAAGCAGAATACAGGAGTCAGAAGTCAGGAGTCAGAAGTGGTTTACGTTCGCATGGCGCGAAGTGCGTAGATGGTTTGCGCTTTCTCTCTTCGTGCTGTTTGCTTTCGCGTCGTTTGCGAGTGGGCAGCAAGCGAGTGCGCCGTCTCAAGCGCGGGATTCTGAGACCGTTGAGCTTTATCAATCGTTGCTAGATTTACAGAATCCCTGGACCGTCATGTGCGTGGCTGCGCACCCGGACGATGAGGATGGCACGACGCTAATTACCTTGCGCCACAAGTTCGGCGTTCACACTGTATCTGTCTTCTCAACTTACGGCGAGGGCGGGCAGAATGACATTGGACCGGAGCTTTATGAAGAACTCGGCGCTATCCGTGCGCGCGAGACCAGAGAGGCCGCGCAAGTTCAAGGCTCTGAACCATACTTTCTTGGCTTGCGCGACTTCGGCTTCTCTAAATCCGCAGATGAAGCCTTTCGGGTTTGGGGGCACGACGAAGCCCTGCGCCGCATGGTCCTGAAGATTCGTGAGCTACGGCCAGATGTCATCATCACCAACCACGACACTGTCACAGGTCATGGTCATCATCAGGCCACAGGCAGACTCGTCCTCGAAGCCTTCGACGCAGCAGCAGACCCGCAACGCTTCCCGGAACAGTTGAAGAATGGAGTAACGACGTGGCAGGTGAAGCGTCTCTTCGTCCGCTTCCAGTTTGAAGGTTCAGGCAGCAAAGCAGCGGAAGAGGAAGCGCAGCGCACGGGCAAAATCGTCGCAATCAATCCGAACGAGCGCGACCCTGTGCGCGGCACGACCTATGCGGAGCAAGCCCTTCAAGCCCTTCAACACCACGCAACGCAAGGCCCTTGGCCGAAAGTTCTCCCGCCCAATGGTCGCCCCGTCATACGCTATCGCCTCGCGCTCGAAGCGAAAGACGCCGCGCAGCTTCCCGCAAACTCGCAGACGGTTCTGGACGGCCTCAGTCTGCCTCAGAACATTCAGGAGCGCGTGACTCCGCTTGCATCTAAAGCTTTGCTGCCGCTCTACGAACACGAACGCAACCGCGAGGAGATATTTCAATCCTTACTCCGGTTACAGAAAGCGCAAACCTTCGTCGCGCCCAAAGGCACAACGGACGCGCCACGTTTTAATTTGATGAATGAGCGATTGCAGCACGCGCTTGAAGTCGCAGGCAAAATCAACGTGGCGCTTGTGCCTGGCAACAATGTGCTGATACCCGGAGCAACTACTAACCTCTCTCTCAAAATCTCAAACAACGGCGAGAGCGCCGCACGAATCGAGAGCATCAACTTGCGCGGACTGCAACAGGCAGGCAAAGCGAGTCTTCCAAAATCGTTCGCGCCCGGCGAGACTTTCATAGTTGAACTTCAAAACTCAACTCCCCGCACAGCATCTATTACTGTCCCAGCCGCAGAGCATCTCTACGATGGCAAACTCTTCGGCGAAGAACTCTCTGCTGGCGTCAACGTCTCAATTGACGGCGCAACTTTCCCTGTCAACGTAACGAAACAGATTGATGTCGCACCCGCAGTGGAGATTACAAGTGTCACGCCCTCGCCCATTGTGATAATTACCGACAAAGAGCCTTCACTAAATCTTGTGCTAATCAATCATCTGCCCACGCAATTCAACGGGCGCATTATGGCAATAGGGATAGGTACTCGCAGCCAACTCGGTCCCACATTTCAACTTGCTTCTGGCGAGACTCGCATCGTTACGGGAATCCTCCAAGACTTCGGCCTTTCTAAGGTGATTGCTCGGAGTCTTATCAGACCATCAAACTGGTCTGTCAGATTCACAGTTAATGATGACACCAAAGGCAGCGGGCAATCTTCTGTGACAGAGCGAACCGTCAAGGTCGTCAATACTGATGCGCGCGTTGCTCCGAACTTGCGCGTCGGCTACATACCTAGCTTTGACGAAACGCTCAAGCACTCGCTCGCGGCGCTCGGCGTGGAATCAAAAGAGTTGACTGTTGATGACGTGCGCGCGGGCGACCTCAGCCGTTACAGCGCGATCATCATAGACAATCGCGGCTATCAGGCTCATCCTGAACTCATCAGTTTGAACCCTCGACTTCTCGATTATGTTCAGGCGGGCGGCACGCTCATAGTCTTCTACCACAAGACGAACGAGTGGAATCCAGACCCGCGCGTGAACCGACAGCAGCTTGCGCCTTACCCTATAACGCTCGGAGGCTCTCGCGTCACGGACGAGAACGCGCCCATAGAATTCACTGAACCGGAGCACCCGCTTCTGAACTTTCCGAACAAGATTACGCAAAATGATTTCGCAGGATGGATTCAGGAGCGTGGGCTTTATTACCCGCAGGATTGGGACGCGCACTACAGCGCCCCGCTCACAACGCATGATCCGGGCGAAGCCGCTTTGCGCGGCGGACTGCTCGCGGCTGATTACGGGCGCGGCCACTACATCTACACAAGCATGGTCTGGTACAGGCAACTACGCGCAGGTGTGCCGGGCGCATACCGCGTCCTCGCAAACATGATTAGCTACGGGCGCAAGTAGAATGGGAATTAACCACAGAGACACAGAGACACAGAGAGATGTAGAAAGCAGAAGGCAGAAAGCAGTAGGCATCCAAGACAAATCTGCTTCGCGCTTGGGTTATTGTCTTCGACTGCTTTCTGCCTTCTGCCTACTGCCTGCTGTTTCTCTATGTCTCTGTGTCTCTGTGGTTATAAATTCGCAGGCGCAGAACAAAGATTCTGTCGGACTCTTTCCCATTCATCAGGACGGCAAGTGGGGCTACATCAATAGAACGGGCCAGGTCGTCATCAAGCCGCAGTTCGATGATGCCTGGGATTTCTCGGAAGGGCTGGCTTACGTGCGTGAGGGAGCGCGTCGAGGGTTGATTGATAAGAGCGGGCGCATGGTGATTGAGTTACAGCAGGTTGATTTCGCAGGACGATTTTCAGAAGGTCTCGCGCCCGTTCAGACCGGAGGCGCGAATCCCCGGCGCGGGTTCATTGATAAGGCCGGAAAGATTGTTATAGCCCCGCAGTTCGATGCCGTAGAGAATTTTGCAGACGGGCTTGCGCTTGTGATGATTGACCGCAAATACGGTTTTATAGATAAGTCCGGGCGGACCATCATCAAGCCACAGTTCGATAAAGCATTCACCTTTCACGAAGGACTCGCTCTCGTAGTCATCAACAACAAGCACGGCTTCATAGACCGCAAGGGCAAGGTAGTCATCCCGGCTGAATACTACAACGCCTACTACTTCTCCGAAGGACTTGCGAACGTGAAGATAGGCCAGAAGTACGGCTACATCAGCAAGGCCGGAAAGGTCGTCATAGGGCCGCAGTTCGATTTCACAGGAACGTTTGCGGAAGGCTTAGCTCCAATAATCCTGAACGGCAAGTTCGGCTTCATAGACAAAACCGGAAAAGTTATCATTCAACCGAAGTTTGATTGGACTCAAGGATTTTCCGAAGGCTTTGCGTTAATCAAGGACAGGGGCAAGTACGGCTATGCTGACAGGACCGGAACAATCGTTATCACTCCGCAATTCGACGACGCGATTCCTTTTTCGGACGGACTTGCGAAGGTCTGGGTGAAAGGAAAGCAAGGGTACATAGACAAGGCTGGAAAGTTTATCTGGAGGCCAACGAAGTAAACGCGAAGCGTCTTAAGTCAGTACCACCCGCTACCGCAGGGGGTATTGACTTAAGATTCCAATTGCGCGCGGGCGCGTTTGAGAAAAGTTCTAACCATCAGGTCAACGTCCTCCTGTATCCCTTCGCTGATTCGTCTTTCACCCAATAGACCAGCCATCAGATGCAACTCCGATGCGCGCTGGCGTCTTAGTTCGACGCGAAGTGCGAAGCGAACGTGCGTCTTTGCTGTGTCCTCTTCTTCAAGACTGATTGCGTAGCGCAGCAGGTTCTCTTTTTCATCTTCTGTCGGTCCCCACTCTATTCTGAGCGGGCTATCATCTCTAAGCATCAACGCGAACTCGCCCTGCATCTTTCCGACGAGCGCAACGTCGGCACGCACGTTCCATCGTGCCGCATTCCCTTCTACTTTCTTTATGCTCTCCACGCCCGGCATGAAACGCACAAAGTTCTGTAAGTCAGCGAAGAAGGCGCGCGCGCGCTCCGTCTCAGCCTCAATCACAAGGTCATCACGAAACTCAGCCCTGACACGAAACATAATGAAAAGCAGGAGTCAGAATTCAGAATACAGGAGTCAGAAGAAAAGAAAAACAGAAGGCGGCGATATTAACTCGCTTTCGCATCCCTGCTCAAACTAGAATATGGGTATGAACGATCAATCACAAACCAGATGCCCGCGTTGCGGCGAGGGAAGGCTCTTAAGCTGGAACGAACTGGATGATGAACAGAGAGAGGTCGTGCGTCGGCTGCCCGCATCCGCAGACTATTCTCTGGACGAGCGCAAGGCAACGCACAGATGGTGCATGCGCTGCTGGCACGAAGAGTCAGCGAGCGCGCCCTTTGACGTATAGTTTAGAAAAGCAGAAGTCAGAATAAATAAAGTAGTTTTCAGTTTTGAGTTTTGAGTTTTCAGAAGGCTCATAACTCAAAACTGAAAACTGGCTTTACGCCTTATTCCATTCTGTATTCTGAATTCTGGATTCTGTTTTTCCCTCTGCCTCCTGTATCCTGCTTTTACTATGCGCCGCATCTACACAATCCTACTTCTGACAATCTTCCTGTTCACGCTGGCTTGCAGCAAAACCAGCTCGACAGCTGCGTCACTGTCGAGCGATGACAAGCACAAGCTCTATCAGGCCGCCATAAACACGCGCGATTCTCGCCTGATTCCGCAGGTGACGGAGGCTCTCGGACTCTCGGACCAAAACGGTGCGCCGACTCCGGCCTTCACCCCTTTCGTCAAAGAACATGCTGACTGGGCTTCAAAAAATTTCGACTTCGTTAAAGAGTACATATCGCCGGAGAAGGCCAAAGAATATGTGAACAGTCACCTGCCGAAGTGACAATCCGCGAGCGCGCTCCTTGAATCAGCGCAGAAACTATTTGACTAGCCGGACGTTTTTCGCGTAAAAGAGTTGAGCTTTACGCATCCCATAGTTCAACAGAAGAAAGATTTCCTTATGAGACTCAAATCCACAATCATAGCCCTCTTGTTAGGGCTAAGCATCATCAGCCTTGCTTGCAGCAAATCGGGCGGATCGGCTTCGGGCATGTCCGACGACGACAAGCATAAGCTCTTCCAGGCTGCTGCCATGTCAGGCGACGCGCAGTTGGCTGTAGAAGCATCCCAGAAACTGGGCCTTGTTGACTCAAGCGGCAAACCGTCCGCAGACTTCGAGAAATTCAGCAAAGACCACATTGACTGGGGCGCTAAGAATGCCGCATGGGTGCAGGAGTATGCCGATAAGGCTAAGGCCAAAGAGTATGCTAAGAGCCACATGCCGTAAAAGAGCAGGGATGAAGGATGAAATAGAAAGCAAAGAAGGTCAATCTTTCTTTCAATTCATTCATCCCTCATCCCTCATCCTTCATCCCTTCGTTATGTGGTCGTAGGCTGCGCGTATCTTCTTCATGTGCGCGGACAAATCTTCGGTCAGATGGTTCGCCGAAGCGTAATTGAGTTTGCGCGCGAGGTCTCGGAGCGCCGGGTGGTCCGTAGCTGGAAGCTTTGTAGAGCGCCCTACGATTAGACGCAGGTGATGCTCGAGCGCGCGCAAGAGAGCGTAGCCGTCTCTCATCGCCGCGTAATCTTCCGTTTCAATCGAGCCTGCTTCGTAGAGCCGGTCAAGCACGCCGCGCGTGGACCGGTCGTCGTCCTCGTCGGGCACACGGTCGCGCAGTTGCAGGTAGCGCGTTGCGAAATAGACATCGAGCATCCCGCCCGCCCCGTACTTGATCGCTCGACTCTCTTTCCGAATTCAATTCGACCAGCAGCCGCGCGAAGCTTCACGTATGCGAGCCATTCCCACTCGACGGCGCGCATCCTCAGATAGTCAATGAAAGCGCTCGCGCCCAAACAGGTCGCGCCGTTTCTCCCGTCCGGGCGAAGGCGCAGGTCCACGCGGTATAGATAGCCGTCGCGCGTGATGCTTGAGAGAGCGGCGACCAATGATTCGCTGAAGCGCGCGTAGCTTTCAGCGTGCGCTAAGTGCGAGACGGGAGAAGGCGCGCTGTCATCGTAAACGAGAACGATGTCAAGGTCTGAGCCGTAATCCATTCCGCGTCCGCCCAATCGCCCAAGACCTAAGATAGCGACGTGTGCGCGGTCTTTATCTTCGCCGTAGCGTCTGGCAAGCTCGCGCGATGCTATCAGACATCCAGCGTCAAGGCTCGCGGCGGCTAATGTAGTTTGGCGCGCGTTGGCCTCATACATGCTGATTGCGCCAGATATGTCGAGCGCGCCCGTCTCGAATAATAGAGAAGCCCATGAACGGCGCAACGCTCCGATCTCCGCGCCGAACCCATTGTTCTGTTTTAGCTCGACAGCTTCCAGCAGAAGCTCACGGTAACTACACTCAGAAATCTTTTCACCTTCCAAAGGCAGAGCGTAAATGAGCATGGGGTTAGAGGCGACCATCTCTCCAAGATATTCCGAAGCCCCGCACAAACTGACGAGGGCATCAAGGTGCGCGGGCGTCAGAAGTTTTGTTTCAGTACCTTTTTCAAGCGACGAAGCAATGCGTGAAAGAAGAGTCATCGCACGATGAGCATTGAGCGAGCGGCTCGCCTGCTCACGCAGATGCGCTGCTAACTCATCAATCTTCATAAAGGGCGTGCCCGTTTCGCGCTCGACTATATGCGGCGCGAGCTTTGCTGCAACGCCGAGCGTAATTGATGTCTCTGCATCTGCTGTGCTCTCTGTTTGAGCGCGCGTAGGATTCCCTGAAGCCGCGTCAATATCTACGCCTGCAACTTCCTCGCTCTCTTTGAACACTCGGTCGAAGGCTGCGCAGACGCTAGCCGTGTGCCGTTGAAGAGCGCGATTAAATTTCTGTAGAGCATTCGTTCCTGCAAAATCCATGCGGCGGGCTACGATCGTGCGCTGCTGCTCGTCATCCGGCACGGAATGAGTTTGAAGGCCATGCTCCATCTGCAACCGGTGCTCAAGCTTTCGCAGGAAGATGTAGGCGTCCGTTAACTCTGTGCGCTCGCGCTCTCGTATCAACTGCCGGTCCGCAAGCCGCCCCAGACTGATTAGTGTGTGCGGGGCGCGAAGCCAGGGGTCAAGGCCACCGAAGGCGAGTTGCAGAGCCTGAGCTATGAACTCAATCTCACGAATGCCTCCGCGACCGAGTTTGACGTTGAAGCCGCCCGCATCGTGCGCGTGCTGGCGATCAATCTTCTGCTTAGCAAGGCGCACGTTTGAGAGTGCATGTGTGACCGTCACGTCTCGCGCGTAGATACTGTTGCGCACGCGCCCGGCAAAGCGCGCGTAGAGCGAAGAGCGTCCTGCAGCTGCGCGCGAGCGAATCAGTGACTGAAGCTCCCAAGCCTGCGCAGTCTCGCGGTAGTAGCAGACTGCCTCTTCGAGCGACGTTGCAAGCGCGCCGTCCCGACCAAATGGGCGAAGGCGCAGGTCAACGCGATAGGCAGCGCCTTCGCCCGACTGCCCGCCCACGATGCGCGCAACTGTTTCGGCCAGCTTGTTGAAATATTCGCGGTTCGTGACCGCGCCGCGCTCTCCAGCGCCGGAGGTCTTGCCTTCGTCCGAATATAGAAAGAGCAGGTCGATGTCAGAGGCGTAGTTGAGTTCGAGCGAGCCTAATTTGCCGAGCGCGATGATCGAGAAGGATGCTGTAGCCGTGCGCCCTTTCTCATCCATGCACTCAGGCTGACCGTAGCGGTTGTCCAAATCCTGCCGCGCGAGATTCAGCGCATGTTCGAGGATTGCATCAGCTAAGTTTGATAACTCTTCTGTAATCTCTACGAGCGTGCTCGTAGAGCGTATGTCGTGCAGGTAGATTCTCAGAAGTTCGCGGCGACGGAAGCGCGAGAGAAGTACCTGAGCTTCTAATTGCGAGTTGACGAGAGCGAAGCGCGCGAGCGATTCCGTCAACTCTTCGCGGGTTCTGACGCGCGTCTGCACGCGCTCGCGCGCAAGCCACGCGATGTAGTCAGGATTCTGCGCAAGCGTTGTTGAAAGCAGCGGACTCCAGGCGGCCAGAGCCAGCGCGTCAGAGAGCAAGCCCGCATCGCGCGCCAATTTTTTTGCTGCGCTCAGATGCTCTATCTGAAGACGCTCGAAGAAGAGCCGCGCGCCCTCCGCATCGGGCAGGCCGCTGACGAGCGGTTCAATTGTTTGATCGAAAGCAGGCAAGGCAGAATGATAACAAGAAGAGGTGAAATGGGAAAAAGGGGAAAGTGGTAAAGGAAGAAACAGCATTGCCGTCCCCTTTACCCCTTTACCCTTTTAACCCTTTAACCCGCCTCTTTCTTAAATGTCGAAGTACATGCTGAACTCAAGCGGGTGCGGGCGCATCCTCAAGGGTTGAATCTCGCGCTCGCGCTTGTAAGTAATCCAGCGATCAATCAACTGCGGCGTGAACACGTCGCCTTTCAAGAGGAAGGCGTGATCGTCTTCGAGCGCCTTGAGCGATTCATCCAACGAGCCGGGAAGACTCGGCACGTCCTTCAGGGCTTCGGGCGAGAGATCGTAAATGTCCTTGTCGAGAGGCTCGCCCGGATCAATACGGTTCTGAATTCCGTCAAGCCCGGCCATCACCATCGCGGAGAACGCAAGATACGGATTGCACGAAGGGTCGGGCGGACGAAACTCCAGACGCTTCAGCTTCGGGTTGGTTGAAAACATAGGAATGCGAACCGCTGCCGAGCGATTGCGCGCTGAATAAGCAAGATTCACAGGAGCTTCAAAGCCGGGCACGAGTCGTTTGTAGCTATTGGTCGTCGGAGCGGCGAAAGCTACGATTGCGGGCGCGTGCTTCAATAATCCTCCGATGTAGAAGCGAGCCATCTCCGATAGCCCTGCATAGCCGTCGCCAGCGAAGAGTGGCTTCTCGTCTTTCCACAGAGATTGATGACAGTGCATACCTGAGCCGTTGTCGCCGTAAAGAGGCTTCGGCATGAAGGTCGCGGCCTTGCCGTAAGTGTAGGCTGTGTTGCGGACCACATACTTGAAGAGTTGCAGATTGTCCGCCGTTCCCAACAGATTTGAGAAGCGGAAA
>QHXM01000060.1 GCA_003222945.1 Acidobacteriota bacterium
TAAGAATCATCTGATGATTTCAGGCATAGTCGTCGCCGGTATCAATCCTTCTGCAATAAAGACGAATGAGAAGACGGAAGCGGGCGCTCCGCCACAGCAACCATCAACTGCTGCGGGCGCTGCGACTAAAGCAGAGGGCGAAGATGTAAACGACCCGCAGCCCACCCCTGCCGTGCGTAAATTCAATCGAGGGATGATCGTTCAATACAACTACGTCATCTACGACGCGCAGTTGGATAAAGCCACAAAACTTCCGCAGCTACAAACACAACTACGCATCTTCCGCGAAGGCCGTCCCGTCTTCACAGGACGGGTGCTACCCTTTAACCCTGCTAACCAAACGGACATGAAACGCCTGATCGCAGGCGGAGCTTTACAACTCGGCGCAGAGATGACGCCCGGCGAGTATATTCTTCAGATCGTCGTCACAGACCCGCTCGCCAAAGATAAGTACCGTGTGGCTACGCAGTGGATTGATTTCGAGATAGTGAAATAGTTGTAAGTTTCAAGTTTCAGGTTTCAAGTTAAAAGACTAAACTTAAAACCTGGAACTTGAAACTTATGAAATCAATTATCGTCGGAACAGCCGGACACATAGATCATGGAAAGACCGCTTTGGTGCGCGCGCTCACAGGCGTGGATGCGGACCGGCTACCTGAAGAGAAGCGGCGCGGGATTACGATTGATCTCGGCTTTGCTGAGCTTGATCTGGGCGACGTGCGCGTAGGATTCATAGACGTTCCAGGCCACGAGCGTTTCGTCAAGAACATGCTCGCGGGCGCGCACGGGATTGATCTGGTCGCGCTCGTCATAGCCGCAGACGAAGGCGTTATGCCGCAGACGCGCGAGCACTTCGACATCTGCCGACTGCTCGGCGTCAGTCACGGGCTTGTCGTCATCACGAAGACAGACATGGTGGATGAAGAGTTGCTCCTCCTCGTTCGCGCTGAAGCGGAAGAGTTGGTCGCAGGCTCTACACTTTCAGGCGCTCCCATTTTGAGCGTGAGCGCGCGAACGGGCGAAGGTGTGGAAGAGTTGAAAGCAGCTTTGCGCGAAACGGCTCTCAAAGTTCCGCCGCGCTCAAGTGAACAGGTCGCGCGGCTTCCCGTTGACAGAGCTTTCACAATGCGCGGCTTCGGCGCAGTTGTGACCGGGACGCTCGTGGCTGGCAGCGTCGCAGAAGGCGATGAGATGGAACTACTGCCTGCGGGTTTGCGCGTTCGCGTGCGCGGGCTTCAGGTGCATGGGCAGAAAGTTGAGCGCGCCCTTGCTGGACAGAGAACTGCAATCAATCTTGGCGGCATTGATGTTCAGCAGATTGAGCGCGGGCTTGTGCTCGCTCCCGCAGGAAGATTGCTGCCGACGCAGGCTCTGGACGTGCAGGTGGATGTTCTTGAAAGCGCGCCGCGCCCACTTCGCTCTCGCTCGCGCGTGCGAGTTCACCTGGGCGCAGCAGAAGTTCTGGCGCGCGTGCGCGTGCTCGAAGACTCAGGCGAGATTGCACAGGGCAAGATGGGCTTCGCCCAGTTGCGGCTTGAGTCGCCGGTCGTTGCCCTTCCTTTTGAGCGTTTCATCATTCGCTCCTATTCGCCGCAAGTAACAATAGCGGGCGGTCGCATACTCGATGCCCACGCGGCACGCCATCGCGGGCGCGAGATGGAGCAGACGCGCTCTCGTCTTGAAACTCTTGCGACAGGAGATGGAGTTGATGAGTTCGCCGTCTTTGTAGAGATGGCAGGCGAGCGCGCGGTTCGTCGCGCTGAGATTGCGGCGCGAACAGGATGGACGGATGAAGTTCTGGAAGATGCTGTGCGGCGCGCGAAAGAAGCTGAAAGGGTCGTTGAAGCAGAAGGCGTCTATGTCGCAAAGAGCGTCTTTGATCGCCTTGCGAATGACGCCTTAGAGGAGATCGCCGCGCACCACAAGCGTGAGCCTCTCGAGCGAGGCATCTCGCGCGAAACCTTGCGCGAGAGACGCTTCACGCACGCCGCGCCCGAAATCTTTCGCGCACTTCTGTCACACTTAGAAAGTGTTGGCGCTCTTGTCTCCGACAAAGAGTTTGTGCGCGCGGCTTCTCACACTCTTTCGCTTACGCCTTCGGACGTAATGCTGCGCTCCGGTCTTGAGAAAGTTTACAGAGAGGCCGCGCTCGAAGCGCCCACGTTTGAAGAAGCAGTAGCGCGTGCAGGCGGCGCGCATCATTCACGCGAACACACGCGAAAGATTCTTCAGTTGCTGATTGATGACAGATCGCTGGTAAGAGTCAGCCCTGATCTATTCTTCCATCGCGCTGCTCTGGACAGTCTGATTGCTAGTTTGCGCGAGTACGCCGCCGAGCACGAGCCTGAGCGAATGATTGATGTCTCGACTTTCAAAGAGATAGCCGGAATCTCGCGCAAGTACGCCATCCCGCTTCTTGAATACTTCGACCGCGAGCGAATAACGCGCCGGGCGGGAGATAAGAGAATAATTCTTTAAGGCAAAAGGAAAAAGGTAAAAGGTAAAAGTGAAAGACGAAAAACCTGCCCTCTTTCTCTTCGCTTTTGCCTTTTACCTTTTTCCTTTTGCCTTACAAACGCTTGCTTTCGCGCGCCCGTTGGAAGTAACATTGCGTGCGAATAAAGACTAAAAAACCGATCTATTCAAAAGAGGTCGGCCCGACGGTTCTCTTCTGAGCTTTTAAGCGGTAAGCGTTAGCGGCTTCTCCTAGGCCATTCTACTTAACATTTAACGAACGCCGGAGGTTCAAGATGAAGAGCATGACAGATATTCTGACCTGGGTGATCGGCTTGATTGCGACCGGGTTGGCGGTTTACTTCTTCTTTTGGAAATATAAGACGGATGCACATCCTGATGGCGACCCGAAATATTTGTGGATGGCTATTGGATGCACGGTCGTCGCGTTTCTCTGCGCACTGGTTTTCTTCGTGCGCCGCGTCAACAAGGAAGAAGAGATTCACATAACTCAGTGAGGTCACTTGGCTGGACCGCTTCGGCGCGCAGAGCGTGAAGTCAGGCTCAAGCAGAAGAAGCAATTGAATCACGCTCGGGTATGAGCGAGAGGTAGCGCGCGCGCCGGGGTTGTTAGAGAGAGTGAGCCGAGCGGAAAGATAACTTGACGCCGTTTGCGCCGGTCGCAGTAGCCTGCGCTCGTGCAAACGGCGCTTTTCTCTGCTTTCAAAATTTCAAACCTGTAACCGAAGTGTAGGAGCAATTCTTTGATGATTGTTGATTCAACGCTCATGCTCGCGCAGGAGACAGAATACACTGCGCCCAGCTATTTCAGGATAGTCGTTCTAGTTCTTCTGGCTCTTGGAATCATCGGCTGGTTGATTGCCGCAGTTTTAGGATTCGCACGCGCGCGCGCTTTCGGCTCTTCAACGCGCTGGTTCGCGCTCTCCGCAGTCTGCCTGCTTCTTTACAACCTTCATTGGGTATTGGTGAGCGTAAGCTTCATCATAGCCAGCCCTGATGCTGTGCTGGCTATAGGCCAGTTCATAAACCTCTTTATAGTGCTCGGCGCAGTCTGCGCGATAATGGGCTTCATACGGCTGACGCATCCGCGTTGAAGACTGGCGCGGCTTCTGTAACTCAAATTTTCTAATGGGCAGGAAATCGTTTCTCTTTGCCGCGTTCGCAATCTTTGCGGGCGCGGCACTTTTCTTCGCTGCGCGAGCGTGGAAGGCGGAACATGCGCCGCGCCCCGGTTTTGTCTATACGCGCGGCGCAAGCTTCATGGTTGATGGTCGCGCGTTTCGCTTCACGGGCGCGAACGTTTCAGTGATGTACAAGGATGAAGATAGAGAACGTATGCCTGAGACCATGCAGGAGGCCGCGCGCGAAGGATTGAGCGTCGTTCGTGTGTGGGCTTTCGGCGAAGGCGACGAGAATGGAATCGGTCCTGTCGGAAATGACCGCGCGGACTGGCCGCGCAAGCATCGCTTTCGCCCCGCACCCGACCGTTGGAACGAAGAAGAGTTTGTACATCTGGATAAGGTTATAGCCGAAGCCTCGCGCCTTCATCTACGCGTGCAACTCTGTCTGACCAACTGGTGGCGCGACACTGGCGGCATCACGCAGTATCTCTATTGGGCAGGGATCAAGGACGCCGCCGACGACCATCAACCCTACGGCATCAACATGGAGCGCGCGATGCTCTTCTACACAAACGACACGACGCGCCGACTTTACCGCGAGCACGTCGAGAAGATCGTGACGCGCCGCAACACCGTTACGGGAGTTCTTTATAGAGACGATCCAACGATCATGGGCTACGAGTTGATGAACGAGGCGCAGGCTCTCACAGGCCGTTGGTCAGAGCGCCGCGCGTGGATTCGTGAGATGAGCGCGTACATCAAATCCCTTGACCCGGACCACCTGGTTGCACCCGGCACATGGGGCTATCGCACGTCCTGGGAGCGAAGAGAGTGGCTCGAAGATCACCGCATCCACACAGTTGATTACTGCGACGTGCACCTCTACCCGCGCGACGACCTTGACAGCTACGTTGATTCACCGCAAGCCTTGAGTGAATTCATAGACAACCGCGCTGCCGCCGCTTTCTCAATCAACAAACCTTTTCTGGTGGGCGAGTTCGGCATGGGGCCAGAAGGCTACAAAGGTTTTTCAGAAGTAGAGTGGTATCGAGCCTTTTTCGAGAGCGCGTTGCGTGCTTCAGCAGGCGGCGCAATGTTCTGGATAATCACGCCCGACCCGCACAGGGGTTACGGAATCTCTTACACCACTGAGCGCGATGATGAAGTCCGCGCCGAGATTCATAGAGCATCGGAGATGTTCGCAGCGCACGAGGGAGATAAACCGCCGCAAGACTTGTTAGACTCCGCGCATCATCTGGTCCCGCGACAATTCGCATTCATGCGAGCGCCCAGTGACCCTGCAAAGCTGCCGGAAATAATCAAGCTGGAAAAGGGGGAAGGTGCTCTCACCTATCGCTTCCACCCGGAGATGGCTGCGAGCGCGCGTTTTGAAAAGCTTGGAGGCGGCGCGGGCTACATCTGGGGCGCTGGCGTCGGCTACGTCGAATACGTCGTGCCTGTGCGAGAGAAAGCGCATAAAGTTAAAAGCATCATCGTGCGCGCACACATTCAACCCGTGCTTCCACAGGACGCGCACCCGCCCGTCACTTCAACGCGCGTCACGCTTCTAATCAATAATGTGGACTGCGGCTCGCGTCTTGTTCCTGTAGAGAATCCAAAGCAGCAGGTGGTCCAAGTTTGGGAGGTTGATTCTTTTCCGTTGTTGGTGCGTGCGATGGCTGGGCTTCCTCTCAACGTCCGCTTCGCAGTCAAAGTTGACGCCGACCAACCGTTCGGCCTGAACATCTCGAACTTTAACGAAGGACACGAGCCGCCGGACGCCTGGCCGATTGAGGTTGTAATTCAGTAGAAGATGTCAGTACCACCTGCGGTAGCGGGTGGGTCTTTGACGCTAAAGCACCCACCCGCTACCGCAGGTGGTACTGACAAGCACGTCTTATTGTAAGGTCGCATTCAACCGCAAGGCGCTTTACACGCCTGTGATAAGGTTTCCTTCGCTTTGCAAGCCGTTTTCAAAGGTTTGCAAAGGCTTTTCAAAGCTCTGTGAAGGCTTTGCAAACCTCTGCAAAGGGCTTGCAAAGGCTTGAAAACGGCTTGCAGAGCTTTGCAAGGGCTTTTCAAGGCTTTGCAAAGGGCTTGCGATGCTTTGCAAAGCCTCTTCAAGATAAATATTAAGACTCACAGCATGAAAATGTGCTAATATCCCGCCGTTTTCAGGTTCTCAGTCTTTCAATAACCCTTTAACTCATATCCAATCTGAGGAGGAACTCTCATGGCTGTACACACCAAGAAGATTAAAGAGCGCGTCACCCGTATGAACAACGCATGGAAGCAGGGCGCTCCCACTGCCGTCTTCAAAGGCATCAATCAACCGGATTTTCAAGCGGAGATCGAGAGGGCGGCAACAAAGGATCAGGAGATAGCCGACCTTGAAGCGCAAGTCAAGATAAAGAAAGCAGAGCGCGATGCTCTCTACAGTAAGCTGAACGCCGATTCTATAAAGGTGAGAGACGGCGTCGAAGGCGATGTAAACTTCGGCACGAATCATCCGCTTTATGAAGGTATGGGGTTTACTATTGACGACAACCGCAAGTCCGGTTTGACACGAAAGAAAACTCCGTCTGGCACTAAAGGCTAACCTCCGCAAAGTTCAGTTAGCCGCAAACAGGCGTATAACGTTCAATTCATCTCCCTGTCGGGCGGCAAGTGAGTAGCCGTTTAACTAAAACTATGTGTTGGACTGACTATCACTATCTCTTAAGGCTTTTATCGTCAGGGTCTCGAATCCTACGGGAGGCAACATGATGACGCAGCAATCACGAAATCAGGAACCAGACACGCCGAGTCGTGAGAAGGAAAATCAACCTTCACTGATTGAGAGAATATTCAAGTTTAAAGCGCTCATAGTCTGTCTGGTTTTGTTAATACTCGGAATTCTTTTGCTGATAATCGCGTCGCTTCTTCCCGAGCAGGGGCTTCCAGAGCATTTGCTCAGAGATATAGGAATTGTGCTCGTTACGACGGGATTAGTTGTATTCGCAGCCGACTATATCACTCGCAAAGACTTCCTTGCGATTCTTTCGCAAGAGTTAAATCCTCTAATAGCGGAAACGCGGGCATTTAGACAAAGCACCTTAAATGAAATGGAACCCTTAAGAAGAGATGTTTCTTCTCTAACGACAAAGCTGCTGGAGGAAGTCAAGCCATTAAGGCAGGACATCCCCACGCTTAGCACAGCACTTGATGACATACGCAAATGCATTTCGCTCGGCGCAACCATGTCTGTACTGGGAATCAAACAAATTCATGACGACCGAAGGGAGAGTAGCCTTCTTGAGCGCCTCAAACGAGTGAAGGCGGGAAGTGAGATAAAGATTCTGGGCATTGTTGCATCGGAAATTGGCCGTGTTCCGATGCCCAGAGAGAAGATTCAACCCGGTCAAGTTGAGTTAAGATATTACGACTCGACTCCCCGCTACTTTCTATTCATAACGGACAGCGTGGTAATCGTAGGGTTCTATTTAGGGAGAATACGCGGTGCTGACGGACCCCACCTTGAGTTAGATATTAAAGAAAGAGGTATAGCCACAGCGTTCATCGAGCATTTTGATTCGCTCTGGGAGCTAGGGAAGCCTCCACTCTGAACGAAGCAACCTCACGATTGATTGATTGCGCGCACGGCTTCCTGCGCGTAGTAGGTGATTATCATGTCTGCTCCGGCGCGTTTGATGCAGGTCAGGGTTTCGAGCATGACGCGGCGCTCGTCTATCCAGCCGCGCTCAGCCGCAGCCTTAATCATCGCGTACTCGCCGGAAACGTGATAGGCGGCCATAGGAAGATCGAAGCGGTCGCGCACCATCTTCAGAATATCAAGGTAGGCAGTCGCAGGCTTGACCATCAGAATATCCGCGCCCTCAGTGTAATCAAGTTCAGCCTCGCGCATAGCTTCTCGCGCGTTCGCTGCGTCCATCTGGTAGGCGCGCCGGTCGCCGAATGAGGGAGCGCTGTCTGCCGCCTCACGAAATGGACCGTAGAAGGCGGAGGCGTATTTCACAGCGTAAGACATAATAGCAATCTGGTCGAAGCCTTCGTTATCAAGAGCCTCGCGGATTGCGCCGACCTGTCCGTCCATCATTGCAGAAGGCGCAACGATGTCCGCTCCGGCCTGCGCCTGGCTGACGGCTGTGCGCGCAATCAACTCAAGCGACTCGTCATTCAAGACCTCGCCCCGCCGGACCACGCCGCAATGGCCGTGCGATGTGTACTCGCAGAGACAAGTATCCGCTATGACGAGCATTTCGGGGACAGAGCGTTTCACGGCTCGCGCGGCCTGCTGCACAATGCCGTCTTCTGCGTAAGCGCCCGACGCAATCTCATCTTTAGCTTCAGGCAGGCCGAAGAGTATGACTGCTCGAAGCCCCAACTCGAAAGCGTTCGAGGCTTCGCGCATGGCTTCGTCAACTGATAGATTGAAGACGCCCGGCATGGAAGAGACCTCTCGGCGAACACCGGAGCCTGCGCAGACGAAGAGCGGCAATATAAAGTCTTCGCGCGCGAGCCTTGCTTCACGCACAAGTGATCGCAACGTCTCACTTCGTCTGAGCCGTCTGGGGCGATTTGTTATGTCTGACATCTTACTAACCTCTCAATTGCAAATTACGCAGTCAAGCGAATGATACGCACCATCCGCTACGCGCGCAAACCTTTGCAGTATCTTGAAACCGCCATCAACTTGACCTTTCAACTCTCACCTTTATAATTATTCAACACTTGTGGCGGGGTAGCTCAGCTGGTTAGAGCGTGGGATTCATAACCCCAAGGTCGCGTGTTCAAGCCACGCCCCCGCTACACTTTCGAGTAAAACGGATTATGGCCCGATCTTTCATCCGCTATAGCTCGTTTCTTTTTTTGACATAGTTTGCCTTGCGATTTTGAGTGATGCTCATTCCGATGTTCTTTACGGTGACAGTTTGCGCAGAGTAAACGACATTTAGATCCTTTTGTCTCTGTTTCTGACAAAGTTAATGTGCCTGGCTTTGTTCTCTTGATACCAACGGCGCATGTATTCACGTTGATATTCACGTCTTTTCTCTTTATCCTTTAATGGCATGGACTGATCCATCTTCTTTGCAATAATTCAAGATATTAATCGAGGGCGAGGAATTTTTAACCTGAATGCGTCTTCGGGTGGCAGATATTTTCAAGAGTGAAGAGACAACATCTGTGACTTAATCCAAACTACCATTTTGAATATCGAAAATTAAATTGACAGCTTAGAGCCACAGGTATAAAAGTCAGAGGCGTTATGAGATACCTAAAGATAAAAACTGCGCGCTGGCTTATTCTCATATTGATGCTGATTGTTTGCATGAGCGGAATAAACCTCTCGCTCAAATCTTCAGCCAAAGCTTTGCGCTCAATAAACCCTCCAATGCTTGCTCCCGCATCGTCGCTGACGCCAACTGAGCCGGGCACGAACGGTAAGATCGCTTTCGCAAGTATGCGCGATGGCAACGCGGAGATTTACGTTATGAATGCGGACGGAAGCCTTCAGGTGAATCTCACAAAAAATCCGGCCAGAGACCTCAATCCCGCATGGTCGCCCGATGGGACGAAGATTGCTTTTGTGAGCGACCGCGACGGCGACATTCCAGGCAACGTTTACGTGATGAACGCCGACGGCAGTAATGTCACCAGAGTCACCCCGTACAAACAGGCGGAAATCGTTATAGGGCTACCCAAAGTTATCAACCCGGTCTGGTCGCCTGACGGCTCAAAGCTCCTGTTCGTGATGAGTAATCCCGGAATATCGTCTAGCCTCCTGCTCATCAACGCCGACGGCAGCGGCGACATAAAGACACTGACTTCCTGCAAGGACGGCGGCGTCCCGGAGTGGTCGCCCGACGGGACAAGAATCGCGTTCACCGCATCTGACTTCAAGTTTTATTCCCAGCAGGAGCAACTGCTGGACTTCTTATTCGTGATGAATGCGGACGGCAGCGGCAAGACGCGTATCGGCGATTTCTCAAGCAGTTATGTCGATCCAAAAGCATGGCCTCCGACCTTCAGCGGGCCTACCTGGTCGCCGGACGGCAGTTGGATAGCCTACTCTTACGACAACAGCGCTTACCCGAATCAGACGCAGAAGCAGACTGCGGATATAGCGGTCGTTGACTCTGCCGGAGGCGTTTACAGGTTTCTGACAAACACACAGTCTGTGGAGACGCAGCCCGCATGGTCGCCTGATGGGACGAAGATTACTTTTACAACGAACCGCGATGGGCGTCTTGAGATTTACTTGATGAATGCGGACGGAAGCGGGCAAGTGCGACTGACTAACTCAAGCGGCGGAAACTTTGATCCGCACTGGCAAACCCTCAATCACACCGGTCAGCTTCCGCCCACAGATAGCGTCATACAGTTTAGCTCCCCGCTCTCTCTTCTAATCGAGCCTTATTACACGGGCGGCACATATTCGGACCAGCCTCCTCTGACCGTCACACGACTCGGCGACCTTTCGCATGAAGCGACCATTGACTACGCAACATCGGACACAGCCGGATTGACTCCGTGCGATAAAACGAACACAGGGCTTGCGTCGTCGCGCTGTGATTACGTCGCAACCTCCGGCACACTGCGCTTCGCTCCGGGCGAAGCTAGTAAGTCCATCAGCGTGCTAATCATCGACGACTCATACGCAGAAGCTGATGAGAACTTCTACGTCACGCTAAGCAATCCTACGGGCGCAAGGCTCGGAGTGAACCGGACGGCTACGGCTACAATTCCGGCCAACGATATTCCTATACAGGGCGCGCCCGTTGTGCCCAACCCTATTAACGGAAGCTCATTCTTCGTGCGGCAGCATTATTTTGATTTCCTCAACCGAGAGCCGGACCAGAACGGCTATAACGGGTGGATGAACATCATGAACAACTGCGCGCCGTCAGGCAAAGACGCGCAGGGAAACTTCTGTGATCGTATAGAAATCTCAGCGGACTTCTTCCGCTCGCCGGAGTTTCAATCTCGCGGCTACTTCATCTATCGCTTCTACTCGGCAGCCCTGGGAAGAAACCCTAACTACGTGGAGTTCATGCCCGATCTAAGAAGAGTCAGCGGATTCCAGACGGACGCGGAACTGGAGGCGAGCAAAGTAGCTTTCGTAAACGACTTCGTTTCGCGCGCAGAGTTCAGGCATAAGTACGATGCCCTCACAGACCCTGCGGCTTATGTTGATGCAATCCTAGCAACTGCCGGAGTGACGTTATCTGAGAGGCAGACGTTCATTGACGACCTTCGCATGGGAAGAAAGAGCAGGGCAGAAGTGTTGCGGGCGATTGCCGAAGCAGCGGAGGTCTATAACAAATACTACAACACAGCGTTCGTAGTGATGCAGTATTTCGGTTATCTACGCCGCGATCCTGACATTCTTTACCTGAACTGGATAGACACTTTGAACAAGACGGGTGATTACCGCACGATGATTAACGGGTTTATGAACTCCACCGAGTATCGCCAACGCTTCGGGCCTTGATGAACTGCTGGCTATGACAACGGGAACGAAAGGTTCGCGCTGGAGACGCAAAGAAAAGTTTAAGGCGCTATTAGGAGATACTTCTCTGCGAGCTTTATAGCCCTTTGCGCCTTTGCGTGAATTGTTCGTCTTCTTTACCGCATAGGTTACACTCAAAGTTTAACCACACGTCTCTTCATGTCTTCCGTAATCTGCGCAGCCTCTTCTTGCTGTGAGTATCGGACCGGCTCGCCAATGCTGACAAAGACCTGACCCGGCTCAGCGAAATGCTTGTTGCTCTCTTTCAACTCGAAGAGACCGTCAATCCTCATTGGAACTACGGGCGCATCCAACTTCAAAGCAAGCAATCCCGTTCCAGCCTTGAACGGACTCATCAATCCATTGTCTGAGCGACGCCCTTCCGGGAAGACCAGAACGCTGTAGCCTCTGTCCATCATCTCGCCCGCGTATGAGAAGCTGCGACGAAAGCCGCTCTTTTGCGGCAGCGGAAAGACGTTGAAGAAGGTGACGACGAGCGCGTACATGATTCTGTAACGAATGCGTGTGAACCAATCAGTCCCTTCCGGTGGGTGAAGCCAACCGCGCAAAATCTCTCCCTCCATAGCAATCGCTAGACTGTGCCTGAACCTTGCGGGCAGAGCAGCTAAGATAAGAGCATGGTCCACCATCGTTATGTGATTCGAGATGAAGAGCAGCGGCCCGCGCGCGTCATCTAAATTCTCGCGCCCTCTGATCTTCAAAGGGCACATCAGGCGTATGAGCGGAAGGACGATTGTGTAGAAGAGTATGAAGCGAATCCATGTAAACGGAAAACGATGCGCCCAGCGCGGGAAGGGATATTGCGCGCCCACATCCGAAACTCCTTCACGAATAACTCGCTCAATATCGCCAAGCGTGGTCGCCGCAGTGAAACTCGCCTCATCAATTTCAACCTGATAGCGATCCTCCAAAGCACTCAAGAGTTCCACGCGGCCCAGCGAATCGAGCTTGAGGTCGGTCGAAAGGTTAGCGTTCGGATTGAGATTAGCAGGAGTCTCGCCGCTCACTTCCGAAATGATCTTTGCGAGCGGACTTGCCATGTGTGCTGAATCCGCAGGCTCATTCTTCATGCGCGCCTTAACCATCTCGGCTAGAAATCCTTTTCTAACTTTCTGCGTCGCGGTGCGCGGGAAATCTTCTTCCGTCCAGATGAACCAGCGGTTCACCTGTTGATGCGTGCTCAGCGTTTCATTAGCGCGCTTTACGACCTCGCTCGCATCTATCATCTCATCGCGCAGGATTAGAACTGCCAGAGGCTCCGGCCCGTGCGCTCCTTCAAAACTGACGACGGCGCTTGCGCGAATCTCAGGCTGGCGATTGAGCGCGACCTCTATGTCTTCCGGGTAAACGTTCATACCAGAGGCCGTGACGATCACTTCCTTCTCACGACCTTTGAAGTAGAGATTGCCCGCCTCGTCAATCTCGCCAAGATCGCCCGTGCGAAGCCAGCCTTCGTCGCTTGACTTCGCTTCACCCTTCCAATATCCGGGCGAAACGTTTGCGCCGCGCACCAGAATTTCGCCCTTCTCGTCTAGCCGCACTTCCTGTCCGGGCATCACCTTGCCGATTGAGCCGCGACTCGATTTGAAAGGATGATTGACGCTGATGAGCGACGCGGTCTCGGTCATGCCGTAGCCTTGCAGCACTGCGAAGCCCAAGCGTTGCCAGAACTGTTCTGTGTCAGCGTTGAGCGTTGCGCCGCCCGAAACGAATGCCCAGAACTTCCAGCCGAAGCGATTGTGAATCTCACGAAAGGTCCACCAGCGGCGCAGGAAATGTTGATGAGCGGCTGCGGCCAACTTTCTTTGAAAGCTTTCAGCCGTCCCGCGCGCCTCCATCTCTCTTTCAATCTTATCGCGCAAGGTGTCTAAGATTCGCGGGACGGCTGAGACTACGGAGATGCGCTCGCGCTTTATCGTTTCAATTATTTGCGACGGGTTCAGGGATTCCTGAAAGAAGACCTCAGCGCCCAGAAGCTGCGGCACGAACAGCCCCATGAACTGACCGAAGACGTGGCTGAGCGGCAGCAGGGAAAGAAAGCGTAGAGGATGAACGAGCCGCTCCCACTTCAAATATTTTTTTATCTCCTCTTCAAGCGGCTCAAGGTTGGCGATGAGGTTCTGGTGCGTGAGGCGCACGCCTCTAGGCTCTGCCGTCGTGCCTGAAGTAAAAACGATCTCGACCGTGTCATGCTCGTCAATTTCCGCGATTGGATAAGGATTGGAAGCGTGCTTTGAGACAATCGAACTCAACTCTTCAAATCTGATTTCGGGCAGATTCAATTGAGATGAGTGTTGATTGCCTGAATCTGAGAGCAATAGCTTTGCTTCAACCTGGCTGTCAACGCGCAGCGCAAATCCCGGCTCGCTCTGCGCGTCCAAAGGCACGACGATTACGCCGCGCAAAGTACAGCCGAAGAAAGCCGCGACCCACTCGGCGGAGTTTTCGCCCCAGAGAATAACTCGCTCGCCCTTCGCAACATTGCGCGCTTCCAACTCGCGCGCGAACCTGTAAGCGGTCCGGGCCACTCGCTCGTAAGACCAGCGATTCGTCCTCAGCCCTCGCGTGTGCGCAAGCCAGGTCTGCTTGCCCCGCTCCCTAAAACTCTCAACGTAACTTGCGACTGTTTTGCGCATCAGTTTAAAAGAGAATCAATGCAGCGCGTACAGGTAACCGTCATCGCAGCCGAAATAGATTGCGCCGTCGCCGACAGCAGGCGAAGACCTCATCCAGTTTGGAAATCTTTTGAACTTCCACTTCAATCTTCCCGTGCGTATGTCGAGCGCATAAAAGTATGCGTCAAGGCTTCCGAAGTAGATGAGTCCGCTTGCAACAGAAGGCGAAGAGATAACTTTGCCTCCGGTCTTAAACTTCCAACGCAGTTGACCTGTCGCTTCGTCCAGAGCGTAAAGGCAGCCGTCATCACTTCCGAAATAGACCGCGCCACCGGCAACAGCAGGAGAAGAACGAATGCGATCATTCGTTTTGAATCGCCACCTCTCCAGACCTGTCTGAGCGTCCACAGCATAAAAGTTTCCGTCCATGCTTCCAAAATAAACCGATCTCCCGGCGACAGCCGGACTGGATAGAACGCGATAGCCCGTCTTGAATCTCCATCTCTCTCGACCCGTTTCCGCGTCCAACGAGTAGAGATGATAATCCCAGCTTCCGAAATAGACTGCTCCATTTGCCAGAGCCGGAGAAGATTCAATCAAGCCTCCGGCCTTGAATCTCCACTTCTCAAGTCTCGTAGCAAGATCAACTGCATAGAAATTTGTGTCCGCGCTCCCGAAGTAAACTATTCCAGCGCTCGCTGCTGGCGAAGAATAGACCCTGTTGCCTGTCTTGAATCTCCATAGCTCGCTTCCGTTTCCGGCGTCAACGGCATAGAGATTTCCGTCGTGGCTTCCGACTAAGACTACGCCACCGATGACGGCAGGCGATGAATATACGACATCGCCCGTCTTGAATCTCCATCTCTCTGTTCCCGTGATCGCATCAACAGCATAGAGGTTGCCGTCATCGCTTCCTACATAGACTATTTTGTCCATGATAGTCGGTGAAGAGAACCACGCTTCGATAACGCGCTCAGTTTTGAACTTCCAACGCAGTCCGCGCAGATGCTTAATGCCGCTCGTCTGATAGACGCCCGTGTGTTCTAAGTCGGCTCGAAACATTGTGCCGGTCGAGCTTGATTGAAGCGAGGTTGTTGATTCAAACAAAGTTCGAGTGTACGGAGCTTCTGCACTCTGCTCATCTACTGATAAGATGCAGTGCGAGGCCGATAGCAAGAGAACGCTCATCGGCAACAATTTTATGAGAACGATTCTTTTCATGATGGCGCAGAGTCAACGATCTTAAATACGCATCCGGTTTTTCCATAACCATTCGCGTCCAAATCATATTCTATTTATGACTAACCAAGCGCAGCAAACAATTAAAGAGAGCACATCGTCGGTCGAAGAGATTCGGTCGCACTTTCCGGCACTTGAGCGCCGTCACGCCGATTACGCAGTCGCTTACTTCGATGGTCCCGGCGGAACACAAGTGCCGCGCGCGGTGGGCGAGGCCGTTACGGATTATCTATATCATCACAACGCCAACACGCATTGGGCATATCCTACGTCTGAAGAGACTGACTCGATAATCGCCGCTGCACGTGAAACGGTTGCGGAGTTTCTAAACGCGCACGCGGACGAAGTAGCGTTCGGCGCGAACATGACGACGCTCGCCTTTCATCTGTCGCGTGCGCTCGCGCCCGGATTTAAGACGGGCGATGAAATTATCATCACGGAACTGGATCACCACGCGAATGTAGCCCCCTGGCGCATCCTTGAAAGAGAGCGCGGCGTTCTTGTTAGAGCCGTCAAACTATTGCCTGAGTCTGGTGAACTCGACTGGGATGAATTTTCCAGACTGCTATGCTCTAGAACGAAGCTAGTCGCCATCGGCGCTGCTTCAAACGCGCTCGGAACAATCAACGACGTGCGCCGCGCGGCGGAGATGGCGCACGCTGTGCAATCGCTCATATTCGTTGATGCGGTCCACTTCGTGCCCCACGCGCTCACGGACGTTCGCGCCCTGAACTGCGACTTTCTCTCCTGCTCAGCCTATAAATTTTACGGACCACACATAGGCGTGCTCTTTGGCAAAGAGGATTTGCTGCAAAGGTTAGATTTTCCAAAGCTGCTGCCTGTGTGGGAAGGACTCTCGGAGATTGAAGGCGTGACACTCTATGGTCCGTCCTTAGATGCGGCGCGAACGCCAACCATCTCATTTACCGCGCGGGATGTGCCCTCGACAATCGTTGCGCGGGGGCTTGCAGAGCTAGGCGTCTTTGTCTCTCACGGCGATTTCTACGCGGCGACTGTGATTGAGCGGCTCGGTTTGTCTGATGAAGGTCTGGTCCGAGCGGGCTGCGCCTGTTACACAACAGCGGAAGAGGTCGAGCGCCTTCTAGCAGGCGTGCGAGCTATTGCAGACATGAAAGTTTAAGAAGCTATTTTGAACATTCTGCCCTTGTGCCGAAGTTTCAAATAGCTTCTTAGACTAATTGTTCTCAAGCGTGCTCAGGTATTCAATGAAGAGGTCTTGGTTGCTTACCTTCGTTATCTCTGCGCCTATCAGGTAGCCTTCGCTGAAGACGCTTTCGCCCGAACCCTCTTCGAGTCGTCTGTAGTGCACAGGGCGCGCAGTTATCTTGATCGCGCCTTTCGGCAGATAGAGTTCAATCTGCATCCTGTTAGACTCGCCCGTCAGGTATCGCTCGTCAATATCTGCGATGGGAACGATGAGAGCTAATCCAACCTCGCTTATATCTTTGGTGTGGCCCACCAGATGCAGCTTTCCAGAGTTGCGCGCCGTCGCAGAACTCTCTTCGGAGAGAACGACCGCGAACAGTAAACGCGCCCTCAGTTGCGCCTTGAAGCGCGGCGAGCGGCGTTGATTGGAATTCTGCTCATTGGAGCGCGGCATAAGTTACGCGTCGGTTGCCAACATCACAATCGTCAATCCACCATGAGCGCGATTGTCCGAGCCGCTTTGTGTTAGATGAAAAATATAGGCTTCGCCAACCTTGGCTCCAGACAGGTCCGCCTCGAAGTTAAAGCGAGTGAATTGTTTGGGACTCATCTGAATTCTTGTCTCAATCTCAGGCCGAAAAGAGGTGCCGAGAAGAAATCCCAGACAACCGGGCTTCGTGTGGTCAATCACCTCTGCTTCTGGAAAATCTGGAAGGTCAAAATTGAATCCTCGCGGCGGCGCGAGAGCAAGACGACGAAAACCTTCAGTCCTTTCAAGTCGCTCCAGCACAACTTTGCGCACGAAATTATCGGGTCTCAGGTCTGCGACTGCGCGCAAAGTGACTGTCTCTTTCTCTGAAAAATTCAGGTTAATAGTCGAAACCTCAAACCTGAACAGGCCATGCTTGTGCGCCTTCCTGTCGCTGCAAGGAACTATGCAGATGTTGTGCTGCGCCACATGTCGGTCGTTCGGCACGTGGAAATCATTCGGGTCGGGCGTCAGAGACTGTGGATAGCATCTTGCGATCAGGCATTTGTGCCCTGCGCTTTGCGGGTCGGTTACAGGCAAGCCTGCGGGCGGCGCCCAATTAATTATCTGAGTTGCACTGGTGCCCTCGGCAGGAAAAGGCGAGCCGATACTCTGTATCAGTGCGGTGCTCGCGTGCTCGCTCGGCGACATTGCCAAAGAGGGATTGCCAACCCACAGTTCGATAGTAATGCTTTCATCGCCGGGCGTTGTGCAATTACTACTGGCAGGTTTTCTGTGATAAACCACATTGACGGTGTTATTTTGGCCGGGGTCTGCTTTGTCTGGACCGGAAGTCGGACCTGTAAGCTGTATGTCGGGGCTGAGCCACCAGACGCTGCTGTTGTGCGTTCCTCCGTCACCTGTGACTGCTTCCATGTAGATGCATGTGTCGGCTGCGAGACCGGGATCGTTTGCCATGTCTGGACTCCTTTCAAGGCGGACTCAAAAACGGTGAGCTTGGAAGATCGCCCAACATTCTAACAGAAAATGGGGCTTGAAGAGAGAATAATGAAAAGCAGAATACAGAATTCAGGAGTCAGAATAAAAGAAAATCTGTAAATGCGGTTTCCGCCTTATCCATTCTGAATTCTGAATTCTGTATTCTGACTCCTGCTTTTCATTATGTGGTATAAGAGGAACGTTGTATCGCTTCACCTGTTTGCAATCTGGAAAGGTTTAATCAAATGGCGAAGACTGTAGTTGTGTGCGTTCAGATGGATTGCACGATAGGTAATCCAGATTTGAATCGTCGAAGGATCATCGAGCGCATTCGAGAGGCACGGGAGCGCGGCGCACATCTAATAATCTTTTGCGAATGCGCTCTCACGGGCTATTGCTTCGACTCTCTTGAAGAGGCCGCGCAGTTTGCAGAAGCCTTTGATGGACCTTCGGCGGAAGCTATAGCAAAGGTTTGCGAGGAGACAGGCGCGCACGCGGTCGTAGGCTTCATAGAGAAGGATGATAGCAATTATTACAACTCGGCCATGCTTGTCGGACCGAAAGGTTTAATCGGCAGTTATCGTAAAATCCATCTGCCCTTTCTTGGAGTTGATAGATTCCTTACTCCGGGCAACCGCCCGTTTAATGTCTTCGACCTTCCGTTCGGAAAAATCGGAATCAACATCTGCTACGACGCGAGTTTTCCAGAAGCCTCGCGCGTGCTGAAGCTTCTTGGCGCGGAGTTGATTGTTCTGCCCACGAACTGGCCTCCGGGCGCATGGCGCACGCCCGAGTTTGTCGTCAATACGCGTGCGCAGGAGAACCACATCTACTTTGTGGCCGCGAACCGCGTAGGCCGAGAGCGCGGCTGGCAGTTTATAGGCAGAAGCAAAGTGGTTGACTGCCTGGGCGACACCGTAGTGGAAGCCGGAAGCGACGGCGAAGAGATTATCGTTGCCGAGCTTGATCTTCTGGAAGCGAATAACAATCACATAGTCAACGTCGCGGGCGCGTATGAGATTGATCGTCTAGCGGACCGAAGACCAGAACTTTACAAACCCATATCAGCAAGTTGAGTTCTGGAAGCGTTCTACGTCGGAGTCATGAAAGAGAGCGGCCTTGATTTTATTAATCATCTTTCAGGGAAGGATTGAGCTTCAATGAGCACAAACAGGCCGCTCTTCATTCCCGTCATCCTGGGAACAACGCGACAGGGGCGCGCGAGCGAAAATGTCGCAAGGTTTGTCTTTGGAGAATTGGGCAGACACAGCGGAGTCGAAACCGAACTGATTGACATACGCGACATACCGCTTACAACGACGGACGCTGGCGAAGCGATAAAGGACGCGAAGTTCTCTGCCGCCGTAACGCGTGCAGATGGCCTTGTGATCGTCGTGCCCGAATACAATCACGGCTATCCGGGGATGCTAAAACACGTGCTGGATACCAACCTGAAGGAGTATGTACACAAGGCCGTAGGCTTATGCGGCGTATCTGCCGGAGGCTTTGGCGGCACGCGCGTAATAGAGAATCTGCTGCCCGTCATGCGCGAGCTTGGGCTTGTGACAATCTTCTGGGACGGAAACTTTTCCGCCGCGCGCAAGTTATTCGATGCGGAAGGCAAGCTTCTGGATCAAACCTACGTCAATCGCATTGACAAGTTCTTGAAAGAGCTTATCTGGATGTCGAAAGTTTTAAGATATGGGCGGGAGAACGTTGAATTGTCGTGAATCGTGAATTGTAAATCGTAAATAGAGGAAAGCGGTTCGACGATTTACGATTCACGAGCAGAGGGAATTCTGATGAAGACTAACAAGATGATCTGTCCAGATTGCGGCATGGAGATGAATCACCACGCGGAGAAGATTGATTACACGGCATCGCTCCATGAGTGGAGCGCGACTGATACGCTCTTTGGCGGCATTTTGGAAGAAGTCCACTCGTGCCCTGCGTGCGGAAATATAGAAACTCGCAGGGCAAGCGAGGTTTAGATTAAAAACGAACTGCGGCTTCGGCCTCTGCTCTTAAGATGATTCAATTCGATCAGGACATTTGCGGAAACCTGGATGCCGCGCTTTCGCGCGAGTGGTTGGAGACGAACGGGCTTGGAGGCTTCGCCTCTTCAACAATCGCGGGGCTTAACACGCGGCGCTATCACGCGCTCTTAGTCGCCGCCACAAAACCTCCCGTCGGTCGCATCATTACCCTCTCAAAAATTGAAGAGGCACTGATTATTGACGGGCGGCGTTACGAGTTGTCAGCCAATCAATACAAGGGCATCATTCAACCGCAAGGCTACAAGTATCAAACGGGCTTTCGACTCGACCCGTTTCCCATCTTCACATACGAGATCGAGGGCATCATTATCGAAAAATCCATCTTCATGCCTCACGCCGAAAATACAACTGTCATTCAATACGATTTCAAAGTCCAAAGTCCAAAGTCTAAAGAAGAGGCTGATGAACACGCCTTCATCCCTCATCCTTCCGCCTTCATCCTTTCGCTTCGTCCTCTCGTAGCCTTTCGTGATTACCATAGCCTTACGCACGAGAACGGCGCGATCAATTCTCGCCTTGAGATTGAGGACAGACAAGTCACGATTCAGCCTTACGCAGATTTGCCCGCACTCAATTTCGCGCACGCGGGAGGTGAACTGGACACAGCATCCTTCTGGTATCGCAGCTTCGAGTACAAAGAGGAGCGAGAGCGAGGCTTTGATTTCACAGAAGATTTGTTCAGCCCGTTTGCCCTGAACTTTGATTTGAACGGGCGGACGAGCGTGGGCGTTATTGCTTCGACTGAGAAGAGAGACGCGAATCAAGCTGATGCTCTCAGGCAAGCGGAGATTGAACGACGACAGAAGGTCATCCATCTTGCTACGAACGCAGACGACAAGTTCACGTCTGCACTTGCGGCGGCGGCGGATCAGTTCATAGTCGCACGCTCCGAGAAGAAGACTGTCATCGCTGGCTATCACTGGTTCTCAGATTGGGGACGCGACACGATGATCGCGCTTCCCGGATTGACGCTCACGACCAATCGCGCCGAAATCGCGCGGAGCATTCTTTCGGAGTTTTCTCTGCACGTTGATCGAGGGATGTTGCCGAACCGATTTCCTGATGCGGGCGAAGAGCCGGAATACAACACTGTGGATGCAACGCTCTGGTTCTTCGAGGCCGCCCGCGCGTATCTGGAACAGACAGGTGATGAAGAGTTCGTGCGCCGCGAGCTTTATAATGTTCTGGTTGACATAATCTACTGGCACGTTAAGGGGACACGCTACAACATTCATGCGGACCAGCAGGGGCTTCTATATTCAGGCGAAGAGGGCGTGCAACTGACATGGATGGACGCGAAGGTCGGCGATTGGGTCGTCACGCCCAGACGCGGGCTTGCCGTAGAGATTCAGGCTCTCTGGTACAACGCGCTCTCTGTGATGGAAGCTTTGGCCGAGCGTTTTCACGATAGAGAGAGACAGTATCTTTATGCTCTGAGGGCAGAGAGCGCGCGGCTGGCTTTCAATAAAATCTTCTGGAACGAAGAGGCCGGGTGTCTCTACGATTGCATTGACGGAGAGAAGCGAGACGCCTCAATGCGCCCGAACCAAATCTTCGCCGTCAGCCTGAAACATTCAATGCTCTCGGAAGAAAAATCCCGCCGCGTCGTCGAAGCTGTCCAGAGGGAATTGCTTACGCCTTACGGTCTGAGAAGCCTGGCATCGAATGACCCGCAGTATCGCGCGCATTACACGGGCGACTCCCTGAGCCGCGATGGAGCTTATCATCAGGGAACAGTCTGGGCCTGGCTGATAGGACCTTTCATCACAGCTTATCTGAAGGTGAACAATCGCTCCGCAGAGAGCCGCGAGCAGGCTTTACGATGGCTTCAAAATTTTAGGAAGCACTTGAGCGAAGCGGGTCTAGGACAGGTCTCGGAAATCTTCGATGCAGATGAACCGCACACGCCGCGCGGTTGCATAGCGCAGGCATGGAGCGTCGCGGAGATATTGAGAGCGATGAAAGAAATTGACAGCGACCATTAAAATCGTTGGTTGGTTTGCCGCTAACGGGGCCTTAAGGAACTCAAGCTACTCTCTTCCTTCTGTCAATCTCTCAACTTCTAATCGCAACTCTCTAAACAACCGCGCCAAATCCTTCGGCTGATAATGAGCATTAAGCCCGCTCGGATTCGGCAGAATCCAGATCAATGCATCGCCAATCGTCTCGCTCTGAAGTCCTAACACAGCGCGCGGTCTCTCGAACGCTGTCCTGTAGGCGCTGATGCCAAGCACTGCAAGAACTATGGGACGATAGCGACGAACCTTTGCGCTCAACGCCCTCGCGCCTTCAATCAACTCCTCTTGCGTTAACTCGTCTGCCGCCGCTGTAGCTCGCGCGACTATATTGGTTATGCCGTAGCCGCTCTTTAATAGCTCGCGTTCCTCGAAAGGTGAGAGCAGACGCTCTGTGAACCCTCCGTTATAGAGCGCAGGCCAGAACCTGTTTCCGGGTCGCGCGAAATGATGTCCAGTCGCTCCCGAATAGAGTCCAGGATTGATTCCACAGAAGAGTACGCGAAGGTTGCGCGCAACAAGGCCGCGCACGGTCTTGCCCTTTGCGGCTATAAGCTCCTCTTTTGTGGGCTTGGCGGTATTCAATGATTGAAACGTTGGTCGCGCTTGCGATCATCGTCCGTGAGATAGCTGGACGGCTCGGTCGGAACATACGGAGTGTAATCTGGTTTCTCCGTGAAGATGCCGAACATGGGCGCGGCCATACGGTCGTTTACATTCAAAGGATTCAAGCCAAGAAGAATCTCCGCCGTGCGCAACATGCTCAGTTGATCGTAGCGGTCATGCACGACTGCGCCTCGCTTCACGTAAGGTCCGACGGCCAAAGCAACAGTGCGCGTGGCATCAACGTGGTCCGGTCCGTTCTGCGCATCATCTTCCTCGATTAAAACGAGAGAGTCTCGCCAGATTGCACTGTGCGAGATGATCTCAAGGATTCTTGCGAGCGCCGTGTCGTTCTGTGCCACGTACTGGTAAGGGTTCAGAAGCTTCGTGCTAGTCCCGTTCGTGTGATCGTTCGGCAGCCAGATGTATTGAAACTCCGCAACCTTTCCTGATTGAAGCTGACGATTGAAGTCATCCTTCCACGCCTGAACGCGGTCAAGATCGGAATAGTTCAAATCCCACGAATGATAGTTGAAAGGATAATGGTATAGATAGTCTGCGAACTTTCGGCGAAGAGTTGAGTTATCGCGAAGCGCCTGATAGATGCTATCGTCGCCAATCAGATAGTTTGAGAACGCGCGCGCAAACTCAGGCTTCTCCAGCAACTGAAGCGCTTTCTCGGGCGTGTCTGCCTGGCCGTAATAAGGACCGGCGAAATTGTTGAAGAGCAAGCCGCGATCTCCCTTGTTTGAGAGGAGCATTACCTGTTCATTGAACTTTCGCGCCGTCGCGCTGTCAGGTCCGAAAGTTTCGTTGATGATGCGGAAAGCGCGCGTGTATAGAAAATAGTTCTCGCCATAGATTCTATAATCCACTTTGTGCGCGTCGAGTTCGTCCCACAGGTACGCGGGCGATGTCACAGCCGGAAGTGTGCCGAAGGGATAGAAATTGCTCTTGAAGCGGCTTGAGTATGCAGCGTTACCGGCCCATTCGAGAAAGGGACTCGCGTAACCGCTCGTAGTGAAGCTGTGGCCTAAGACGCTAATCTCTCCGTCGGCATAAAAATTATCAAGCGTGACGAAGCCTTCGCTTATGGCATGATGATTCGGCGAGACCTTGCGCCCGAAGATTGTCAGATTTGGATCATTGTCTCCGCGCGCCAGATCGCCCAGGACCTGATCGTATGTGCGGTTCTCTTTGATGATGTAGAAGACGTGGTGTATGGGCAACTTAAAACCTTTGTCGGGACTGAAGAGCGGCGAACCCTCTTCCGCCTGTTTGGTCCACGCCGCTTGATTAGTCTTTATCTGATCCTTCGGGATGATGGATAGGCTGCCTTTCAAGAGCGTAAGCACATAGTCGTTGCCGCCTTTACCTTGAACCGGATGCGGGCCTTTCGGATTAGGACGACGCGCGCGCACGCCCTTCGCGTTCAAAACAAGAAGCTGCTTTTCATTGACCAGAATTTTAGTCGGATACCAGCCAGTAGGAATCAATCCGATCTGCTTCTTACTGTTCTTATCAAGCACTGCGACCGCATTCGTTCCGGCCAGCGTGACGTAAAGACGATTGCCGTCAACAGCACACGAGGATGGAGCAGCGCCGAAGCGACTCGCCTGGTTTCGCACACTGATGGTTGATGTAACAGCATCCTTCTTTGTGTCAATGACAGAGAGATCATCGGAATTTGTGTTGACGACATAGAGCCGCTGGCCGTCCGTGCACATCGCTTGAGGTCGCTCGCCTGTTGCGATTGACTTCAAAGATTTGAACTGCGCGTCCATAACGAGCAAGCGGTTTTCGCCTAAGATAGTCAGATAGAACTTGCCCGCTATGAAGCGAACAGAGTAAGGGAAATATCCGACCCTTGCTTCCTGCTCGACCTTGCCTGTCTCAGTGTTAAGTAGGGCGAGTTTGCCTTCTATGTAATCGCCAGAAGCGTTGTTTGCGACAAGGTAGGCGACAGCTATGTGCTTCGCATCAACCGAAGCGAGACCTCCCGCGTATCCTGCAACTGCGTACTCGCGCGCGATGTTGAAGTTATGGTCTATGCGATAAACTTTCTGGTCGAAACCGCCGCTGATGTAAAGGTCGCCGTCCGCTCCTACCTCAGCGCTGGGAAACAGAGATTGAATCTTCAAAGTCTTAACGACCTGACCTGAATTTACATCTACGATAGAGACCTCTTGCGGCTCTTTCGTGTAATAGCCCGTGTCCAGAATCACTAGACGCCCTGCGAAAGGAACGGCTTCAAACGGCAACCTTCCGACTTCGACCTGCGTGCCCGCCGGAGTGATCTTCCATCCCGTCGGCAGTGCAACTTCCGCAGAGCGCGCCGATTGAGATTGAGCCTGCGCCTTTGTGACATAGCGCAACGCTTCGTCGTATGAACTCTTTCGAGCGAACTCCCACAACTCGCGGTTCAAGTCCTCTTCATCTTCCGCCCGGTCCACATCAACTATGCGCGACTTCGAGCGCTCCTGAGCTAGAAGGGTGAATTGAAGGACGGGAATGATTAATAGAAAACTAAGAGCAAGCGTGAACAGTTTTCGATTCATAGTTTCACACCGAGAAGCAGGGATTTAATTTCTTGACGCACGGACGATGACAAGCTATCTGTGAACTTGTCAAGTATTCTCCGAAAGTTATCAGAGTCGTTCGAGAGCCTTCTGCGCTAATTGTTTTGACTTCTTCAGTCGCGTTTCGGCATCGTCGGTTCCGCCGATGCTGATTCTTATAAACCTGTCACCTTTCAGAGCGTACAACGCTCCACCAAAGCGGCTCGCGGTCCAGAAAGCTTCGTCGCCAATACCTTTGACAGGCTCAGGCGGAGCGCCCTGTTCTTCCTCTTCGCGCTTTTCGCCCTTGTCTTGCTTCTTCTCATCGCGGTCACGTTTTCCTTCGCGCCCTTCTTCGGCTTTTTCTGCAAAAGTCTTCCGCCAAAACTCTTTCGCGGTCGTCTGGCCTGTCTTCGCCGGATCGGTCTCTGTCACAGCCAGGCTTATGGACTTGGCGGAAGTGGGCAGCGCGTAGTAGCACTGTAAGCTAACCAAACCTCCAGATGCCTGCTGGCTCGCTTTCGTCTCCTTCACAGCCTCGCCCTGCACGGCCTGAACCTCCGCGCTCGTCAGAAGCTGGCAAGGATCAACGCTTCCTTTCGCCACGCCGGGCGAGACGCTCGCAGTCGCGTTTGCATTTACGTTTGCCTGTCCGGGCGCGGGCGAAACTGTAGCCGTCTGAGCGCTCGTCACGGATTGTTGATTGGCAGAAGATTGCTGATTTGTTGCAGACTCTTTGCAACCACCTATCAAAACCAGAGAAGAGATTAAAAGTGTAAAGGCACTACGGCGCATGTAATCCTCCAACATTGGCTGTTTCCGGTCGGCGGATTCTTGCACGGAGACCGCCGGGGAAGCAAATACGACAGAAGGCAGAAAGCAGTAGGCAGTAGGCAGAAAGCAGAAAGCAGACAAAGCAACAGAGGCTTTTACTGCCTACTGCCTTGTGCCTTGTGCCTTCTGCCTACTGTTCTCAAGAATCCCTCAAGGTTTTCTCAACCCCCCTTCTTAGAATTCAAACTGCTTTCAAGTTTTCCTTTGAAAAACCTGCGAGAAGAAAGCAGGCGACCAAGTTGAAAAGAGTTCGTTCCTGACAAGGGCGCAAACGGCGAAACGACGCCTGGACGGTCAGGACCAGAGAAAGTGACCCCTAGCAATACGAATAAGGAGATTCAAGAACATGATTCGGATACTAAGATTCGTCGCTGTCAGCGCGATAGCTCTCGTCTTATTGAGCGTGCCCTTCTACATCTCAAGCGCAGGCACGGGCACAAACACCGTTTCAGTCATCGTACAGTTCAAAGGTGACCCTGCGGCAGTCTATGCGGCTAAGGCGAAGAAGAGCGGATCGGCTCTATCTAACGATCAGATACGAGCCTACCGCGATCAACTCACCTTGACGCAGAATCAGTTTCTTACTGCGCTCCAGAGCAAGGGAATAAGTTCCCAACTCCAAACAATCAACGTCAAGGACACGAACGGCGCGGTCGCTGGCAGCGTGCCTCTTCGCTACACACTCGTCTATAACGGCGTGACTTTGACCGTTCCAGAATCCGCCGTCTCAACAATTGCAGGGATGTCGCAGGTGAAGAAAGTTCACTCGAACGGCGTTCTTCATCCAGACCTTGTAAAAAGCGTTGACTACATCGGCGCGACCAGAGTTTATGGAAAAAATCCGAACGACTTTACGCAGTTCGCAATCAACCCGGACGGCGACGAGGGGCAGGGAATTTACATCGCGGTCATTGACACCGGGATCGATTGGACGCACCCGATGTTCGGCGGTGACCCTACGCCTCCGCGTCTTGGCGTTGCGCCAGTCTCTGCATCAGTGCCAACAAACCAGAAGGTCGTCTATTCGCTTCCGCTCGCTGACATTGTAACGGACGGCTTCGGTCACGGCACGCACGTCGCATCCGAAGCGGCTGGGTATTTGGCGAACGCTCCAGGACCGGACGGCGTTCCCGGCACAGCCGACGACATTCCCATTCACGGCGTCGCGCCGCAAGCCAAATTGATGTCCTACAAAGTGTGCAGCGATACGCTCTCGACTGTGAGCGAGGCTGGAGTAGCTTTGGGCGGGTGCTTCTCCTCGAACATCATCATGGCGATTGAAGACTCTGTGTCGCCGCAGACGGTTGACTTGCAGCCGAAGCCCGTTGCGAATGTCATCAACATGAGCCTTGGCGGAGCGGGTGGACCGGACGAACCGACCGCAGTCGCAGCCGACAACGCAACGCTTATGGGCGCAAGCGTCGTCGCTGCTGCCGGAAATTCTGGACCGGGCGAAGGGACCGTTGGTTCACCTGGCTCAGGCCGTCGCGTCATCTCTCCTGCGGCCAACTCAGACCCGGCATCGCACGCCAACTGGTCCGCAGAAGTTGTTTCGCCAAACTCTTTCAGTCAATCCAGAACAGGCGCAGTCACGCCCGCAAGCAGCTTCTCAACACAGCAGGGCTTCGCTCGCCTGAAGCTCTACCCGATGGCAGGAACTCCGGCTCCGCCCGATAGCTCTTTCGCGCAGTATTATGCGCTCGTTGATAACCCGACCGTGGCGTGGCCTTCGTCCGTGAGCGGTCGCATCGCGCTTATTAAAGATTCCGGCGTAGTGTCTGCGACCTTCTTCGACATCTGCACGCAGGCTGTCAACGCTGGCGCAGTCGGCGTCCTACTCGATAGCACCGTGACCAGCCCGACTGCCGTCAGGTGCTCAATCCCTGCGGCCAACATCATGGACGCGGACGCACAGGTTCTCATCCACGGCATGACTTCGGATGGCAGCACGCCAGCGAACGGCGCTCTCTCGCAGTTTCCGGTTCGCATGAACCCGGACTTCGACATCCCGTTCGTAGGCGACACAGCAATCTTTAGTTCGCGCGGTCCTGTTCAGGGTTACGGACAGGTGAAGCCGGACATCTCCGCTCCGGGCGTGAATATCTTAGGAGCAGTTCCGCCAGCGAGCGCCATCTCCGCGCTATTCGGCTTCTCAAACGGAGTCAACTACGCGGCCATCAGCGGCACAAGCATGGCAACGCCGCACACGGCTGGTTCAGTCGCGCTCATCAGACAGGCACACCCGGATTGGACGCCAGACACGATCCGCACCGTTCTAATCAACACAGCAACCAACATGCGCGACTTGAACCGCACGCCGAAGGCTGACGGCCTAAGCGCAAACGCAGTCAACGAGCAGGGCGGCGGTCTCATTGATGTCGCACATGCGATCAACGCGAAGGCTTTGATGGGCGTCGCGGGCGATGGTGTAAGCAAGCCTACGATCTTAGGCAGCCATTCATTCGGCGAAGTTCCCGTCACCAACAATCGCTCGACCACGACGCAGTCTGTTACGGTCACGATTCAAGACATATCGGGTCAGGGCGGGGCATACAATCTTGCAGTTGCCAACAACCGCGACCTGCAACAGAACGGCATCAGCGTTTCGACATCACAGTCGAGCGTAACAGTCCCAGCCGGAGGCACTGCCTCCTATACGGTCAACGTCACCTTTGACGGCAACGCTATACGCGACCCGAACGTTGCGGAGGCTATTGTTAGTGGCAACACTGTCTCTTACATACAGAGACCGCTAGAGTTGCAGTGGTACGTCACGGCTCAGCGCGCGGACGGCGGCGAGTCGCTCCGTATGCCTTTCTACTACAAGCCCGCTCCGTCCGTTCCATCGGCGGCGAATGTGACGAGCACTACGACACCGAACACCGGAACAATCCTGGCCGGAGACAACGACCTGCAAACGGTTGCGGGCGTCACCTATCAGGACTTTCCTGTTCAGGCAGACTCGCAAACGCTCAAGCTCAGCGCCGATCTGGATTTCTTCCAGGTCGTCAACGGAACGTTCGCAGACCTTGACCTCTACTTGTTAGACCCGGATGGTAACGTCGTAGCCAAATCAACCGCGCCGGGTGGACCGGAGCACGCTGACTATTCAGTCACACGCACGGGCACATACACCTGGCGCGTGACCGGATCATTGAACGCGGCGACTGACTTCACTCTGAACACAGTGAAGACGAGCACAACGGCTATCCCGCCCGCGCTACAGCAACCGGCAGGCGATTACGTTGATGCTTCAGGCAATCACGTTGACTTCGATGGCAGTTTCAACTTGCAGTGGCAGCCAACGGGTGGCGAGCAAGGGTTCGAGGTCGAGCAATCAACAGACAATCAGAACTGGCAGGTTGTAGGCAGCGTCGCGGGCAACACGAACAGCTTTGCAGTGTCTGGTCTGGCGGACGCCACGACCTACTACTTCCGCGTCCGCGCTATCTATCCCGGACAGATTGGTAAGTACGTTACGCCGCCGAGCAACGTAATCAGTGTGCTCATCAATCAGCGCAATCTCGTTGACATCACGAACCAGACTAAGTCTGCGATGTCGAACGTCTCGTTCGCGGGTGGTGTCTTCCAGCTTGACCTGAACTTGACCAACCAGTCTGGCAACACGTACCTGCCTGTGCTCTCGTTCAACGTCGTCGGCATCCACTCGACATCGAACACCGTTAAGGCAATCAACCCAGACAGCGGCGGCGATGGAACGAGCACGGCGTCGGCGGCCACGTTCGATTACTCGCATCAACTCGGAGATGAACTGTTCAGTCCGAACGAGACAACGGGCAATCGAACATTAAAATTCCAGGACAGCGCATCCGAGATGTTCAGCTTCGATGCTCTCGTCACGGCTTACACGGGAACTTCCGGTTCATCAAGCTCTGGCTCGTCTGCTGCGACGCAAACCGGTTCGAGCAGCACGAGCGGCGGTCTGACAAGTCCGCTATCGCAGATCAAAGCCGTGATGCGATTCACAGTGAATCCTCTGACCAAGAGTGTTTCGGCGCAGGTGGTGAGCTTGAAACTCTGACGCTTTAACTACTCGATGAGAGCCAGACAGTAAGTAATGTGTGTCTGGCTCTTATCGATTGTTCACATCGAGCGATGAAGGGAATAGTTCGTCAAACCGAAGTTGAATGATTGTCATGAATGAGGCATTGAGGAGGCCAGCGATGAAAGCGAGAGCTAGAAGCTATAATTTTAGAAGACCGCTGATACTAGGCATTATCTTAGCGATGGCAGCGACGGTTCTGTTCATGCCGCTCGTTCGCACAAGAGCGCAGAACTCTTCCTCTGGAACGATTCACGCTACCGACACATCGGCAGTGACCTGGACGGGCGCGTCGCTCACGGCAGGAGCGGCCAATACTGAGTCCACATGTCAGGAGGGCATCAACTGCGACACCTACACGCTGAGCGTAGCAGGCACGAAGGACGACTGGGCTGGAAAGCGCGTGCAGGTTCAATTGAACTGGCAGGTCAGCGCAAACGAATACGACATCTACGTTCATCAAGGCTCGCTCAGCGGACCACTTGTGACTTCTTCGCTTCAAGGCCCTGGTCTAACAAACCAGGTGGCATTCATTGACGTGTCACAGTGGGGCACAGGCACTTTCGTCATACACGTTGCTTACGACACAGCTTTCGCAGCGCCTGCGGACCATTATCAGGGAGCTATCTCGTCGGTCGCAGAGACGCCTACGCCTCCGCCAACAGCGCCCCAGGATGCAGGTCCGAAGGTCGGCTACCAGAACTTTGAAGCGCCCGGCGTTCTGACAAACGTGACTCAAACAAGCTCAGGCGCAGCGACCGTCGAATACATGGGACGCGGCGCGGGCGAGCCTTCAATCGGAGCGAACTGGACGACAGGCGTTGTCAACTTCCAATCGGACCTTGAAACTCTCTTCGTAACATTCAACGACAGTCCGAGCGGAACAACCGCAAGTTGGGTTAATCGTCCCGCACCGACTTCTCAGTTTATAGATTCCGATCCCATTGGTTTCACTGATCGCCAGACGGGGCGCGTCTTCGCAGGCGAACTGACACTGGTCTCGCCAACCTGCAAGACATCCTTCTCGGACGATGACGGCAAGACCTGGGTGCCGACTAATGGAAGCGGCATTGCGTCGGGCTTTGACCACGAAACAATCGGCGGCGGACCATTTCACGCGCCACTGACCAGACCAACGGGCGTTCCCGGTCTTTACCCGAACGCAGTCTATTTCTGCTCGCAGGATTTGGAGACGGCCTTCTGCTCGCGCTCAGATGACGGCGGTGTCACATTCGGACCATCCATTCCGATGTACATCTTCACTCAATGCGTAGGCATACACGGGCACGTGAAGGTCGGACCAGATGGCACGGTCTATGTTCCGAACAACAACTGCAACGGCGAAGGCGCTGTCGTCGTTTCCGAAGATAACGGAACGTCCTGGAGCGTTAACCCTGTTCACAATGCGACGGTTGACACATCGCCAGGCACAGGCGATCCCGCGCTTGCGATTGATAATAATGGTCGCGTCTATTTCGGTATGGGAAGCGCAAACTCCTCGGCAGCCGTAGCAACCTCTGACGATCACGGCAAGACATGGAACAACATCTACAACGTCAGCGATGTTTACGCTCTGAAGAACGTAAGAGACCCGGCTGCGGTTGCAGGCGACGCCGGACGCGCGGCCATAGCCTTCTACGGCTCGACCACACCGGGAGTTGGCGAAGGCCCAGATTTTCCTGGCGTCTGGCATCTGTATGTAGCCGAGACGTTTGACGGAGGACAGACTTGGACGACAACGGATGTAACGCCCGGCGCTCCAATTCAGCGCGGAGGCATCTGGACGCAGGGCGGCGCAAACATCAGCCGCAATCTTCTGGACTTCTTCGACATCACGATTGACAAACAGGGTCGCGTTCTAATCGGCTACGTCAACGGCTGCGCAGGTGGAGCGTGCGCGCAGGCTGCGCCGAACGCTTCGGGCAACGCTTACTCGGCGGTTGCGACCATAGCTCGTCAATCCAACGGTCGTCGTCTGATTGCTCGATACGATCCGCCGAATGCTATGAGTGCAACTTCCACGCCTGGAATGCCACTCGTGACCGAGCGCAGAATTGATAACGTGGTCCATCTCGGCTGGTCCGAAGCGGACACGGGCAACTCTGCTATTCAAAGCTACAAGATCATGCGCGGCACGACGAGCGGCGGCGAGACTCTTCTTGCGACCGTTCCGGGAACGCAGACGACTTATGATGACACGACGGCCACGGACATAAGCAAGACCTACTACTACGAGGTGCTCGCAGTAAACGGCGTCGGCACATCTGCTGCGAAGAACGAAATCGTCGCGCCTTATGTCGGCGACACTTGCAACGGTGTCATCATTCACCGCAACGATCCGTCGCACCCAGAAGCTTACGGCGGCACAGTCGTTGCGCCTCCGCTTCCATCACTCTTAATTGATTACGTCGCCGTGGGCGAGCCTACGGGAACGAACAACCTGATGTTCAAGATGAAAGTCGGCGACCTGAGTTCTATTCCGCCTAACAGCCGTTGGCGAATAGTATGGGACTCGAAAGAGGCTGAAGGTCAGCAATATTATGTCGGCATGACCAGCGACGCGAGTGGAGCTACGAGCTTCGAGTACGGCACGCTCGCAGACGCAGGCGTTCCAGCCATTCTCATCGTGAGCGAAACGATGCGCGGAACGCCCGACCCGGCGAGCAACTACCAAAAGGACGGCACGATCACCATCTACATGCCGAAGTCTGCCGTCGGCAATCCGCAGCCCGGCGACCTGCTCGGCGCTGTGAACGGCAGGACCATAACAGCCGACACTCCTGCGACCAATACGCTTGAGCGTTCGACAGTGTTCGTGGACCACACGTTCGTCAAAGGCCAGGCAGACAATAGCTATCCGGCTGCGACCTACATGATCGCGGGCAACAACTCTTGCTCGCCACTCATAGAGCAGATGGTCAATCAACTCGTTGGCCTGCAAGCGAGCAATCCAACGGCAGCGCCGGGCCTGAGCGGTTACGATCTCAGCATCAAGGACACTTCAGCGCAGACAATTTACACGCCGCTGAGCGCCGAAGTTGCCCAACTGAGTTCTACGTCCGGCAAGGTCACGGTTGCGAACGCAGACAACGGACTGAAGGGAGCAGGCGCGTCCTGGGACTACTCTGCGAGCGTTGGCACAGACAACGTGCTCTCCTCGAATGAAGTTTCAGGCGCACGCACGCTTCGTTTCAACAACCCGAATAATGAACCGTTCTCTGTAACGTTCAACGTCATAGGCAGCCTTGCTCGAACCAGCACAAGCGGGTCTGGTGGCACTCAGACGAGCAGTAACAGCAGTAGCACGACGACAAGCACTTCGTCTGGAACAACCAGCGCGCTGCCTACTGGAACGATTAAGAGCGCGGTCTTCAAGGTGACTTATAACCCGCTGCTCAATTCTGTGAAGATTGAGTTGGTGAGTTTCTAACCAGTAGAAGCTGAGCTTCAAGAGAAAGAGCACACGACTCAAGCAAGAGTCGTGTGCTCTTTCTCTCTAACATCGGCTCTGTTTACTTCACTCGCGGGTCCGGCTTCACTAGAAGCGGCTGCATGTAGCTCTTGCCGTCAACCGTAAGCTTTACAGTGTAGTTGCCGGGCAGCACTGTCGGAACACGCGGACCAAAAATGTTGCCGCCACCTCCTGGACGCCCTGCGCGATCAGGCGGCGGTGTGGGGCGCAAGTCCCAAATCCAGCGATGCATTCCTGCCGTCGTGGAAACAATTTGAGGCGGGCGCACCCAGGATACAGGGATGTCAAGAGCATCCGGGTTGACGGGAGGCTGCTTGTCTTCACTCGAATACTTGCGAATGCTTGCGCCCGAAGGATCGAGTATCTCAATCACTACGGAGCCGGAAGCGGCGGACTTCAAATAGTAATCAATCATCGCGCCATACGGCGGATTGTCCGCTAAGGGTTCGTCGCGCGGCTGCGGGGTTCCGTTCTCGCTCGATTGCGGGATGTTGTAAGCATCGGCAGGATGGAAAAGATATGCACGCGCTCTTACAACTTCATCGCTTAATTGGCGAAGCGGCGTGATGTCGTCCAACACCCAGAAGCCGCGACCGTGCGTGGCTACTATCAAATCGTCATCGTGAATTACCAGATCGCGCACGGACACGGGCGGCAGGTTGAGTTGAAGCGATTGCCAGTGGTCGCCGTCGTCGAATGAGACGAAGACGCCAAGCTCTGTGCCTGCGAATAGAAGCCCGCGCCGCTCAGGGTCTTCCTTCACAGTCTGCATATAGACGCCCTTCGGCAATCCAGTAGTAATCTTCTGCCAGGTCTTACCCGCATCGCGCGTGCGATAGATGTACGGCTCGTTGTCTTCAAGACGATGACGATCAACCGCTGCGTAGGCTTCACCAACATCAAAATGCGAAGCCTCCATCATTGAGACCTTGCTCCACGCAGTCAGTTCCAGCGGCGTGACGTTCTGCCATGTCTTGCCGTCGTCGTTCGTCAACTGAATGTAGCCGTCGTCAGTTCCAACCCAGAGCAAAGACGCGCGCAAAGGCGATGGCGCGATTGTATAGATGACGCCGCGTCGCTTCTCTGTGGGCGCGTCTGCGGCAGTCGCTTCATCCAGATTCGGCGGAACGCCAGGGTCTTCGCGCGTGAGGTCTGGACTCAGTTGCGTCCAACTCTCGCCGCCGTTTGTGGTCCTGAAAAGAAACTGGTCGCTGAAGTAGAGCGCGTGCAGGTCTGCCTGCGAGAAGACGAGCGGGAGCGTCCATGTATGGCGCTGAGGTGTCGCCGCAGGCAGGTTGCGTTCGGGCGAGACGTTTATGATTTCGCCTGTGACGACATTGCAGCGCGTGACGCGGCCTCCTAAAAGAATTTCCGTGTGAAGCGGGTCGGGCGCTGTGTAGTCTGATTCGCCGCCAGCGCAGATGGGCGACCAGTCGTGCATGGAGATTTCAGCCAGATTGCTTCGCGTGGGCACACCGATTGAGCCGCTATCCTGCTGCGCGCCCGTCGCCCAGTAGGGAAAACGATTGTCCGCCGCGACGTGATACATCTCGGCGGTCGGCTGGTTGTACCAACTGCTCCAGGTCTGCGCGCCGTCTTCTGTGACGATTGCGCCCTGATCGCTTCCAAGAATCATTCGATTCGGATCGTCCGGGTAAATCCATAGTTGATGATAGTCGTCGCCGCCGGGCGCGCCCTTTATCGCGGTCCAGTTCTTGCCCGCGTTCACAGAGCGATAGAGCGATGTGTTCGAGACGTAAACCGTATCCGCGTTCTTCGGGTCAACCGCAATCTTGCAGAAGTACCAGCCACGTCCCCAGATGCGTTTATCGTCGGAGATGAGCGTCCACGTCGCGCCCGCATCGTCCGAGCGATAAAGACCGCCAGCCTTAGCATCAACGATTGCATAGACGCGCAGATGGTTTGTAGGCGATACGGCGATTCCAACGTGACCAAGAGCTTCTGTCGGGATACCGTTGGTTAACGGTTGCCAGGTGTTTCCGCCATCCGTTGATTTGAATAGGCCGCTGCCCGGTCCATAAGACGGCGGGTAGATGCTCCAGGGCGGACGGCGCGTGTTCCAAAGCGTCGCGTAGATGATCGAAGAGTTCTGTGGGTCAAACGCTAAATCAATCGCTCCGACGTTCTCGTTCTTGAATAAAACTTTTCCCCAAGTGCGGCCACCGTCGCGCGTGCGATAAATTCCGCGATCAGGATTAGCGCCGTAAACGTGGCCGAGCGCTGCGACGAAGACCAGGTTTGGATTCTTAGGGTCAACGATGACGCGGCCAATCTGTCGCGTGTTATCGAGACCTATGTGCGTCCAGGTCTTTCCAGCATCCGTTGATTTGTACATGCCGTTGCCGTAAGAGATTTGCGAGCGCATGTCCGCTTCGCCCGTGCCGACATAGACTATGTTAGGGTCGGACGGCGCGACGCCGATTGCTCCGATTGATGCGATGGGTTGCGAATCGAAGACGGGCGTCCACGTCCGCCCGGAGTTGATAGTCTTCCAGACGCCTCCGCCGACCGAGCCGAAGTAGAAAACTGTGGGCTGGCCCGGCACGCCGGAGACAGCGTTGACACGGCCTCCGCGAAAAGGACCGATCAAACGCCAGCGCAAACCTGAATAGGCGCTCTGTTCAATTCGCGCCTGAGCAAGCGCGACAGGCATGAACGCACTAAACGTTACGACAGCAATAACTAGCAACGCTAATAAGCACACAAAGGCTTTCCGAATTCCAGACATAGAGTCTCCTCCCTGTTTGGACGAAGGATACACTAAACCTGTCGAAGTTCACCAAACTAACTGTTCGCGTCTGTTTTGCTGAGGTGGGAAAGTAATCCGGCTTTGGTGTCCGCAACTCAAATGTCGAGTTGATAACGCTCTGCCATTCTGTAAAGCGTCCTGCGATTGATGCCTAGAATTTTCGCTGCGAGTGTTCGATTGCCGCCTGTGACTTCCAGAACGTGTTGCAGGTAGCGCCGCTCTACCTCATCTATGGTCGGAAGACCGGTGAAGTATGAAGTGAGATCATCTGGTTGCGGGACGGCGCGCTTGCGCTCCATCTCGTAATCGCGCACTTTCGACGGCAGATTCTCAAGCGTGATGCGCCCTCCCTGTTGAAACGCGATTGCTCGCTCAATCACGTTCTCAAGCTCTCGCACATTGCCCGGCCACGAATAACTTTTCAGCACTCTTAACACGCGATCATCAACAATGGGCGCAGCTTGTCCTTCGGGCGTGTGCTTGCGAATGAGATGAGCGACGAGGAGCGGTATGTCGTCCCTGCGCTCTCTCAAGGGCGGAACGTGTATGTGTATGACGTTCAGGCGGTAGAGCAGATCACGGCGAAACGCGCCGGAATCGGAAAGATTCTCAAGGTTGCTGTTGCTCGCAGCGATGATGCGCGCCGCAACCTTTATAGTCGAACTGCTGCCGACGGGCATGACCTCTCGCTCCTGAAGAACGCGCAGCAATTTAACCTGTAGAGCAGGACTCGTCTCGCTTATCTCATCCAGGAATACTGTGCCGTCGCCCGCCTCCTCGAATATGCCGCGCTTGTTTGCGATTGCTCCCGTGAAAGAACCTCTGACGTGGCCGAAGAGTTCCGATTCGAGAAGCGTTTCGGTTAAAGCGCCGCAGTTGACGGCGACGAAGGGAGCGCTCGCGCGTTTACTGTGAGTGTGAATAGCGCGAGCTATCAACTCCTTGCCTGTGCCGCTCTCGCCCGTGATGAGAACGGCTGCGCGCGAGTCCGAAATACGCGCGATTGTTTTGTAGATTTCGAGCATAGCGTGAGAGCGCCCGACCAGACCGGAGGTGAATTCGTAATCGTTGAGCTTGCTCGATCCGTTTGACTGACCGTGTGCGCGGGCATCCAGCGCGCGTCGGATGGTCATGACCATCTTGTCTATGTCGAAGGGCTTGCTGATGTAGTCGAACGCACCTTCACGGACAGCGCGAATCGCCGTGTCAATTGAGCCGAAGGCAGTCATCAGAACAATTGGGGTCAGAGGATGTTCGCGCCTGACGTGGTCTAAGAGATTGAGGCCGTCAAGCTGTGTCTTCATCCTGATGTCGCTCAAGATTACGTCGGGCGATTGTTTGCCGAGCGAAAGAAGCGCGGCATCTGCGCTCTGCTCAAAGGAGGTTGAGAAGCCCTCGCGCTCGAAGACTTCGCAGAGCAGTTCGCAGGTTACGGGGTCGTCGTCAACGATCAGTATTTGATGATTCTCAGACGGCATTCGTGGTCACGCTCTCAATCGTGGAAGAAGGTTGCGCCTCGACAGAGAGAGGGAAGGTGAGATGAAAGGAAGCGCCGCGCTTCTGATCTTTCAGAACCTCTATGCGCCCGTAGTGCGCCGTCATAATCTCGCGCGCAATGGCTAGACCGAAGCCGCTGCCGGAAGCTTTGCTGGTCCGCATGGGTTCAAAGAGATGATCCAGAATTTCCGGGTCAATGCCAACGCCTGTATCGTGGAATGTGAGTTCGGCCAGGCCTTTGTTCCTGTTCAAATGAGAGATTATCTCTATGCGTCCCCCTTCGGGCATGGCCTCTACGCTGTTGTTGATGATGTTCATGAAGACCTGTTGAAGACTGTCGCGGTCAGCTTCGACATCAGGCAGGTCAGTGTCCAGGTTAATAGACGCTGTGATGCCGTGCTTGTCCAGCATTGGACTGACGAGCCAGAACATTTCGCGTATAAGTGTATTGAGGTCAGTGGGGCGTAAAGCGAACTCTCTCTTATGCGTTCTCTCAAGAAGGTTCTTGACCGTTGCTACGATTGAATCGAGCTGCTTGTTGATTATCTTTACGCGGCGGCGTGTGTCGTCGTCCGCCGGATGATTACGCGCCAGAAGTTTCAGATGCCCTGAGATTGCATTCAAGGGAGTTCCTATGTCGTGGGCAAGCGAGGCGGCCATCTGGCCCACGGCGGCGAGTCTTTCAGAGCGCGTCAGTCGCTGCTGTGTTTGAAGCAGAGTGCTGTTTGCAGTTGATAACTCTCTGGTCGCAGCGTCCACCTCCTGACGCAATTCTACATTGAAGCCGCTGATCTGCTTGAGCAAAGCTTCGCGCTCCTGCTCTCGCTCTCTGATCCTCTCCATCAATTTTTTGCGAGAAGCGTTGAGCCAGCTTATCAGGATTGAGACGGCTGTAAAGACACCCGCTCGTATGAGGTTTGCGAGCGTGAGTTCAATTTTGTAGAAAGGCGGGACAAAGAAATAGTCCATAGCAAGGAGGGAAAGGAGCGTAGCGAAAAGCCCAGGCCCGAAGCCTCCATAGAACGCTGCGATCATGATGGCCGCTAAAAAGAGCGCCGAAGCAGCCCTGTCAACCAAAGGCCACAGAAGGTCTGCGAAAAGCGCAGCCACAGCGACGAGCACAACGGCTGCCGCGTAATATAGTAATCGCCCGCTCTTACTGTTCAGCGTCATAGGTTCAACCGATGGCTTAATGCCATAATCACTTAACCGCTCGCTTGTAGGCATCTCTTATTCCACTCCTTTGAAGCGCATAAGCAAGAGTCGTCTATGAAACTCTTAATTTCGTCTAATCAGCAGCAGTCTGCATATGGGATTTGTTAGCTGCTTGCACTTATCAACCAGTTCTTAAGCCACGCGAATGATAGCAGCGCGCGCCGCGAGCGGAACACCCTTGCCCTCTAAAAAGCAGTCCTGAATCTCATCCGTGTGAGGCTTTTTTACTCAGGCGGATACAAAAAGCCACAAGTGCCGCTCCGTCCAGTCCGCCACATTCTACAATAATGGAAAGAGAAAAGCCTCAGACCAAACGACGGCGCTTCTGGCATAAGCTGTGCATTCATCGTTTCTCCGAATTGACTAAAGAGCGCATTCCTGGCTTCTTCCTTGAAAAAATTATTTTCTAAGACCAGCCCAGAGGATAAAAGGGATGAGTGTACGAGAACTTGAGTTAGAGAAATCCCAGTGCGTGCCGCGCGCCGAGACAAAGCATATCAACGTGCACGTAGGGACAAGCCTGCGTCTTGATGTGTTGATGGAACTAGAGGCGATTGCGCACGAGCATAACTTAAAGCTAGCCAAGCTTGTTCGAGAGTTAACGCTTCGCGGCCTGGCGGCCTATCGTCGTGACGGGCTTCTGGATGAGCCGGTCGGTGATTTCTGCGAGGCGGTTAAGAGATAGACTCCAGACTTTCTTGAGTCGTCGCGGATTTTGAAGTAGAGAGTTGCTTTTAATTTATTGACAGCCTCAATTCGGGCTGCCAGTACGTACCGCCCGAATCAGGACTATACGAGCCTTTGCCCCCAATCAAAGACATAATCAAGTTGATTTTATCAGGAATGCCCCTATGCGTAATCGAAGACGCCTAAGAACTGTAACTCTGTTCTGCGCCGCTGTCGCGCTCCTCCTCTTCTCAATATCGCAAGTCGCAACCGTGCTTGCAGACTCTACTGCGGGAAGTATCAAAGGAACTGTAAGCGCTACAAATGGAGATGTGAATGCGCGATCAGTCCTGCTCGCAGGAGCGCGATTGACACTCACCAATCTGGACGTGCCTGATAAGATATTCAAGGCAACTACAGACGAAGCTGGCAACTTCATCTTCACGGACCTTCCAGAAGCATCTTACCTTTTGACGGCAGAGGCAACGGGCTTTTCAACCTTCACGAAGGAGATAAAACTCTCGGCTGGCGCAACTCTCGATCTAGACATCGTTATGACGGCCACTGTCTCCGAAAGCGTAACGATACGCGACGAGGAAGGCATACTGAGCCGAGGCGAGACTACAACAGCGAACACCATTCGCTCAAAGACGCTCGCGGACATGCCTCTTCGCGCGGAGAATTATCAGAGCGCTATGTTGCTCACGCCCGGCGTCGTGCGAGACAAAGACGGAGGCGATCACCTGAAGGGCGCGCGAGCGGGCCAGAGTGCTTACACCGTGAACGGCGCGGACGTTACCGATCCGGTCACAGGCAATCTGGCTTTCGACATTCCGCTCGAAGCAGCACAGAGCGTGCAGATTGAAGAGAACCCTTATTCGGCGGAGTTTGGACGATTGACTGGCGGCGCTACGAACCTGGAGACGAAAGGCGGCGACAATAAATTCAAGGTAAACGCCACGCGCTTTTTCCCGACCTTTCGCAACATCATCGGCGGAAAGCTTGATTCTTTCAGACCGCGCCTGACTTTGAGCGGTCCAGTCATTAAAGATCGCCTCTTCTTTCTGCAATCGTTTGAATACCGCTTTACGCGCGCTCGCGTGACGAGCCTGCCTGAGCCGCACAACGATACAACCTCGGAGAACATCAACTCCTTCACGCAGATTGATCTAAACATTAACAAAGCCAACCGGCTTAAGTTCATCGCAGCCTTCTTTCCCGAAAGAGCACACTTTCTAGGCTTGAATACTTTCAACCCGCAGGAGGTCACGCCGAATCTGAAAGAGGCGGGCGCGCTCTTTTCACTTTCAGAGCAGATGATCTTTGGTGATGCATCGTTTCTTACTTCAAGCCTCAGTTACAGAACCTTAGACGTTGATGTCTTCGCTCAAGGCGCTCAGCCTATGACCGTGCGTCCTGATGGGAACAGCGGCAACTATTTCGCGGATTCGAGCCGACAATCAAGAAGGATTCAATGGCAAGAGACATACTTCGCAAGACCCTTAAACTTTGAAGGTCAGCACTCTGTAAAGCTCGGCGCTGAGTTTAATAAGACTAGCGTGTCTGGACTCTTTCACGACCGCTCGATTCTGATTCGACGCAGCGACAACACCTTAACCGAGCGCATAGACTTTGCTGGCGACGGGAAGGTCTCGCGCACGACTAACGAAGTCGCCGCCTTCATACAAGACCGCTGGGTAGTTAATAAGAGGCTGACGGTTGATGCTGGCTTTCGCTTTGACCGCGACAGTATTGCGAAACATGATAACTTTGCGCCGCGTCTTTCCTTCCTTTATCTGCCCTTCAAAGGCGACCGGACCGTTTTGCGCGGAGGCGTAGGACTCTTCTACGACCGCGTCCCGCTCTCTGTAGGAAATTTCGAGTTCGATACGGACGAGGATGATGCTCTCTTCGCTTCTTCTGCTGATGCAGTCTCGCGCTCGAAGAGTTTTACGCAGATGCCCCGTCGCATCGTCACTACGTTTGCCGCAGACGGCACGACGATTCTTGACGGTCCGCGACGTTTCAAAAACCGCGTGGAGAATCTTCAGCAAGACCCGTACAGCATCAGGTGGAATTTGCAACTCGACCGCGAGTTGACGAAGGACTTGACGGCGCGCATAGGCTACATGCAGCGCTCAACGAAGAACGATCTGATAATTGTGCCGCGCATGGGAAGACTCAACACAGGAAGACTCGTTCTGACTCCTCTGGGTCGTTCTCAGTATAAAGAGATACAACTGCTCGCAACCTACTTTAGCCCTCGCGTCGGCAACTGGACCGCCTCTTACACCTGGTCTAAGACGGAAGGCGATCTGAACACGATTGATAATTTCCTGGGCGACACTCCGGCTCTTGTCATTCAACCGAACGAGTACGCACCACTGCCATTCGACGCGCCCCATCGTTTCTTAGCCTACGGCCAGATAAAGGCGCGCTTCGGTCTGATAGTTTCTCCTTCGATAGAGATTCGTTCGGGCTTTCCTTTCTCGCTCATCAACGAGCGGCTTGAGTTTGTTGGCGCGAGAGATCGTGCAGGGCGTTTTCCGACTTACGTTTCGCTGGACCTGCAAGTCACGAAAGATTTCAAAATCCCGGACTTCGTTCCGCGCTTCGGCGGAAAACGCGCACGCATTGGCGCAGCGGTCTTCAACCTGACGAACCATTTCAACCCGCGCGATGTCCAGAACAATACGGCGAGCGCACATTTAGGCGAGTTCTACAATAGCCTTGGCACGAGCGTGCGCGGCAAGTTCGAGATAGACTTCTAAAGGGATTTTGCGCTGAGAGATTTTTAGGATATGTTATAGGTTTGACGGGTTAACCAAAATATAGACCGTAGCATCGCCGTAAAAGAATCCCAGACTCGTGTTCATGCAGCTTATTGATAAAAAATTTCCGTTCCCTCGTAGCTTGCAATCTTCAAGCTCCGCACTCTTTCTCTTCTGCCTGCTTGTAATCTTATTTATCTGCGCTCCCGTCTGCGCACAGCAAACAACAACCACTCCAACTGCCCTGCGCGTAACTGTGACGGACGCCGGGCAGCGCGCACTGCCGGGCGCGAGCGTTCAGCTTTTCAGTTCTGCATCTGCGCTCGTAGCGACCGCGACGACAGACGAGCGCGGCGTTGCGGATTTCGCAGGCACAATTCCGTCTGCCGCTTACAAGCTTCGCGTCGAGAGCAAAGGCTTTGAGACGCTCACGAAAGAAACGGTCATCATAAAGGAAGGTACGCTCACAGAGATTGCCGTCACGCTCTCAGTTGCATCTGTAGCAGAGAACGTGACCATCTCAACTACGCCCGATGAAGCGATGACGGTTGAATCAGGAGCGTCAACGGCGTCGGGCAATCTTCAGCGCAACGCCCTTCAACGCCTGCCGCTCGCAACTGCGCGCGTTGATGAAGCGCTGCCGCTCGTGCCCGGAGTCATTCGCTCTCCGACGGGTGAGATAAGCATAGCGGGCGCGACCGAACAGCAGAGCGCGCTTCTTGTCAACGGCCTTAACGCTTCTGACCCATCGAGCGGAAACTTTCGATTGAATCTTCCGATTGATTCAGTCGAATCCGTGCAGGTCTTTCAGCAACCTTACACGGCGGAGTACGGTCAGTTCATAGGCGGCGTCACGAAAGTTGAAACGAGACGCGGCGGCGATAGCTGGCACGTAGAGTTGAACGATTTTTTCCCGGACCTGCGATTCAAGGGAGGCAAGATCGTTGGCATTGCCGAAGATACTCCGCGACTGAACTTCAATGGACCGTTGATAAAAGACAAGCTCTTTCTCTCGCAATCCCTCACCTACACTATTGCGAAGCAGCCCGTTCGCGGACTCTCTTTTCCTGAGAACGAAACGAAGACGGAATCGCAGAGCTACTTTTCGCAGTTCGATTTGATCTTAAGCCATCGCCACACGCAGGCTTTCACCCTTGGCTATTTCCCTGAGCGCGACCAGTTCGTCAACCTAGACTTCTTCCGCCCGCAAGGTGTGACGCCAAACTACAGGCAGAAGAATTACGTCTTCACGGCGCGCGACCATTTCGAGATTCTTGGTGGGCTGCTTGAATCGTCCTTCTCTTTCAAACGATTCAACGCAAATGTTTGGGGACAAGGAGCGAATGAGCAGACGCTGACGCCGACCATAGAGCTTGGCAACTACTTCGCAACGCAAGACAGACATTCGCGCCGCCTTGAGCTATTCGAGGTCTATACATTCCCGACTGAAAAATTTCTGCTCATGAGACACGAGATCAAAGTAGGAGTTGATTTCAACAGCGTCACGAGCAGTTTGACTTACGAAGCGCGCCCCGTGAACATCTTACGCGAGGACGGAACGCTGGCCGAGCGCATTGTCTTTAGAGCGCCGAGGCTGATTGAAGCAGACAACCACGAGTACGTTGGATTCGCGCAGGACCGCTTATTCGTTCGCCCTAACTTAAGTTTCGATCTTGGCTTGCGCTACGAGGACCAGCGCATCGCCGAGGAGATGAATCTATCGCCGCGCTTTGGCTTCGCCTGGTCTCCGTTTGAAGGCGACCGGACCGTGCTTCGCGGAGGCATAGGACTCTTCTATGACAAAGTTCCACTGAACCTTCGCAGCTTCGCGCGCTATCCTTCGCGCACTGTGACGCGCTATAGTGCGGACGGCGTGACGGAGATTGATAGCACGCACTTCTTCAACGTGCTCGTTGACACTGCGCCGGTTGAGCCGCTCGATTTCAGAAGAAGACCTACGACTGCGGGCTTCGTTCCTGAGAATTTGAGATGGAATATACAGTTGGATCAGATCGTAACGCCCTGGCTTAACCTGCGCGCGAATCTTACAGCGAGCCGGACCAATCACATCTACATCGTCAACCCTGAGCTTGATTTCAGAGGGCGCAGCGGCATAGTTCTTCGCTCCGCAGGACAGGCCACCTATCGCGCTCTTGAGTTGACCGCGCGCTTTCGTCTTCCGAACAAGGACGAGATATTCGTCTCCTACGTGCGCTCGCGTGCGCGCGGAGACCTGAATGATTTCAACAGCTACTTTGGAGACTTCGGTCAGCCCGTCATTCGCGCCAATCAATACTCAAACTCTCCGACAGACGTTCCGAACCGGCTGATCGCGTGGGGCACAATTCATCTGCCGCATCGCGTCACGGTCTCGCCAATCCTGGAGGCGCGAACAGGGTTTCCTTATTCTGTCGTGGATGCAGAGCAGAACTTCGTGGGCGAGCGCAACTCTGACCGGACGCGCTTTCCCGCATTCGTCTCGCTCGATGCGGAGTTTGCCAAAGAGTTTCAGGTGACGAAAAAGTACGGCGTGCGATTGTCCTTGCGTGGCTTTAACCTGACGGACCATTTCAACCCGCGCGACGTTCACGCAAACCTTGCAGACCCGCAGCTCGGTCAGTTCTTCGCGCCCTATCGCCGATTTTTCACCGGCGGCTTCGACATACTCTTTTAAGCTAGGGTTCATACTTAAACTGAGATTCAAGCGAATAAGTGCAACGCTTATGTGTGGTACTATTGCCGCCTGATGAAAGTCGCTCGCTCAAGGCAAGGTATGGTTGTAGCCGCGCACCCGCTCGCAGCCGAAGCAGGGCGTGAAGCTCTGGCCTACGGCGCGAACGCGGTCGAAGCGGCAATAGCCGTCTCGTTAACGCTCGGCGTTGTTGAGCCGTTCGCATCCAGCTTGGGCGGCGGCGGATTCATGATGATTGCGCCGAAGGGTAAAGCGGATTCGACGGTTGTCTTGGACGGACGCGGTAAAATTTCTTCGCTTGCCTCAGAGGAATATATCTACCCGAAAGGTGTGATGCTCCCCTGGGTGCCAAAGACCGGACCAATGTCTGTAGCTGTGCCCGGTCTGGGGCGAATGCTTGACCTGGCGCTAAAAGAGTATGGCGGTAAAGTTCCTCTCGAAAGACTCGCTCAGCCTGCCATCAATCTTGCGGCTAACGGTTTCAATGTCGGAGAAGTCTTCGTCTATTGCTCGTCGCTTT
>QHXM01000242.1 GCA_003222945.1 Acidobacteriota bacterium
AGCACCTGTCCGCCAGTCGGTTCTGTAAGACGAAGAATCGCGCGACCCAGAGTTGATTTTCCGCAGCCGGATTCACCCACCAGGCCGAGCGTCTCGCCCGGATAAATATCAATGGTTACGCCGTCAACAGCTTTGACAACTCGCTTAACCGAATTGTTTCCCGTGAGCTTGCTCAGCAGTCCTCCACCGCCAAGATCGAAATGGACTTTAAGATCGCGCAGCGCCAGAAGCTCGCTCCCCTTCTCGCGTTCGATTGGCGGAGGCATTGCACCTCGCTCTTGTGGAATAGTTGTCGGCTGTTGGCTCATCAGGCGTTCTCTTCCTGCACAGTTGTTTGATTCATAGACTTGCGCGCATCACGCTCGCTACAGGATTTTGCATAAACCTCTTCTGCGAAATGGCAGAGCGAGTAGTGTTCTTCATTCAATTTCACGAAAGGAGGAAACTCCTGACGACAAATCTCTTCGGCTCGCTCGCAGCGCGGAGCGAAGGGACAACCGGGCGGAAGATGCGCGACATCGGGCGGGAGTCCCGGAATCTGGTAGAGCGCGCCCTGCTCTGCCGTAGGGTCTGGAACTGAGCGCAGCAACCCCTTCGTGTAAGGGTTGCCCGGACAAGCGAAGAGTTCGCGCGTCTGCGCTTGTTCAAAAATCTTTCCGGCATACATAACAAGTATGTGGTCCGTCATTCCTGCTACGACCCCTAGATCGTGCGTGATGAGAATGACGCTCGTGCCCGTATCCTGCTTCAACTTCTTTATCAACTCAAGAATCTGCGCTTGAATCGTCACGTCCAGGGCAGTCGTAGGCTCGTCCGCAATCAACAACTCAGGCTCGCACGAAAGCGCCATTGCGATCATCACACGCTGTCGCATCCCGCCGGAAAACTCATGCGGGTAGCTATCAGCGCGAGCGCGTGCGTCCGGGATGCCGACCGTTTCAAGCATCTTCACAGCATGTTCATAAGCCTGATCTTTCGTGTAACCTAAATGAAGCTCGGTCATCTCCATCAACTGTTTTGAGATTCGCATGAACGGGTTGAGCGAGGTCATTGGGTCTTGAAAGATCATCTGTAGATGCTTGCGCTCGTCGCGCATCTCTCTTTGCGAAAGGTGCGCGAGGTCTTTGCCGCGAAAGAGCACCTGTCCGCCAGTCGGTTCTGTAAGACGAAGAATCGCGCGACCCAGAGTTGATTTTCCGCAGCCGGATTCACCCACCAGGCCGAGCGTCTCGCCCGGATAAATATCAATGGTTTCAATCCAAAATCTAAAATCCAAAATCGTCACACCTTTCTCATCTGCGGGTCGAGGGCGTCGCGCAATCCATCGCCCAGGAAATTTAAGGAGAAGAGCGCGAGCGCCATAGTCACTCCGGGAAAGATCAGTTGCCAGGGGAAGATTGCAATGTTCTTGATTCCTTCTGAAGCAAGGCTTCCCCATGATGCGTGTGGCGGCTGCACGCCAAGACCTAAGAACGAAAGGAACGCTTCGGTCAACATCACGGATGGAACGGTCAACGTCGCATAGACGATCACCGGACCAAGGGTGTTCGGCACAAGGTGACGAAAGATTATTCTCCTTTGCGAAACACCTGTGGCTTTGGCCGCGAGCACGAATTCCTGATTCTTCAGAGACATCACCTGCCCGCGAACAATGCGCGCCATCGTGAGCCATGAAACAGCGCCGAGCGCCATAAAAAGCAGGACCAACTGAACTACATCCTGGCCTCCGCCAAAGTAGCTGACAATCTTCGTAAGAAATACAGGGGCGCTCGCTCCCTTGAAGAAGGAGAGAAGCACTATGACGATCATTATGTAAGGCAGCGAGTAGAGCACATCAACTACGCGCATCATTAAATCGTCCAAGCGTCCGCCGAAGTAGCCTGAAACAGCGCCGTAGCTAATGCCTATGATGAGCGAGACAATAGTTGAGACCAATCCGACCATAAGAGAGATGCGCCCGCCATCCAGCACACGAGCAAGCACATCGCGTCCAGAATCATCCGTGCCCATAGGATGCGCCCATGAGAATGCGCCGTCGGGCGATGTGAAGGGCGCGAACGAGCGTTCAAGATTCACGTCGGGTGGAATGAAGTCGTAAGTGAAGCCAGTGGTCTTTCTTATTATTAGTGGACCGACGATTGAAGCAAGGATGATGAAGATCGTTACGGCCAATCCGAACACTGCGAGTTTGTTCTTTAGAAGCCTTCGCCATGCGTCTTTCCACAAAGAAGTGCCTGCGACAAGTTCTGCGCCATGCTCTGCTGAACGCACGTCAGCTTCTCCGACGGCCAACTCAGGCGAAGTGTGTATGATGTCGCCTTCGCGCGCACGAATGGGAGGCTCCTGTGGCGTACCGAGCGGAGTCAGGGCTGGCTCTGTTCCCGTTTGTCTTGCATCGGATTCTTGTCGTTCGTCTTTCATAGCGTTTCAGTACCGTATGCGCGGATCAATGTATGCATAGCCTATGTCAACCAGCAGGTTGAAGATCAGAACCGCGATTGAGATGAAAGCGACTATGCCAATGATTAGCGGCTCGTCGCGCGCAAAGTTTGCGTTGATGAAATAGTTTCCAAGCCCGGGCAGCGCGAAGACCCGTTCGACCACGACAGTTCCCGCAATCAGAAACGCGAGCGCTGGACCGGAAAAAGAAACGACAGGCATGATGCCGCCCCTTAGCACGTGACGAAAGACAACCTGAACCTCGCTCAACCCTTTGGCACGCGCCGTCCGCACATAATCTGAGCGCAGGACTTCCAGCATTCCAGAGCGTGTCAGACGCGCTATGAAAGCCATATAGATGGCTGAGAGCGTCAAGACAGGCAGGATAAGATTTGCGGGCGAGCCGCCGCCCCAGAGCGCAGGCGGAAGCCAAAAGAGCGTGAGCGAGAATAGAAGCACTAGAAGCGGTCCAAGCACAAAGTTTGGAATCGAGATGCCGAGCATGGCAAAAGCCATTGATGCGTAATCCCATTTTGAATTCTGCTTGAGTGCGGCAATCGTTCCAGTAGTCACTCCTACAGCAAGCGCAAGAATGTAAGCGAGCAAGCCGAGCGTTGCCGAGACTGGAAGAGTGCTCCACAGAATTTGATTAACGGATTGCCCCGGGTAGGTGAGCGACATTCCGAAATCGCCGCGCAGCACGCTGCCCATCATCTTGCCGTACTGCACGTACCAGGGCCTGTTCAATCCATACTTTTCGCGTATGTTCTTTTCAATTGCCTTCGGGATTCTCTTTTCGCCCGTGTAGAAGTTGCCGGGCGCAAGGCGAATCAGTCCCCACGTCAAGGTGACGACGATCAGCACCATCGGCACGATGACTATAAGGCGGCGAATGATAAAGCGCAGCATGATGAACCCTCTTCCAGATTTAGCAGATTAGCGCGCGGACGCTGTCTGCTCCTTCTGCCAGTCTGCAAGACCCAACTCCTCGCCTGTCATGTCGGGCGTTCCCTGATCCCAGCGCGACTGGTCTGTCTCAATGTAAACAAACTTCCACGCGTGCAGCGTTCCCGGATTCGGAAACATATCCTTCACGTAAGGCTTCTTCATCCAGTTAACTTTGGGAATGGAGAGAAGAAGGAAAGGCTGTTGGTCGAGCAGGTAAGCTTCAGCCTTTGCCAGAGCATTGTAGCGCTCTTGCGGATCAGGAATCCGGTTGGCGTCATCCAACATTTTGTCAAACTTCGGATCGGTCCACTGCGTTCCGTTATCTCCAGCACCGCTTGCGAAGAGACCAAGATAAGTGAACGGGTCCATGTAATCTCCAACCCAGCCATCGCGCGCTATCCCCTTGAACTCGCCCTTCGGACGCGCGGTGAGAAACGTTCTGAACTCCAGAGCCTTGAGCGGGATTGTAAGTTGTAAATTCTGTTTCCACTGCGCCTGCACCCACTCGGCAATCTCGCCGTTCGAGCCGTCAGGGTTGTAAGTCAACTCGACATCGTTGACGGGAAACTTCTTCGGATCGTAATTGCCGTGAGCGTCCGCATAGCCAGCCTCTGCGAGCAGTTGTCTTGACTTCTGCGGATTGAATAGTTCCGCCTGCGGCGTCGGGTAGCTTGGGAAAATTCCTGCGGGAACGAAGGTGGAGGCGGGTTTCACGATCTTTCGCCACTTAGCATAAGCCTCTTTATCAACCGCAAGGTTGAAAGCTTTGCGAACACGAGCGTCCGTCATAGGCGGCTTCTTGCAATTGAAGTCATAATAGTCAATCGCATTTTCGGGCGCGTCCATGTAATCGCGCTTCGGAATGATTACGTCCAGCCAGGCTTTCGGGACAGTGTGATTGAGAAATGCGTCAATCTCGCCGGACTTGTAAAGATTCATAATCGTCGAATTATCCTGAAGCGGGTAATAGATGATCTGCTCTATCTTTTCGCCCGTCGGCGACTGCTTCCAATATTCTGTCTTATCCCAATAATAAGGGTTGCGTTCCACCACGACGCGGTTATAAGGTTTCCACTCCTTTAGCACGAACGGACCACTACAGATGATGTGGCCGGGCTGCGTCCAGGTGTCCTTGTACTGCTCAATCGCTTTCTTCGGCACGACGCGGAAGAACTGGTGCGCCATGAGTTTGATGAAGAACGGCGCGGGCTGCGTTAAAGTTACGCGGAGCGTGTAAGGGTCAATTGGCTCGACGCCTATGTCTTCAGCCTTGACGGGAACAAACTCCTTGCCTGCGACAGCAGCTTTCAACTTAGGGTCTTTATTAATCTCTTCCGCGCGATCTTTTTCATCTCCGGGAAGAACAAGGCGCGAAGGCGCGTGCATGAAATGATGAAATGGAGTATCAAGCGAAGCGTCTTCGCCTTCGGGCGCGCGTTCAGTCGCAGCCTCTATGCCCGTCGCTTCAGGCTTCACATCCTTTTCGAGCACATAAGTGTATTCGCCCTGCGCATTCGGTTTCGGATCACGCACGAAGACAGCGCCCTCGTTGTAGGCTTCGGCGTATTTGATGTAATAGCCCAGGTAGGCTGCGCGCGAGGCTTGCGCTGGCGAGAATCCTCGCCGGAATGAATAGACGAAATCATCTGCCGTAATCGGATCGCCATTTGACCAGCGCGCATCGTGGCGCAGGTGAAAGACGAACTCGGATGAATCCTTATTCAAATCCCACTTCTCCGCGACGCCCGGTATAGGCAACGTGGTCTTCGGACCATATTCGACAAGCCCCTCGAAAAGCGCCATGTAGATGCGCGTGTCCGGTTGGCCCGTACCGACCTGCGGGTCAAGGGATTCGACCTCAGAACCTGTCACGTAGTGCAGCGTGTGGTTCTGCGGTGGTGCGGTTCGTCCGAAATACGGATCGTTACCAGCCGAAACAGAGCATCCGATTGCTAGAAGCGAGAGCGAGACTAAAGCGATTGCTAGATTAAACTGCGCGGAGCGTAAAAAGGACATGAGTTATAACTCCTCTTGCTGAAGACTTGAGCGCGGACAGTTAAAGCTCTCGCGCGCTTCCCGTAATTCTAAACCGAAACAAGGGAGAACAAACTTCTTTTGGCACAACGTCTCGTCTTGAGCATCACGTTATCACGCAGGGGCTTCGGCAATCAAGATAAGCTTGACGCTCAGAACAGGAATGATTTACGGATGCGAAAAATGGAGCGCAGAGTTGCACGCGCACGCCCGGCTCGCTCCCCTTCGTCATCACTCGCCTGTCTTCAACCAGATTATCAAAGCCTGCGGCGGCTTCTGCCAGGTTGTGTCTATGCGAACGCGCTTTAGTGACGGCGCGTCGAGCAGGTTCGTATCAAAGCCCGCGACATAAGGCTTGACCAGTGAATAAGAGGCTGCGAAGCTGCGCTCCTGTTTGCTGAGAAGGATTCAAGGAGGCTGCATCCTGTTCGAGCATCTCGCGCAGGTTGTCCGATTCATCCAAGGTCTGCATGACGTAACTTCGCCGCGCCACGTCGTAATCGCCTGATCGAAACGCAAGCTCATAGTCGTTCCAATCCTTCAGAACAATCTCCGTCTCAATGCCGAGCGCGCCATGCCACACGCTTGCGACTGACTCTGCCACTTCGCGCTGTTGTGCGTTGCGGTTGACCAGCAATCTTATCTTCGGGAAATCCTTACCATTTGGAAAGCCCGCATCAGCCAATAGCTTTTTAGCGCGCACAAGGTCACGCTCAATTTGCGGAGTTTGAGCATGGTTCGCATCCACAGCCGCAGTCATCTCTGTGGGCAGAAACTTTTTGGCAGGCTCGGTTGCGCCGCCCATCTCGTCCTCGCTTATGCGGTCGCGGTCAATCGCAATCGTCAGAGCCTCGCGCACGCGAACGTCATCAAACGGAGCGTGCGACATGTTAAAGCTGTAATAGGTAAGAGCGCCAAAAGTTGCGCGCCGAAAATCTTTGTACGGCGCAAGCAGTTTTATAGCCAACGGCTCAAAGCCTGCGTTCGTTACGGCGTCAACTTCGCCCGCGCGGTAGGCCAACAGTGCCGTCTCCGCATCTTGAGCCGGAACAAACTGCACGCGCTGTAGAGATACTGCCTGCGAGTCCCAATAGTTCTTCGCGCGCTCAAGCAGAACGCCGTCCGCTCCAACCTTCGACAACTGAAAAGCACCGTTAGAGATAGGGCGCTGTGAGGCTGAAGCATTTATGATCGCTGAAATGTCGTCAACATTATGGACCGGGCGAAAGACTGGATGAGAGACAAGCGCTGGAAAGTTTGGATCAGGCTCGACCAGGCGCACACGCAGAGTGTAATCGTCAATCGCCTCGACTCCGAATTTCGGCTGCGGCGGCGCTTCCGGTTTCGTTTCCTTCTTCGCTTCCTCTTTCCCGTTCTGTTCGCGTGGAGTGTTCGCTTGCGCTTCCGTTGAAGGCTGCGGCTGGCTGTTTGCAGCAACGGGCATTGCGCCCTCTATATTTTTCAAGAGCCGTGCGTGAGGCGCGCGTTCTCCTAGTTGCAAGGTACGCTGCCACGAGCGAACGAAATCATGCGCCGTGACCGCGTCGTTGTTTGACCAGCGCGCATCGTGGCGTAGATAAAAGGTCCACTCACGATTATCTGTAGAAGACTCCCACCGCGTTGCAACACCGGGCACGGGCACAAGCGTCTTCGGGTCATATTCGGTCAGCCCCTCGAACATCGCGCGCACGGCATCCGTGTCTGGCGGAACAGCCGCAAGAGCAGGATCGAAGACCTGCGGCAATCCACCGTCGCTCCAACGAAACTCCTGCGAGTGTGGAGCGACCGCACGACCGTAATACTGCTCAACCTCCTGGTCTAAAAAACAGCCGCTAGTCAAAGCCATCACGACAAGAAGCAGGGAGGCGACGGGCGTTCCCCATCTTCTGAAGACTCTCTTACGCTTTTGTCTCGTCCTGATAGACATAATAGAACCGAAAGCTATCTTATCACTTCTCGCTCTTTGGCTGTGCAATGCACAACGATCAGTTTATCAAAACGCTTGTAGCCACCGGACTCAATCATCAGCGCCGCGTCAACTATGGCGATTCCTCGCGCGTCCTCACTCTCCCAATCACGCAACTGTTCGTCCTGCGCGGCGATTATAAACGGGTGCAGTATAGAATTTAAGAGCAGCCGTTTTTTCTCGTCCTCAAAAACTATCGCGCCCAAACGCGCGCGGTCGAGCGTCCCATCCGACTGCAAGATTTCATCTCCGAAAGCTTCGACCACAGCGCTGAGGCCCGGCGCTCCCGGCGCAACAACATCACGCGCAGTCCTGTCAGCATCCAGCACATGACAGCCAAGCTCAGTGAACACAGAAGAGACGAAAGACTTTCCAACTCCAATCGAACCCGTCAAACCGACTCTTAACATCTCTCTCTCTTTCGGCGTTCTCTGCGCTTCTCTCTATGCCCTCTGCATTAAAACTCTTCTTTACTAAAAGCCCTTTGATAAACTCCTCTTTTCACAACCCACGCCGCCAACGCGCAGCCTTCAACGTATTTCTCATCAACGCCGCAACGGTCAACAATCCAACGCCGCCGGGAACAGGCGTTCGCCTGCCCGCAACCTGGTCCGCTTCCGCCGGATGCACATCTCCAACGAGCGTGTAACCGCGCGCTCTTATAATCTCGATTCGCTTCTCTGCTTCCTCGCCAAACAACTCACGCGCCTGTGCTTCATCCGTCACCCTATTGATTCCAACATCAATCACAGTCGCCCCCGGCTTGATATGTTCTCCTTTGATGAAACCCGGTCGCCCGATTGCTGCGATGAGTACGTCCGCCTGCCGGGTGATTGATGAAAGGTCGCGTGTTCGTGAATGACAGATGATGACAGTCGCATCGCGTTGCAAGAGGAGTTGTGCGACGGGGCGGCCCACAATCTGGCTGCGCCCGACGATGCAGGAGTTTGCGCCGCTGATAGTAATTGCATTGCGCTCAAGTAGCTCTATGATTCCCACGGGCGTGCAGGGCGCAAGCGTCTCCTGGCCTAACGAAAGACGGCCAACGTTGATTGGATGAAACCCGTCAACATCCTTCGCCGGATCAATAGCCTCAATCACGCGCCGCTCATCAATCTCCTTCGGCAAAGGCAATTGCACGAGTATTCCATCAACGTCGTCCCGCGCGTTCAGACCTTCGATGAGATTAAGCAACTCTTCCGTAGTTGTCTCAGCCTTGAGCGCACGATGCTCGGAACGCAAGCCCAGGGCTTCTGAGGTTCGCACTTTGTTTCTAACATAGACACGCGATGCAGGGTCTTCGCCAACACGCACGACCACAAGGCAAGGCACAGCGCCATGCTCGCGCTTTAGCCTTTCAATATCTTCGGCGACCTCGCGCTTTATCTCTTCGGCCACGCGTGCGCCATCCAATAATTGCGCTCTCTTTTTTTCACATTCTATTTTCATCGGATTCATCGTCTCGCCGAATCCTAGCATAAATTCGCTGAACGATTAGCATCGCCAAAGCGCTGCTTGAGTTATCCGTCGAGACTGAACGATAATCGCAAACATGCTGAAACAGAACAGGCTTTATTGTCTCGTCGCTATTATCTTTCTACTTCTTACTGCTCAGAATCTCTTTGCGCAAAGTGTGCGCGAGCGCCATGACCACATTCGTTCTGCTGTGGAGAGCAAGGATTACAAGACTGCTCTCGCGGAACTTCAATCGCTCAGCGCAACAGACCCTTCTGCTTTCACCTTGAACAACTACGATTACCTGCTTGGTCGTCTTTCAGAACGAATGGGTAACGCATCGACAGCGACCGCAAGTTATCAAAAGGTCGTAGCGCGCAACTCGATTCTTTCGCAGTACGCTTTGTGGCATCTGGCGGAGATTGCGCGCGCGACGGGCGATCTCACGCTTGAGCGGGAAAAGTTGCGGCAGCTTCTTGCGACTGCGCCGACGAGTCTCTTGCGCGATGCAGTCACAGCGCGACTTGGCGAGAGTTTCTTCGAGAGCAAGGACTATGCTTCTGCAATTCAAACGTTTCGTCCACGCGCGGACGCCAAAGGCAACTCTTCCGCGCGCGAAGCGCTCGCGCTCATAGGCCAGGCTTACCTGCAAAGCGGACAACAAGGTGCTGCGCGAGAGGCTTTCAACCAATTAGTGACGCAATTGCCGAATGCTTCGCAGCCCGATGACTTCGCTCTGGCGGGCGTGCGCGGGCTTGATCTATTAGACAGCGGAAGCGAAGAGGCTTTAATGAAGAGCGCGCCGCAGCTTGCGGAGAGCGAGCACCTGCGCCGCGCTGCAATCTACAACTTCAACCGAGACTTTGCAGGAGCGCGCCGCCATTATCAGGCAATCGTAGAACGATACGCTCAAAGCTCAAGCGTGCCCGAAGCCCTATACATGATCGGGCGCGGTTTTTATCAGGAAGGAAACTATGAAGAAGCAACCAACTATTTCCAGAAGGTCACGACTCAATTTCCAGATAGCTCGAACGCGCGCGACGCACTGAACTTTACGGGCGGCGCTTACTCTCGATTGAAACGATTCGATGATGCTATCAATGCTTATAAAAGTTATATGCAGCGCTACGGCGGTGGAACTAATGCAGAGCGCCCATACTTGAACATCATTGACACGTTCAGAGATGCTGGGCGCGACGCGGAAGCTCTCTCGTGGGCCGAAGCTGCGCGCGCACGATTCAAGGGACAATTAGGAGCAGCGCTCGCTCTCTTCTCTCAGGCGCGCATACATCTGGCGCAAGGCGCTTGGGCTTCTGCTCTTTCGGATTTCGACGCGCTTCATAATGAATCGAATCTTGGAGGAACGAATACTCCGGGCGGCACAAGCCAGATTGAAATTGCTTTCACGCGCGCTTACCTTCTCGAACAATTGGGAAGAACTGAAGAGGCCGTCAACGCTTACCTATCAATTCCAGACGGGCGAAATGAATATTACGGAGGTCGCGCAACCGTGCGTCTGCGTGGTCTTGCGCGGGATGAGAAGACGCGCGGCACTGTTCAGGCACACCTGGAAGCTTTACGCGCCGATGCTCAGAAAGCACTCTCGAACAGACAATTTGAGGATGCTCGACGCGCCGCACAGAACGCGCTTCGTTTGACTGAAGATGATGCTGTGAGAAATGAGTTGATGGAGATTGTGCGCCGCGCTTACTCGGAGCTTCCCGCTTACAATAACGTCCCGACGGGACAACTCCTTCAGACGGGGAGACAAAATGTTCTGACAGGCGATCAAGCTAATCCGAACAGTTCGCCAACGCATAAAGCCATCGCAGACGAGCTTCTCTTTCTTGGCCTTTACGACGAGGGCGCACCGGAACTCGCCGTCGCTGAAAATGCTTTCGGCTCGTCGGAGGTAGCCGGTGATAAGAAAGCATCTGATTCATCAGCGAGCAATAATGCTTCTGCTCCTTCTTCAACGCTTTCGCGCGACGCGCAATACACGTTCGCCGTTCTATTCAAGCGCGGCGACAATGCCAATCACGCGATTCGTTACGCAGAGCCGCTCTGGAAGAAGGTCCCTTCCGACTATCTTCTCGAACTCGCTCCGCGCGAGGCGTTGGAGATGCTCTATCCCGCTCCTTACAGAGACGCGCTTCTTGAGTACGCAAGCCCGCGCGGCGTTGACCCGCGATTCGTTCTTTCAATCATGCGGCAGGAGTCGCGCTTCCGTGCGGAAGCTAAATCGAATGCGGCGGCGCGCGGCCTTCTTCAATTCATCTCCTCGACTGCGAACACAATCGCTGCGCAGTTGAACTTAAAAGATTTCAGGCAGGATGATCTTTACAACCCGCGCATGGCTGTTCTATTCGGCTCGCAGTACATGGGAAATCTCTTCCGTCAATTCCCTGACATGCCGCAGGCCGTCGCAGCCTCTTACAACGGAGGCGAGGACAATGTCGCTCGCTGGACTGCCCGCGCGCATTCAAATGAGCCGGACCGCTACGTGCTCGAAATCGGATTCACTCAATCGAAAGACTACGTCTATAAAGTTCTGCCGAACTACTGGACGTACCAGATGCTCTACACAGAACAACTCCAACGCCGTTAAGTCAAAACATGAAATTCAACCTATCACAAAACATCTTTGCGCTCTTGCGAGAAAAATTTCACGCTGGAGCGCAAAGTAAAAGGATGCAAAAACGCAAAGTTTTTATTTTGCTTCTCTGCGCTCTGCTGACTGCTTGCCAATCCAAGCCGCAGCCGCAGGGCAAGCGGTATGAACTGAAAGGCACGGTCGTCTCTGTTGATAAACCGAACAAGACCGCAACCATCTCGCACGAAGAGGTAAAGGGCTACATGGAAGCGATGACCATGCCTTACAAGTTAAAGGATGCGTGGCCGCTAGACGTGATGAAGCCCGGCGACGAGATACAGGCCACGCTCGTCGTAACGGACGATTCTGCGTGGCTGGAAGATGTCGTGATAACTCAGAAGAGCGCGGCCCAGAGTGCGACGACGCCTGAAAGTTCTTCAACGCTCAAACCCGGCGACGACGTTCCAGATTTCCATCTAATCAATCAGGATGGTAAGCCCGTTCACCTTGCACAGTACAAGGGCAAGGCTCTGCTTCTAACCTTCATCTACACGCGCTGCCCCGTGCCTGAATACTGCACGTTGATGAGCAATAACTTCGCCATCATTGACCAGGAAGCTCAGAAAGACCCTGCGATATACAAGCAGACGCATCTCATCAGCATCAGCTTCGACCCTGAATACGACACGCCGAAAGTGTTACGCAGTTACGGTGCGGCGCACACAGGCAATTATGACAAAGAGACTTTTTCTCACTGGGAGTTTGCGACCGCAGACGCGGCGGAGGTGAAACGTATGGCGCAGTTTTTCGGCTTCACTTACATTCCCGATAAAGATCAGATAGTGCATTCACTACAGACCGCGCTCATCGCGCCCGATGGGAAGATAGCCAAGCTCTATTCTGGAAACGATTGGAAACCTGTCGATATTTTGAATGATATACGGGCGTTGTTTGGTAAAAACTAAGTCAGTACCACCTGCGGTAGCGGGTGGGTAAGGTTAAATGATGAGTGCTGCAGGAGGAGCGCGGAACTGAAAAGTCTTTGATTTCACTTCCGCATTCCTAGTTCCGACTTTATAGTTAACTATGACCCACCGGCTACCGCAGTTGGTACTGACTTCAACCTGCTACCCCTTCAATTTCTTTATCTCTTCAGTCAATATAGGAACTGCTTCAAACAAATCGCCGACGATTCCATAATCGGCTATATCGAAGATCGGCGCTTCAGGGTCTTTGTTGATTGCGACGATTGTGCCTGAGTTCTTCATTCCAACAAGATGTTGAATCGCGCCGGAGATGCCGAGCGCTATGTAGAGTTTCGGCGCAACCGTTTGGCCTGACGAACCAATCTGACGATCAATCGGAAGCCACTCTGCATCGCAGATGGGACGTGATGCTGCAAGGTCGCCGCCCAGAGCTTCCGCCAACTTCTCGGCGAGAGCCAGATTATCTTTGCTCTTTATGCCGCGCCCGACGGCCACGATTATGTCCGCCTTGGTCAGGTCAACTGCTTGCTTCACTTCCTGAAACGGCGCTTCCGGCTTCATGCGAATCTCGCCGACTTCGACATTCATGGTTTCGACCTGCGCGCCGCTTCCCTTTGTCGCTTGATCTCCGCGATACGCGCCGGATTGAAAAGTTATGAACACTGGAAGGTCATTATCTGAAACCACATCGGCGTCAATCTTGCCAAGAAAGATTCGTCTGGTGAAAGTCGCTCTGCCGTCCTCAACACGCACGCGTATCAAATCGCTGATTAGACCTTTGCCGAAACGCGCTGCAAGCTTTGGCGCGAAATCGCGCACGAGATATGTGTGAGGCATCACTACAAGCTGCGGATTAAGGTCGCGCACAATCCGCTCCATAGCGTCCGTGTAACCGTCAGGCGTGTAGTCTGCAAGCTTCTCGTTCTCGGCATAGACGACGCGGCTTACATCATACTGAGCAATCTCCTGCGCAAGATTATTCACATTTGATCCTAGCACAGCGGCCACCACAGTTTGCTGCAACTGCGAGCCTAAATTTTGCGCAGCGGCAATCGCCTCAAGCGAAGTTTTATTCAACGCGCCTGCTCGATGTTCAGTAAAGACTAAAATCCCGTTACTCATTCTTACTCCTTCGTTATAAAGAGTCTCATTTATTAGCAGACTACAAAATTCTTAATTGCGGCGGAGACCGTCAACTCTATCCAGGCGCTGCGTTCCTGCGACTCTTCTTAACTCGGGATATTGACCAGTGCCAATCCCTGTCTGAAACCAATCAAGGATTTGTTGATGGGCATCATCATTCGCCACAAAGAGGGAGATAGCAAATTCTTGGGTTGCTCCATCCTCATAAACCATTGCTTCCCACCGACCATTGCGGTCAACATAAATTTCATTTTCTTTGAACCAAACGAAGCCGCCCGCCTCAACCGCTGACCAAAGGTGCAGCCCGGTGTCAAGATCTCTCGCCGACCCTGTACATTGAATTGTACTCCCAATCGGCTGATTTGCAGCCGGGCTATCTATTCCACCTCTCACTCGATTGAGCGCTGCACTAATACGTTCAGAACTTTTTTCTCACGATCTTTTACAAGCTTTTGGATCAGAACGACAACTATAGAAGCAGTTGCTGCAATAATCGCAGCCCAAATTGCGGGGTTCATATTGCCACCTCTTAATGGTCTGAGGATGTAGCACGTCGAAGGCGTTCAATGCTCGTTATTAAATTACCCTGGCTTCTGTTCGCAATTTCTCTGCTAATTCAGCGGCACCTCGTTTAGCATCGCCGTTACCAAGAAACTGCGTCTGCTTTGTTTTCTGTGGAAAGTAGATTTTTTCTATGCGCTGGTGCGAAGGACGCGTGGTGGCTGCATCGGAAGATGGCGTGACCTCTTTAATCTCTTTCTTCTTCGCGGCCATGATTCCTTTCAAAGTGGCGTAGCGAATCTGGCTGATGCCGGATTGAATCGTCAGAAGCGCAGGGCGAGGCATCTCGTACCATTGATACCAGCCGCTCTCCAGTTCGCGCTTGACTCTTAATCTCTCGCCCGAAGCGTCAACTTCAATGACAATCGTTGCGTGCGGCAAACCCAAAAGCTCTGCCATGATGACGCCCGTCTGCGCGTAGCCGTAATCGTCCGACTGCAAACCTGTCAAAACCAGATCGGCCTGTTCATTGCGAATTGCCTCGGCAAGAATTGTCGCAGCAGCAAAGGGCGAGAGATGTTGCAGGTTATCGCCTACGACGTGAATCGCGCGATCTGCTCCGCGAGCCAGAGCATCTTTGATAGCGCTTTTGACGCGCTGCGGCCCCATCGAGCAGACGACGACTTCGCCGCTTCCCGTCTTCTCCTTTATACGCAGAGCCTCTTCGAGCGCGTACCCGTCCGACTCGTTGACCTCAAACGACAGGTCGCCCTCTTCAATCCATGTCTCTTCTTTGTTAATCCGCAGAATCGCATCCTTGTTTGCGACCTGCTTCATCAGAACAATAATTTTCATTTGATTCTCTTGATTTTTGAAACGGGCTGGTCCGGGTGCGCAGGATTCCTCATCACTCGCTGATTGACGCAATCAACCATCAAATCCATCTTCTCCAAAACTGTCTGACCGATCAAGACTTCATCGCCAAGAACGAAAGTCTCTTCGAGCGTATCTCTTCCATCAATCTCGAAAACGACAGGCTCTGTTACGTCAACAACCTCCTGGCGACCGTCTGCGTATTCCGCTACTCTCTGCCCTCGAATCAGAAATCCGAGTTGTTGAACTACGTGAACAGGCAATACTGACGAAACTGCGCCCCTATCAATCAGAGCATCCGCTTCGTAACTGCGAATGGCGTCGCGCGCGAGTTGACCGCGCCTGACGAGCGCTTCGTCTATGGCGTTGGTGAGCTTGGCTCTTACTCGGACTTCGCCCATTTATTCCTCGTATCGTTTGAACAGAAGCGCGGCGTTCGTTCCGCCAAAACCGAAGCTGTTTGAGAGGGCGTAGCGGACTTCCATCTCGCGCGGCTCGTTTGGAACGTAATCGAGATCGCAATCTGGATCAGGGTTGACGTAGTTGATCGTCGGCGGCACTCTCTTATGATAGATAGAAAGAATTGAGAAGACGCCTTCAATTCCGCCAGCCGCGCCGAGCAAGTGACCTGTCATGGATTTCGTAGAGCTAACGGCAAGCTTGTAGGCGTGTTCGCCAAAAGCTTTCTTGATTGCGACGGTCTCGAACTTATCGTTGTAAGGCGTTGAAGTTCCGTGCGCGTTGATGTAGTCCACAACTTCCGGCTCAACGCCCGCATCCTTCAAAGTTTTCTGCATGACGCGAATCGCGCCTGAGCCTGTCTCGTCCGGCATCGTTATGTGAAATGCATCTGCCGTCATCCCGTAGCCGACTATCTCTGCGTAGATTCGCGCTCCCCGCCGACGAGCGGATTCCAACTCTTCCAGAATTACAATCCCTGCACCCTCGCCAATCACAAACCCGTTGCGGTCTCGCTCGAATGGACGAGAGGCGTGCTGCGGGTCGTCGTTGCGTGTGGAGAGTGCGCGAAGAGCCGCAAAGCCCGCGACAGACATTGGCGTGATCGCAGATTCCGCTCCGCCGCAGATCATCGCATCTGCATCGCCGCGCTCGATTATCCTGAAGCTGTCGCCTATAGCGTGCGCGCCAGCGGAGCAGGCTGTTGCCGTAGCTGAATTTGGTCCTTTCGCGCCGTGGCGAATTGAGACCTGCCCCGAAGCTAGATTGACAATCGCTGACGGAATGAAGAAAGGTGAGACGCGGCCCGGTCCATCGTTTAGAAGTTTCGAGTGCTCGCGCTCAATGGCCCAGAAGTCGCCTATGCCGCTGCTGATGTAAGTTCCGATCTGCTCGGCGTTCTCATCCGTAATCTCTAGCCCGCTATCTCTTATCGCCTCGTCGCTCGCAGCTATTGCGTAATGAATAAAAGCGCCCATCTTGCGCGCTTCCTTCTTCTCAATAAACTGCAACGGATCGAAGTCTTTGACTTCGGCTGCAAATCGCACGGGAAACTTGTGCGGGTGCTCCGTGTCGAACTTCTTTATGTAATCCACGCCGCTACGACCCTGCAAGAGCGCAGACCAGGTGGTTTCCACAGAGTTCCCGACCGGCGTGACAAGCCCGACACCCGTGACCACAACGCGACGTTTCAAGACTGATACTCCTTTGAAAGCAGTGATGAGTACTGAGTACTGAGGACTAAGTAGAAAACCTACTTCACTCAGTACTCAGTACTCATCACTTTTTATTTCGCTTTGTGCTGCTCGATGTAGTTGTAGGCATCGCGCACGCTTTGAATCTTCTCTGCATCCTCGTCGGGGATTTCAATTCCAAACTCTTCTTCAAAGCGCATGACTAGCTCGACTGTGTCCAGAGAGTCAGCGCCGAGGTCGTCAATGAAACGCGCGTTCGGAGTGACTTCGTTTTCGTCAACGCCCAACTCATCAACGATAATCTGCTTCACCTTATTTTCAATCTCTTGTTGATCTGGCATAACCAGTTCGCTCCTCTTTGAATGATGAAAAACCCAAGAAAATTTTTTAAGAGCCTGCCGCTTCACCGAGCGCAGCCTTCGCCGCTGAAAGAGTCTCTGCGTCGCTCAAGTTCAGGCAGCTAGCGCCGCGCTCAATCTGCCGCACAAGACCGCACAAAACTTTGCCCGGTCCAACTTCCACGAACATTTCAACGCCTTCTTGAATCAACAACTGCACCGATTCAAGCCAGCGCACGGGCGATGAGACTTGACGTATGAGCGCATCGCGCGCATCAATGCCCAGCCTGATTGCCGCAGCATCCACGTTTGTGATTAGCGGTAAACGTAAATCATTAAACTCGATTTTTTCAAGCTCCGCAGCCAATCTTTCCTGCGCCGGTAGCATCAGCGCACAGTGAAATGGCGCGCTCACAGACAATTTGATTGCTCGCTTGCCCCAACGCTCTTTCAAAAGCGCGACGGCTCTATCAACGGCCTGTGCGCTTCCCGCAATAACAATCTGGTTCGGCGAATTTATATTCGCTGGCGAGCAAACTTCGTTCTGCGCTGCTTCGTTGCAAGCCTCTTCGACCGTGCCGACATCTGCGCCAATCACTGCGGCCATAGCGCCAGAGCCTACGGGCGTAGCCTCCTGCATGAAGCGCCCGCGCAAGCGAACAGTTCGCACAGCATCTGTCAAAGATAAAGCTCCGGCTGCAACGAGCGCGGAGTATTCGCCGAGACTGTGGCCTGCTACGAAATCTGCCGCTTTGAATCCTTCATCTTCAATCGCGCGCAAGGTTGCTATCGAGGTCGTGAGAATCGCTGGCTGCGTGTTCTCCGTCAACTGCAACTCTTCGGCTGTTCCCTCAAAGCAAAGGAGCGAGATTGAAAACCCAAGCGCGTCGTCCGCCTCTTCAAAGACCTGGCGCGAAGCCTTATATTTTTCAGCAAGCTCGCGTCCCATTCCTGAATACTGCGAGCCTTGCCCTGGGAAAATGTACGCTAGACCTTTAGCCATCAATTCGCACGAGATAATTCATTCTTATAGGAATCTTCAAACAGCTTCTTAAAACTACCAGCGCACTAAAACTCCGCCCCAAGTAACGCCGCCGCCGAACGAAGCCATCAAAATCAGATCGCCCTCTTTCACGCGCCCAGCCTCAACGCATTCGTCCAGCGCAATTGGAATCGAAGCGGAAGAAGTGTTGCCGTGCATTGAAATGTTTGAATAGATGCGCGAGGAATCAACTTCGAGCTTGTTTGCAACAGCATCCGTGATTCTCTGATTCGCCTGATGCGGAATAAAGAGATCAACCTCGTCAGCACTCTTTCCTGCCTGTTCAAGAACCTCGCGCGAAATATCCGTCATCGAGCGCACGGCGACTTTGAAGAGTTCGTTGCCCTTCATCTTGAAGTAATGCTCTCCGCGCGCGATTGTCTCTGCCGTAGAGCCAAGACGCGTTCCGCCGCCGGGCGCATACAGGTGCTCTGCGAATCTTCCGTCTGACTTAATGCGCGAAGCCAGGATTCCGCGCTCGCCATCAACAGGACCTAAGATAGCTGCGCCCGCTCCGTCGCCGAATATCACGCACGTAGAGCGGTCCGTATAATCAACGTACTTCGTCAGAACCTCTGCGCCAATTACGAGCGCGCAGCGAGCCTGACCTGTGCGAATCAACCCGTTCGCCATCGAAAGGCCATATAGAAAACCTGAGCAGGCAGCGGCAATATCAAACGCTGCGGCGTTGTTCGCTCCAAGCTCTGCCTGAACCAGACAGCCCGTTGAAGGAAGAATCTGATCGGGCGTAACTGTGGCACAGATCAATAGATCAATCTCCGAAGGATCAATGCGAGCGCGCTCAATGGCTTCGCGGGCGGCCTGTACAGCAAAGAGCGATGTGTACTCGCCGGGCGCGGCCTTTCTGCGCTGCTTGATTCCTGTCCGAGAAGTTATCCACTCGTCGGAGGTCTCAACCATCTTCTCCAGATCGGCATTCGTCAAGATGCCTTTCGGATAACTGTGCCCCGTCGCAAGGATGCCAGCATTTACTTTTGCCATTTCTTTCCTCTGGGTTGAATGGTTAATAGTAAATAGAAAATGGTGAAAAGACCAGAAGCGAACAGTCAATTCACCATTTTCGGATTACTGAAAACTTACAGCCGCCGCCTTAAACTCTTTGGCATTCGTCTCGGCAATGCCGCGCTCTATACGCTCGCTAGCCTTCTTCTCAGAAAACTCTTTAACGCTTCGGATGGCGTTGCGAATCGCGCGAGCGTTTGAGCGACCGTGCCCTACCATCACGATTTGGCGAACACCAAGAAGCGGCGCTCCGCCATACTCCGCATAATCCAGCCGCTTCTTTATATTGCGAAACGCGGGGCGCGCAAGCATAGCTCCCGCTCTTGTCACAGCCGTCGAGATTAATTCACGCTTTATCATCGAAAGCATTGCCTCGGTCAAGCCTTCAGACAATTTCAGCATGACGTTGCCCGTGAATCCGTCCGTCACAATAACGTCAACCGTGCCCGTGAAAACATCTCTGCCTTCGACGTTGCCGACGAAGTTCAGGCTCGTCAACTCTCTTAAAAGCGGAAACGCTTCTTTTGTCAGATCGTTTCCCTTAGCCTCTTCTTCGCCAATGCTCATCAACCCGACCGTAGGCTTCGTAGTTCCAAGAACAGCGCGACAATACGCCTCGCCCATGATTGCGAACTGAGCGAGATGAAAAGCTTTGCACTCAGCATTCGCTCCGACATCAAGCAGAAGCGTAGGCTTCGCTCCCTTCGTCGGAATCATTGCAGCGAGCGCAGGACGATCAACTCCGGGCAGCATCCCTATGACCATCTTCGCCGTTGCCATAGCAGCGCCCGTGTTGCCAGCCGATACGAAACCGTCCGCGCGCCCTTCAGTAACAAGCTTCGTTCCAACTCTCAAGGAGCTACGTTTTTTGCGCCGCACAGCAGTCGCAACAGGTTCATTCATCCCGATGACTTCTTCAGCCGCGACCAACTCAATGCCACGATCACCCTGCCCGCGCCAACCGCAGCGACGTAACTCCGGCTCAACCTTTTCAGGCTGCCCTACAAGAATGACGCCGACCTCAAGATCGCGCGTCGCAGCAAGCGCACCATCAATTTCCGCGTGCGGCGCATGGTCGCTGCCCATAGCGTCCACCACGACCTTGCCCGTCAATTGATGTTGCCCATGCTTCATTAAAACAGTGATGAGTACTGAGTACTGAGGACTGAGTAAGAGCCTTTTAACTCAGTACTCAGTCCTCAGTACTCATCACTAGCCTTACGACGTTTCCTCGACTTGCACTACTTCCCGGCCTTTGTAGTGACCGCACTTGGGGCAGACGCGGTGCGGCATACGCGGCTCCTGGCAATTGGGACAAACGGATGTCTGCGGCTGGCGCAGCGCATCATGCGCGCGGCGCTTACGTGTTCTTGCTTTAGAATGACGACGTTTTGGATTTGGCATAATTACTCCGATAAATAAAGTACTGAGTGATGAGTACTGAGGACTGAGTAAAAGCATTCCGCTCAGTACTCAGTCCTCAGTACTCATCACTTCTTTCAACGCTGCCCAGCGAGGGTCAATCTCCTTCGTCTGGCAATCGCATGGGTTGATGTTTCGGTCCGAGCCGCAAACGGGGCAGATGCCCAGGCATTCTTCGCCGCAGAGAGCGCGGCTTGGAAGCGCAAGCAGTATCTGTTCGCGGACCAACTCATCAATATCAATTGTCTCGCCGTCAAAGACAGAGAGACTCAAATCTTCTTCCTGCAACTCGGCAGCCTCGCTCGACCTGTAATCTTCAGACGGAACATAGGTCACATCGAACCTCGCTTCGACAGGAACTTCAACCGACTTCAAACAGCGGTCGCAATCAACTTCCGCACGGGCTGTAATCTTTCCGCGAAGCCGGACCTCGTGATCGGTCTGATTCGCGCGCCCATTCACTTCGGGCGGACTGATAAGGCGAGCGTGCTCTTCATCAAGAACTATCTCTTCCGGTTCGTAAACATGCTTGAATGTGTTGCCAGCCTTCTCCAGCTTTTCAACCTCAATTCGCATGTCTTGACTCCCCTTGTTTCGATAGCCCTGATTCAGACACGAGCGCACAAAAGGTCTTATTATAGCTTTCGAGAGGCAAGAGTCAACGCGCCGCGCACCTTCGAGCATTCAACCAACGCTTCGCGCTCTTATTATATTCATTGCATCTTGCCGCACGACTTCGGCGAGCCGCTTGTCTCCGCCCGTGACAAGACCTTTTTTAGCATCCCTGCTTATTTCCAAAAGCTTCGGATTCGCAGGCAATTTGCCAGAGCGAACTATGCGCCGCGCAGATGCCCTGTAGCGTGGCTCATCCAGATCAGAGTTACTAACAGCCTGCAACGCATTGCTCGCCTCAGCCGTTTCACCAATCCGCATCAGTGCAACTCCGAGCGCGTAACGAGCCACCACATAGCTTTGATCCAACTCGATCGCCTTGCGCAGATGACGCACGGCTACGCGAACGCGGCCAAGTTTGAGATTAACGCAACCGAGAACGTAATGGGCTTCGGGCGAAGGCCGCGCTGCAAGCGCCGCCTTAAACTCTTTCAGCGCTTCAGCCCATTTTTCTTCCATAGCCAAAAGTTTTCCAAGCGCGTAACGTGCGGAGAAAGATTCGCCGCGCTTTAGAGAATCCTTCAACAGTTCTCTTGCGCGCTCGACTTCGCCCGAATCGGCGCAAACAATTCCCAGCAACAAACGAACGCTCTCAGATTTCCAGCCAGCCGCTCGTGCGCGCTCAAGATAATCTTTTGAAAGTGCAGTCTTACCCTTTTCAAAAAAGTGCTCGCCCAAGAATCCATTCAGGGGCGCGTTCTTCTGGTCGAACACGGCAGCGCGCTCAAGAGTGCGAACGCCCTTCTCAATCTCTTTCTCTTTCAATAGATCAATCGCTTCGCTCAGGAGACGCTCGAAAGCCACAGGCTCAGCGCCTCTGTTAGCAGCTAGAATTGTTGAGCGAAGTTGTTCCAGGTGAGCAATCTCTTCTTTCTCAGTCGTGTCCTGCTGGCATCGCTCGCGCCAAATTCTATTGAGCTTAACAGCATCAAGCGAACCCGCATCGTTCAAAACGTCAATCAGAGAATCAATCAGAGCGTGGTCAACGTAAGCGTTGCGCGCCTGCTTCAGCATCAGGTTCAGCGTCTGCTCCAGTTTATCTGTCAAACGCAAGAGCCTGTTCTCAATCGCAGAGATACGCTCCAACAGATGCTCCTCATGCGAAGCCACAAGCCCGCCATCTTCAAAACGCGCAGCCAGAGGTTCAACCACCAACATCAGACGCGTGCCGCATCGCGCACACAACTCCTGCCCCAGCGGATTCGCCGCCAAACATTTTTGGCAATAGTGCTGTACGCTTCGCATAAAAGAAGTTATGAGTTATGAGTTTTGAATTTTGAATCAAGGCCGGAAGCTTTCAATTCAAAATTCAAAACTCATAACTCAAAATTAGTATTCGTAAAATCCTCGCCCGGTCTTGCGCCCTAGCCAGCCTGCGTCAACGTAGCGTTTGAGCAAAGGGCATGGCCTGTATTTCGGGTCGCCAAGCCCTTCATGCAGTACGTTCAGGATTGCAAGGCAGACATCCAATCCAATGAAATCCGCGAGCGTCAAAGGCCCCATCGGATGATTCATCCCCAACTTCATTATCCCGTCAATGCTCTCGCGCGTTGCAACATTTTCGTAAAGCGCAAAGATCGCCTCGTTAATCATTGGCATCAGCACGCGGTTCGATACAAAACCGGGCATGTCGTTGCATTCAAGCGGAGTCTTTTCGAGTTTCAGAGTTAAGTCACGAACAACATTGTAGGTCTCGTCCGACGTTGCTAGCCCGCGAATTATCTCGACCAACTTCATCACGGGCACAGGATTCATAAAGTGCATCCCGATTACTTTTTCCGGTCTATCGGTAGCAGCGCCGAGTTTCGTAATTGAGATTGATGAAGTGTTCGAGGCAAGGATCGCTTCAGGCTTTGTTATTTTATCTAGTTGGCGAAAGACACCCGCTTTGACGTTTACGTCTTCAGTCACAGCCTCAACGACAAGATCGGCAAGGCTTAACGCATCCATCTCCGTGACAGTTTGAATTCGACTGATGACGGCGCGCTTCTCTTCTTCCTTTAATCGTTCCTTGTCAACATCGCGCTGCAAGCTCTTATCAACGGCAGCCATTCCGCGTTGCAGGAACTCGTCTTTGACATCGCGCAGAATGACTTTGAATCCGGCGCGTGCTGCGACCTGCGCGATGCCATTGCCCATCGTCCCAGCACCTACGACGCCTATGGTTTGTATAGAGAAACCTGCTTCTGTCGTTTGACTCATCGCGCCGAACTTATCTTCATTTATCTTTCGACCGCCATCGCAACTGCATTGCCGCCGCCGAGACAGAGCGCAGCTAAACCTCTATGCACGTCGCGCCGCTTCATCTCATGGAGCATTGTGGTAAGGAGGCGCGAGCCTGATTGCCCGATCGCGTGACCGAGCGCAACTGCGCCGCCGTTTACGTTCACTTTGTCAGGGTCAAGATCAAGCTCTCTGATAATTGCTACGGCCTGAACAGCAAACGCTTCGTTCAGTTCAATCAAATCAATTTCATTGAGCGACCATCCGGCCTTACTTAAAACTTTTCGGATCGCTTCGACAGGAGCCATCATCACAAGCTCAGGCTCTATGCCCGATGTTGCCTGGGCAGCGATGCGAGCCATTGGCTCAATTCCAAGCGAGCGGGCGCGTTCGAGCGATGTGACGACGACAGCCGACGCGCCGTCGTTTACGCCCGGAGCATTTCCGGCAGTTACAGTTCCACCCTCTTTTTTGAAAGCAGGCTTGAGTTTTCCAAGAACTTCGAGCGATGTATCCTCGCGTATGGTTTCGTCCGTATCAAGAAATACCGGCGCACCTTTCTTCTGTGGAATCTCAATGGGCAGAATCTCGTCCTTGAACTTTCCAGCATTGGTCGCAGCCGCAGCTTTGCGATGAGAGTTCAGGGCATACTCATCCTGCTCCTGTCTTGTTACGTGATAACGCTCCGCCACGACCTCGCCCGTGTTGCCCATGTGGTAATTCTCAAAAGCGCACCAAAGACCATCGTTAATCATAGCGTCAACCAAGACACCGTTTCCCAGACGATAACCTTCGCGCGCCTTCGGAATCAGGTACGGCGCATTCGTCATTGACTCCATTCCGCCAGCAACGACCGTTTCCGTATCTCCAAGCTGAACACCCTGCGCAGCCATCATCACTGCCTTCAAACCTGAGCCGCAGACTTTATTGACCGTGACGGCTGAAACGCCGAAAGGAATTCCGCCGCGAAGCGCAGCCTGTCTGGCAGGATTCTGCCCAAGACCAGCCTGAATCACGCAGCCCATGATTACCTCGTCAACATCTTCAGGCTTTAGACCCGCGCGCCTGACACTCTCGTGCACAACCATAGCGCCCAAGTCCGTCGCCTTAAAATCCTTCAACGCGCCCTGAAATTTTCCAGTCGGCGTCCGCACAGCACTGATGATGACGGCCTCTCTTCTATCTGGCATCTCTCTACCTCAAAATCTTTTTCTAAACTTGCCCCCGGCACGACTCGAACGTGCGGCCCTTTGCTTAGAAGTTCCAGTCGGCGTCCGCACAGCACTGATGATGACGGCCTCTCTTCTATCTGGCATCTCTCTACCTCAAAATCTTTTTCTAAACTTGCCCCCGGCACGACTCGAACGTGCGGCCCTTTGCTTAGAAGGCAAATGCTCTATCCACTGAGCTACGGGGGCATACAACTCTTGAAAACTTTGGAATGTTAACACGCTCGTTGCGGTTTGCGTCAACCGGATGATTTCGGACTTACATCTCTTTTGATTGCTGCGAGAGTTGGACGTTTGATTCTGTGATAAAGTTATCTGCATTCGTTACGAAACAGATTATCAAGTGAGTGAGAATCGCTGTGGCATCAGACGAAACAAAAAGCCCCTGGCAAACGCTCTCTTCAAGAGAGGTGTACGATAACGCCTGGATCAACGTGCGAGAAGATTCGGTCATTCGCCCCGATGGCGAGCGAGGCATTTACGGCGTAGTTCATTTCAAACACATAGCCATCGGCATCCTCGCAATCGAAGACGACTTTATCTACCTGGTCGGGCAATTCCGTTATCCGCTCGAACAATACTCATGGGAAATTCCTGAAGGAGGATGCGCAGAAGGCGAAGACCCGCTCGATGCCGCAAAGCGCGAGTTGGAAGAGGAGACGGGTCTGCGCGCTGAAGTCTGGGAGAAGATGGGCGAAGCTCATCTCTCAAATTCCGTATCGGATGAACTTGCAATCTGGTTTCTTGCGACCGGACTCGCGCAAGGCGAGCATCGCCCGGAAGGGACCGAGCAGCTTAAAATTCGTCGCGTCGCTTTTCAGGAAGCATTTGCGATGGCTTTGAAGGGCGAGATTACAGATGCAATAAGCCTTCTGGCAATCATGCAATACAAAATCCTTCATGATTGTGAAGAGTAGAAAGTCTCAGACTATTACATCTTTTACAATTTATCTTCAAACAAAAAGACCGCCTGACCCAAGGGGGAATGGCGGTCTTACAAGTATGAACGAGGTATGCAGTACTTACAGTTTATGCGGCGCGGCGATCATCCGCCGTTTCGGCAAATACGCGGCGTCCGTTCAGGGCGTCGTCTATGATTTCACGCACGGCAGAAGTATCCGGGTTGACATCCATGCGATCACAAGCGCGAAGGTGTCGTACAATCCCTTCGGTTGCGATCTGAAGTGCAGGCCCGCTCAGTTTGGAAAAGCGGCGTGCCTGTATATGGTCAATTTTCAGTAACCGCTCATCCAGCGGCAGATGGCTATCAAAAGTCACGTTTCCTTAGCTCCTTCTATGACCGTGAGCTTGTTTGAAATCTTCCCCTCAAACGCTGCCCCAGATCAGTTTTTATAAGCGAAATTTTAGATGCCTAACTTACTCTTAGGGATGCAAAAATGTTGCATTTCCCAGCCTTTTTGCATGGATAGACAGACCTAAAGCTATTCCCACTCGCTGATTGTCTGCTTTTGGCTGTTCCAACAAAACGGAAGATTGTAGAGGAAAACTCTGAAAAAGGGAAGATAAATTTCTAGCGCCCGGTGACACCGCTTTATTAAGAGAGCAAAGCCCGCTCGATTCATCCTCGTCTGAAAGCGACAGCGCCGCCTGTGCATCCCTGTGGGACACTCAAACGGCGCTTCCGTTATTGAAGAGCGTATGCTTTGAAAACAACCTTACTTTTTAGGAACGATCTGATCCTTCATAGCCTTGCCAACGCGGAATTTCAGCGTGGTCTTGGCTGGAATCTGGATTGTTTCGCCCGTCGCTGGGTTTCGGCCTTCGCGTGCCTTGCGCTCAGACTTGACGAGTTTTCCGAAGCCCGGCAAAACGAACTCTCCGTTCTCTTTAACTTCACGTTGAGCCAGAATGCCGAGTTCGTCAAAGAACTCTTTAGCCTGAGCGCGTTTTAGGCCGAATCTCTCTGCAAAGTGGTTGATTACCTCAGATTGGGTCATGCGTTTCTTTCCTGATGCCGCTGTCGCCATAGCGTGGGTGATTACCTCCGTTGAAGTGCGCTAGATTGAAAAAGCTTTCGAGGAAACATATATCACACAGAAAGGCTTCGCGTCTCGAAAAATTAGCGTTTTTCTGCGTTTTTTTGAGAAATTTTTTATTTCAGGGCCGGGAATGGAAGGTGTGTACTGAATTTCCGTTCAGGTTGCGCAGATAAAAGAGCAGCCGTTACGCTAAACTTACTCTCCATCTTGCTTTTGTTAGACTTTCTTGGCCCTTTGATTGACTCTTCAACAGGCGTTGCCCGCAAAGTCTCCGAAAACTTTTCCTACCCGAAAAGTCGGTAAATTACCCGAAAAGTCAGTTGGGGAGTCGCTAAGCTGGGAGCGCAGGCTACCTCGTCTGCGCTCCAAGCAAGGACTTTTATAATGCTAATCTTAATGGAGATGATAAAAAGGAATCGGGGCGAGAGGATTCGAACCTCCGACCTTTCGGTCCCAAACCGAACGCTCTACCAGGCTGAGCCACGCCCCGTCAATCACATTGCCCTACGAGATTGAGGTATCGCGCGGGCTTATCTGGCGAGAGAATACACGACAGCAAAGGAAAAAGGCAAAGGTTCTTTTCTTTTACTTCCAACTGCCAACCCCAATGAAAGCCTCAATCTCATTGGCTGCGTTGACAGCGCCGTTTTTTCTTCTAACCTCACGTCCCACCGCCTGAGCCTTCAAAGCATAGCTTTCATCCGTCAGCAGCCTGTTCAATTCTCTGGCTGCGTTTGCTGGTGTGTAATTTGAGCGGCGAAGCGTTCGGCTTACGCCAAGCCGCTCGACGCGATAAGCATTGTCGGGCTGGTCATGGTTAAAGGGCACAATGAGCGTCGGGCGACCTGCGCGCAAGCCCTGTCCTGTTGTTCCGACTCCGCCCTGATGAACCACTGCTGCGGCAAGTGGCAGAATCTGGCTGTAGGGAGCGTAATCAAAAGCTACGATTCCTTCGGGCAGAGGCTCTTTCGGGCGGTTGCGCTCATCGCCTATGAGCAGGACTGCGCGACGATTCAACTGCCGAGCGGCTTTCGTACTCACGCTAAAAAAATCTTCTGCGACATAGACGGCAGATGAGCCGAGCGTGAAAACAATCGGCGGAGAGCCTTCGTCCAAAAACTTTTCTAGTTGGGGCGAGATGTTTGTCTCGTCCCTTTTATCGTAGAAAGGGAAACCCGTAATCTTCGTGTTCGCAGGCCAGTCCGGTTGCGGCTCACCTAAATATTTTGAGAAGAGCACGAGGTTCAAACGTGGCGAATACTGCCCGTCGAAGACAGGATGCAGCCCACGCGGAAGTCCAAGCTCTGAACGAAGCTCGTAGATGGGTTCTATCCATCTCTCCGATACTCGCTTTACGACTGAGTTGAACGTGCGACTGAACAAGGTGCTCAAGCGAAATAGCTTTGCAAGACCCGGCACTTGCGGTGGAACGAATGGATCGTAAATAGAGAACAGCGTCGCAGGCGCAAGCACAGTTGAAATCCAGGGGATGCCGGTCTTTTGCGCTAAGATCGGTCCGGCGTAAGTGATAATGTGTGTGACTAGAAGATCAGCATCGCGCGCAGCCTCTCGCAAATCTTCATAGCTTTCACGAATGTTATTCGCCATCAAATCTCTGATGATAAACTGCCCGCCTCTCTTTATGTCCATAGCCCTGCGCACAAGCTCTGTGTTCTGTTCTGGAGGTGGCAGGTCCGGGCGCACAGGATGAAAGGAGAGAGATGTAGCCTCTATCTTTTCACGATAGACAGGAGTTGTGGCGATTACAACGTGATGGCCGCGCGCTTTCAGTTCCAGCCCGATTGCGATGTAAGGGTGCAGATCGCCGTAAGAGCCGAAGGTTGTGAGGACAATCTTCTTGCCTTTGAAATCGGAGATGTCAGATGTATCAGGTGCGTCAACACCTCTATCTTCGGTCTTCGACAGTTGATTTATCTCTGTCATGCTGGCAACTTACCACAACATGCGGGAACAAACATCTAATTCATGGCACAGGGCGTGCTGAGGAGTGACGCGTTGAACGATCTTGTCAGTACCACCTGCGGTAGCGGGTGGTACTGACTAAAAAAATTTCGAGATGAAAAGATGGATGACAACAGTTTGCATCTGCTGATTGTGGACGACGAGGAAGCCGCGCGTTACGGTATGCGTCGCGCTCTAATGAGTTTCGGTTATGAAATAG
>QHXM01000243.1 GCA_003222945.1 Acidobacteriota bacterium
CATTCGAGCCGCTTTGCATCAGGCGAGATACGAGATTCTGTCCGATGACCAGAGCTTCTACGGCGAGATTCCCGGCTTCGATGGCGTTTACGCAAACGCCGCCACGCTCGAAGCCTGCCGCGAAGAGTTGGCGGAAGTGCTGGAAGAATGGATATTCTTTCGCGTCTCTAAGAGCTTGCCCCTGCCAGCAGTTGACGGTATCGAACTGATCGTTAAGGAAGTTGCCTGATGCCGCGCTTCCGACCCGTCAAGCGCAAAGACCTGATTCATTACCTGAGAAAGCTAGGCTTCACAGGGCCTTACTCAGGCGGCAAACATCAGTTCATGATTCGCAATGAGCGCACACTGCGTCTGCCAAATCCACATCAAAGCGACATCGGCAAAGAACTTCTAATGCGGATAATAAAGCAGGCTGGAATTGAGAAGGACGAGTGGGAAGAACTCTAATATCAACTTGCAAGACAAAGAGACCTTGCTCTTAGCCGAGTATGTCTGAGACGCTGATATTGAGGTCTTTGATTGTATGAGACTGCGCCTCATCGCCGCGCTTGAAGGTTATGTTTGTCTGATAGACGCCGTTCACGGGCGTTGCGAATAACTCAATCTGTTCTTCTGGAAGATTAACTAGCCACGCTTCCGCGACGCCAGACTGAGCGTAGAGCGGTATTTTGTAGGAGCGGTCACTTTCAACCGTCGAATCTGCCACTTCGACGACTAGCAGAACATCGTCGGGCGTAGGATGAGCATTGCGATAAAAGTCGTCTCGCCAGCGCACAAGCGCAATGTCGGGCTGCGGTTCGGAGAAATCATTGAGCCGGATTGGATTTTGACCTCGCACAATGAATCTGCGTTGTGCTCTCTCATTAAGCAGCGTAATCAGTAAATCAACGCACGCGGCGTGAGGGCTTCCAATCGGGGACATCTCGTAAATCTCTCCTTCCAGCAGTTCAAGGCGGTCATCCGGGTGGAAGATACCCGCCTCGCCCATGCGCTCATACTCGTCAACGCTTATCCAATGTTTGGCTAGTTGTCGTGACATATTGCTTCGTTACTCTTCCTCTTCCGCCCTAATCCTTCCTTCCGCTCTCGCCTGCTCAACGATCTTCTGCGCTATCTGGTGCGGCACTTGGTCGTAGTGTGAGAACTGCATGTGGTATGAGCCGCGCGCTGCGGTGATTGAGTTCAGGGTTGATTGATAGTTGAGCATCTCGGACATTGGCACTTGCGCTTTGATGACCTGCTGGTTGCCGCGCATTTCCATGCCTTGCACGCGCCCGCGACGCGAGTTCAAATCGCCCATAAGATCGCCGCTGTACTCCTGCGGCGCGACTACTTCGACATCCATGATGGGTTCTAGGAGCGTCGGCTTTACTTTCTCCATCGCTGCGCGAAATGCTTTGCGGCCTGCGGCGCGAAAGCTGTGCTCGTCCGAATCAACCGTGTGGTATGAGCCGTCAACGAGCACGGCTTTGAAGTCAATCAAGGGATAGCCAGCGACTGCGCCTTGCGATGCGGCTTCTACGATTCCTTTCTCGATTGCGGGGCGAAAATTCTGCGGGACCGAGCCGCCGAAAATCTTGTCCTCGAAGATGAAACCTTCGCCGCGAGGCAGAGGCTCAAATACGACTTTGCAATCGCCGAATTGACCGCGCCCGCCCGTCTGCTTCTTGTGGCGTCCCTGCACTTCTGCGCGCTGCGTGATCGTCTCCTTATATGGAACTTTCGGAGGATGAAGCGTGACTTCGACGCTGTAGCGTTTCCTGAGCTTGTCAATCACGGTCTCTACGTGAAGCTGGCCTGAGCCTGCGAGCAGGAACTCTTTGGTCTGCGCATCGCGCGTGAAACTAAGCGCGGGGTCTTCTTCCAGAATCTTGTGAAGGGCGACAGAAATCTTCTCTTCGTCCTGTCTGGACTTTGGCTCAATTGCGAAGGCAATCGCTGCTTCAGGATATTCAACGCCGTCGTAAACGATAGGCGCGCTCTTGTCGCAAAGGGTGTCGCCCGTCTGCGTATCCTTTAATTTCACGCAGGCGATAATGTCTCCGGCGTGCGCTTCGTCAATCTTATCTAGCTGCTTGCCTTGAACGGAATGAAGCGCGCCGAGACGTTCGGATGTGCCGCGCTTTGAGTTGAAGACGTTTGCGTCCGATGCGACATGGCCGCTGATGATTCGCATGACGTTGATGCGGCCTGCAAACGGGTCTGCTATGGTGCGGAAGACATAGGCTGAAAACGGTTCGCTGTCGGAATACTTGCGGGAGATTGGCTCGCTGCCGTCGCCGTCCATGCTCGCGCGCCCGTGCTCTGCTTCGTGCGCGGCTGGATTCGGAGCGTAATCAACTATGCCGTCTAGCAGTGTGCTCAATCCAACGAGCGTCGTGCTCGACACGGCATAGACCGGACAGAGCTTGCTTCTGGCAATTGCATTCTTGATTCCGGGAATCACATCTTCGTCTGGCAGCGTGCCCTCTTCAAAATATTTCTCCATGAGCGCGTCGTCGGATTCTGCTACGAGTTCGACCAATCTTTCGCGCGCTTTGTCGAGCACGTCGCGGCCTTCTGTTGGCAAGTCAACCTCTTTGGCTTTTCCCTGCTCGTCAAACTCGTAAGCCTTCATGTGTACGACATCAACGACGCCTCGAAAGTCCTTCTCTTTTCCTATGGGCAATGTGAAAGGAATGATTGCGCGGCTGAAGACATGTTGTGCGCTCTCGATTGATTTGCCAAAGTCCGCGTGCTCTTTGTCTAGCGCGTTTATGACCATCATGCGCGGCAGCATGAACTCGTTCGCGTAAGCCCAGGTCTTTTCGGTCTGCACCTCAACACCTCTGCCGCCATGAACTACTGCGAGCGCGCAGTCTGCGACGCGAAGCGCCGGGCGAGCGTGCGATACGAACGCTGCGTAGCCGGGCGTGTCAATCAGGTTGATCTTGGTATCTTTATGTTCCAGGTGTGCGATTGCCGTGTTGAGCGTGACTTTGCGTTCGATTGAGTCTTCTTCGTGATCTGTAGTAGAAGTTCCCTCATCAACTTTGCCCCAGCGAGGCGTTGCGCCCGCGACGTATAGAAGGGAACTGATGAGTTGAGTTTTGCCTGAGTCGCCGTGACCTATGACGGCCAGGTTGCGTATCAATTCGGTCGGATAAGATTTCATAGCCTTGAAAAGAGCTTCCTTTCACTGATTCGTATTTTGGAGAATAGCCATACCCGGTCAGTTAAACGCGCCGAAAATTTTAGGGCGGGATGCGCTCCGAGTGTGATGGTAATTTAGCCGAGCAGGAAGGGGAAAGGCAAGCGTGCAGAAGGAATGGAAATTGGCTAAGAATTAACAGGGATGGACAGGATGAACAGGATAAAAAGAGAAAGAAAAACCGATTCAAGCTTCTCTCTTTCTTCTTTCACCTTGCCCATCCTGTCTATCCCTGTTTGAATTCCTTCGAATAAATTTAATCATCCCGTAGCCTTGTTTCTCGAACATCATTCCGCTTAACATTAATCATAAGGAAAAATGAAGATGAGCGAGACGGCGCAGCTAGAGGTTTACATGGACGGGCAATGCCCGCTTTGCCGCTGGATGCGCGAGAGAGTGGAGCGGCGCGACCGGCATCACAGAATCGAATGGCTGGATTACCGCGACCCGGAAGTTCAAAGCCACACGCCCTACACCTTCAAGGAACTAGACGAAGAGATGCACGCGCGAAGGATCGGGGACGGGCACTGGTGCGCCGGATACAAAGCCTGGCTAGAGGTCATGCGCGTTCTTCCGCGCTGGCGCTTTATCGCTCCCGTGCTTTCCGTCTGGCCTTTCACAGCACTAGGTCGCCTCTTCTACCGTTGGCTAGCCACGCGCCGCTACAAACTCTTCGGCATCCCACCGCCCTGCGACGCAGACGGCGTCTGCACACTGCATAAGAAGGGATGAGGGATGAAGTGAAAGCTAGGAGGTCAATCCCTCTTTCTTTTCCTTCATCGCTGCCGCCCTCATCCCTCATCCCTTCGTCTAAGGCCACCTTTGCACACATTCCTGCATCTTAAAGCCGCAAAAAGTTCCTGTGGAACTGCTCGGAGATAGGGCGCGCTGGGTGAGGGGGGATTTTGAAAGCCTTGCGCGCTCGTTTGCTCAAAAAGAGCGGGCACGGGAGCTTTTTTTGAGGGCTTTATCGAAGGAGTTGAACATCATGCTGGGAAGAAAGATATTTTCGGTTTTCGCGGGCCTCTTGCTTTTCGTTGCCGCGTCTTTCGCTGTGTCGGCTGCGGCCTCTGACAAATCGGCTAAAGAGAATTCTGAGAAGACGCGCGTCGAAGCGCCTGTGAATCTTGCGATTCTCATTCAGGATGATCTGGTCTCGCGCGTGGGAAATGAGTTGGACGTGACGCGCAGCTTCATACGCTCTTTGCCAAAGGGTTCGCGCGTGATGGTCGCTTACATCACGACGGGAGCGTTGCAGGTTCGCCAGCCGTTTACAAACGATCTGGAAAAGGCTGCAAAGTCTCTGCGCGTGCCTATCGGCAGCACAGAAGTTTCGCCTTACAATCCTTACGTCGAAGTCGTTGAGGCGCTGAAGCAGTTTGAAGCAAAGGGCGAGAATCACAACGCTCTGCTCTTGATCTCCGACGGACTGGATACGTCGCACGGTTTCGACATTGACTCTGCGGCGAACACGGTTGATCTGCTTCGCGCAATCAAAGAGTCACAGCGTCGCAACGTCTCTGTCTATTCCTTCTACGCGCCGACCGTGGGATTGACGAGTTGGAATCATCTGGCTGTCAGCTACGGTCAGAGCTCCCTCAATCGTTTATCGAATGAGACAAGCGGGCGAGCATTCTTTCAGGGAACAAGTTTTGTGACCTTTGATTCATACTTTGACCATTTGCGCCAGGCTCTAAACGAGCAGTCTGAGAGAGCTTACTAAAAGCTTGAAGGGATAAGGGAAAGTAAAGAGCAGACGAGGATGAAAGTTCTTCGTCTGCTCTTCTATTTTAGAGTCTGCATCACAGAATTTGTGTTAAAATCCATCCTCGTATGGCTCTCAAGTTAATCATCTTTGAGCCTAAAGGAAAACAATAGTTTCACTAACTGAAAGTGCACGTGCCCACAGCTTTTCCCGTCAACGAAACCTATGGGGCTAGATTGCCTGCGACGGTAAATTACGCCCTCCTGCTACAACAGATCGGCTTGAATGGTCTCTCGCAAAGACCCGACAACAAAAACTCTGCTCCACGCCATGAATACGAATAAAGGACGCGAATACTATCTAATAGTCGAAGGTGCATACCTGACCGAATTGGAAGCAGAACACGCCCTGCGCGACCCCTTCATAGAGGACTGGGTTGAGCAGACCGGACGCTTTCGCATACACAACATGGGCGACATAGAAGTTGTGCCCGGCGTCTCGCTCGGCTCGCTCGGAGTCATCATGCTCGACGAAAGACTGTTCGAGATCGCAAGCACAGACCCCGAACATCCCTTAACCGAGCACAAGGCCAAAGGCATCGCAGAAGTCCTGCGTCGCCAGGACATGTTCGATGAAGTCTCGGTTGAGCCGAGGGAAGGAAGTGATGAGGACTGAGTGATGAGGACTGAGTAAAAGCGTCTTCACTCAGTACTCAGTGCTCAGTCCTCATCACTATTTTTTTATGGAAAGTTTTCTTAACGGTCGCGTTCGTGTTTTGACGGGCGACATCACGCGACAAGAGACGGATGCAATCGTGAATGCTGCGAACTCCAGTTTGCTGGGCGGGGGCGGCGTTGACGGCGCGATTCATCGTGCGGGCGGCGCGCGGATTCTTGAAGAGTGTCGTGATATTCGTCGCACGTGTTTTCCAGGCGGATTGCCAACTGGCGAGGCCGTGATAACAAGCGGAGGGCTTCTTCCTGCTCGATTCGTAATTCACACAGTCGGTCCTATCTACGGTCATCACGGCGGGCGCGAGCCGGAGTTGCTTGCGAACTGTTATAAAAGCGCGCTCGCGCTTGCTTCCCGTAACAATCTCGCTTCGATAGCTTTCCCTTCAATCTCAACAGGCGCTTTCAGCTATCCGCTCGAAGAGGCTGCCGCCGTTTCATCCCAAGCGATTGCAGATTTTTTGAAGGATGAATCTTCAATCTCCGAAGTGCGTCTTCTATTTTTCTCTCAAGATGATTTGAATACTTTTTTGAAGAATCACAGATTTGACGATTAACCTCAGACCGTAGATGATGTGAAGGCAGATTAGCTTTGAAATAACCACCGCAGACACAGAGGCACAGAGAAAGCAAGAAAAGATTTCAGATAGCAAAATTGAAATCTCAAATCTCTTATCTTAGATTTTCTTCTCTATGCCTCTGTGTCTGCGGTGGTTATGAAATAGATTTAAGTGAAGGACAAAGACTGAATGGTTCAGGTTAGCGACGAGATTGAACAGAGGGTTGAATTGAGAGAGCGCAAGTTACCGGAGTCGCTCGAAAGTCTTGGGCGGCTCGCCTGGAATTACTGGTGGAGTTGGACCGGCGGCGGCACTTCCGTCTTTCGTGACCTGGACCCTTCGGTCTGGGAAGAGTGCGAGCATAATCCTCGCCGACTGCTGATGCAGGTTTCGGAGTTTCGTCTGGCGCAGATGGCGACAGACCCTGTTTACTGCGAGCGCGTCCGCCAGCTTGCCGAAAGATTCGATCAGTACGTGGAGGATGTTCGCACTTGGGAGTCGCACACAGATAAAAGGATTACGCGCTCGAACCCTGTCGCATATTTTTGCGCCGAATACGGGATACACAACTCGCTGCCTTTCTACTCAGGTGGACTGGGAATACTCGCTGGCGATCACTTGAAATCCGCAAGCGACCTGCGGCTGCCGCTCGTAGCCGTCGGCCTGCTCTATCGCTACGGCTACTTTCGTCAACGCCTCAGGCGCGACGGCTGGCAGGAGGAGCATTACGGCGAGACTCAGCCGAACGTCCTGCCGATTCATTTAGTCAGGGATGAAGGGGGCGAGCCTGTACGCGTTGAGGTCTTGATGCGCGGGAGAAACGTTAAGGCGCAGGCGTGGCGTGTTGATGTGGGACGCGTTCAGCTTTACCTGCTCGATACGAACATAGAAGAGAACGAAGATACGGATCGGCTTGTCACGGGTCATCTCTACGGCGGCGACCGCGAGACGCGAATGGTTCAGGAGATGATGCTAGGAATCGGCGGCATTCGTCTTCTGCGCCGTCTGAGGATAGAGCCGCATGTATTTCACCTGAACGAAGGCCACTCGGCTTTCCTCACGCTCGAATTAGCACGCGAGATAAGAGAAGCCGAAGGCGTTAGCTTTCATGAAGCTGCAAGGCTTGTAAAAGAATGCTGCGTCTTCACAACGCACACGCCCATCGCGGCGGGCAACGACGAATTTATTGTGCCGCTCATCGAAAAGTGTTTCGGCTCTTCTTATGAAGAATCTCTAGGACTCTCGCACGAAGATTTCATTAACATGGGGCGCGTGCGTCCCAATGATGAGAAAGAGCTTTACGCCCTTACGCCGCTTGCTATCAAGATGTGCCGCTCTACGAACGGCGTGAGCCGCAAACACGGTGAGGTTTCGCGCGCGCTCTGGCAAAGCCTCTGGCCTGAGCACACGCTTGACGAAATTCCCATCACACATATCACAAACGGCGTGCACGCGCCCACCTGGGTCGCGCCCATGATACGCTCTCTTTACGAGAAGCATGTTGGCGGCAACTGGGCTGAGATCGCACACAACGCGGACGAGTGGAAGCGGCGCATTGATAAAATCTCCGACGAAGACCTTTGGCGCACACACAGTCTCTTGAAGCAGCGTCTAATAGCCTTCATACGACAAAGAACATTCCAGAAGCGGTTAGCCCTTAACGAGAGCATTGATTACATAGAGTCCGCGCGGACCATGTTCGACGCGGATATACTGACCATAGGCTTTGCTCGCCGCGTCGCAGCATACAAGCGCTGGGAGTTGTTACTGACAGACCCGCACCGCCTTCTGCGTTTAATGAACGACGAGCATCGCCCCGTTCAATTCATCTTCGCAGGCAAGGCTCACCCGCAGGACCAGGGCGCAAAGCTCATCCTTCAACATCTCTCGCAATGGAAGCACGATGCATTGGTCCGCAACCGCGCAGTCTTCCTACAGGACTACGATCAGGAGATTGCGCGCCAGCTCGTTCAATCCGTTGATGTCTGGATGAACGTCCCGCGCCGACCCTTGGAAGCTTCGGGCACGAGCGGCGAGAAGGTAGCCATGAACGGCGGCCTGAATCTTTCTGTGCTCGACGGCTGGTGGCTGGAAGGCTACGACGGCACGAACGGCTTTGCCATCGGCGATGCTATTCCGGGCGACGAGATTTCTGACATTGATGAAGCGGACGCTCAATCGCTCTACCGCACGCTCGAAGAAGAGGTCGCGCCCACCTACTACGAACGCGACTCTAAAGGCATCCCGCGCCGCTGGGTTCAGATGATGCGCCGCTCTATTGAAACGCTCGTGCCAGCCTTCAACAGCGACCGCATGGTTGATGAATACGCGCGAAAGATTTACCTGTAAAAGTTGTGAGATTGGCAGCGTATGTAAAGTATAATTGCCACGCTATGCCAACAGTCTTGCGACACGGGCCTTATCGCATCTACTTTTACAGCCATGAGCCGAATGAACCGCCGCATGTTCATGTTGACCGCGATAATCTGTCGGCTAAGTTTTGGTTGAATCCCGTCTCACAAGCCGCGTAATCTTGGCTTTAACGCAAGAGAGTTGCGGCAGGTTGAGCGTATGGTTAGAGAGGATCAAGAAAGATTGTTGGAGGCATGGAATGGGTATTTTAGCGTTGGCGGCTGACGAGCGAGTCGCGGATGTAGAGTTCACAGAAGATATGTTGACCGTTCAACTCATGGATGGAAGACGCATCAGCGTGCCGCTTGTCTGGTATCCGCGTTTGCTCGATGCCATAGAAGAGCAGAGAAAGAATTGGCGCATTATCGGCGGCGGCTACGGCATTCATTGGGAAGATGTGGACGAGGATTTAAGCACAGAAGGTTTATTGCGTGGCGCGCCCGCGCCGCGCCCGTCATTGGTTAAAGCTTCTTAAATCGCATTTCAACAGCGACCGAATTATTAGAGAATACACGTGGAAGATTTATGACTCATTCAAAGCGAGAACAACTTCTCGAATTAGCAGGAGTCATAGACTCACGCCCTAATTGGTGGCGCTTTCCTGACGAAGAGGTCGTACAAGGATTTTTAGGAACGGACCCGGTCTTTATAGTTGGCATCCGGCCATCTACAAGTGAATGGGGGCCAAAGCATTCGCACCGCCGATTTTTCTATGATCTACTAGCTAGAATTGGGGCCGCCAATGCTCACCTTACTGATATTTATAAACGTCGGGGTCATTCAAAAGATATAGAGGTGGGGCTAGAAGAGGATTTTCAGGAACACCTATTATTTTTCCAAAAAGAGATTGAAATTTTACGCCCGAACTGTGTTATAGCTATGGGAGTTGAAGCTCATAACCTATTGAGATGGCATACACCAGAACTTGAACCTATTGTCAAAGAGGAATGGCATTACATGTATGCTATTCGCTCCGGCAGGCGCTCAGAATATGAGATTAAAATGCGTGCAGCTATCGAATGTGATTAGGTACTCAATTAAGTTTCTTCTTCAGACTCTATTGCTGGCGAATAGACTCCATTTATCGTAAAATCAGAAGGTAAATTAATGGTTTGCGTGGGCGCTAAAATTCGCTCACGCTCTGGCGTCCAGAGGAAATTTAAGATGGCATTACTGGAAATTGTGCATTACCCGGACCCGATTCTTTTGAGGACGGGCGACCCTGTGACGGAGTTCGATGACAAGCTCAAAAAACTGGTCTCGGATATGTTTGAGACTATGTATGCAGCGCCCGGCGTTGGATTGGCTGCGCCGCAGGTCGGCGTGTCGAAGCGGCTCTTTGTGATGGACTGTTCGGGCGGCAAAGACCCCGCGCAGCGCATTGCTATGATTAACCCTGAAGTGATTCGTGTAGAAGGCGAGCAGGATGGCGAAGAGGGCTGTCTGTCGTTTCCTGGAATCTTCTTCGAGGTGAAGCGAGAATTTCGCGCAATCGTTCGCGCGCACGACGTGAACGGGAATCTATTCGAGGTTGACGGCATGGAACTGACCGCCCGCTGCATGTTGCACGAGACGGACCACTGCGACGGCATAGTCTTCATTGACCACACGACGCCGCTTAAGCGCGAGATGGTCAAGCGAAAGATTAAGAAGTTGCAGAAGGCGGGTCAGTGGTAAG
>QHXM01000061.1 GCA_003222945.1 Acidobacteriota bacterium
TAAAAGCACAGATGGCCTCGCGCGTGGCCCGGCGTGTGAAGCGCACGCAGGGAGAGGCGCGGCTCGCCCTTGAGTTCTATCAACTCTTCATCTTCGATGAAGCGATCAATGCGAATGGAATCGTCGAGCGCTTCGGCGGTCAAACGGTGCGCGGCAACTGTTACGCTTCCGCCTAAATGTTCTCTGAGAGCATTGACGCCTCCGACGTGGTCCGGGTGCAGGTGCGTCAGAATAATCTCACGAATCTTTCGCCCTTCATTCAAAAGGTCATCAATGCAAGCGGCGAGCGCGGCCTGTTCCTCTTCATAAGGCGAGCCTGGATCAATGATGACCAGTTCGCTTGAGCCTACGATATAACAGTTCGTGTGCGTGGCGGGCGGCTTCGTTGGCGTGCGAACAGGAAAGCAGATGAAGCCGGGAAGAAACTCAATGCGGCGAACGGGCTGCTGGTGCGCCTGCGGGATGGATAAGAATCTTTCGATTAGATCGTCCGTGATTCCGCCCGCCAGAGTTTTCAAAGCATGAAGAACGGGCGGCACAAGTAGAACTTCGGACCGCTCCCAACGCGCAACTGCATCGCTCGCGCGAATCCACTCGCCTGACGCAAGCTCCGCATCGCCCGCAACGTGCGGCTCTTGTTTGGCGGGGCAGTTGACTAGAAAGAACCAAGTGTCGAAGCGTCGCGGGCTAAAGGGCGGCGTGACCCAGCGTCCTGCAAATGTGAAATCGTTTGCGTCCAGATGAAGGCCGTAGTGGTTCAGGAGTTCCGGGAAAGTCATGCGCCCTGATTCAAGATCATCAAGGAGCGATGCGCGTTGACCTTTCGTTAAAGTCTCGCTCCCGCGCGCAATGAGCACGCCGAGTTCTTCAAACAACTCGCGCGCAGCGCAAGCGATCATCGCGGCAGTCTCAGCATCAACGAAATTCTCCACGCGCGTCAACGCATCCGTCGCGTCGCGCTGCCCGCCCGGAAAAGCATGAAAGCCGCCGAGGAAAGCCAGCCGCTCGCTTCGTCGCACCCAGAAGGTTTCTGGATTAGCGCGGTATGTTCCAGCGCGAAGCAGGATGAGGGCAGCCGCATCTTTCGGCATCGCTGCTTGCGCAGCAGGCGCTTTCGCTTCAGTTGCAGGGTTAGTGCTCATTAGATATTCGGACAGAAGAAGCGAATGCTGTTGCCGTCCGAGTCCTTCAGGTACATCTCGCGGTTGCCCCACTCTTGATTAATCGGGCCGGTGTCAATGCTCACATTTTTCTGAAGCAGTTCCTCGTGCAGACCGTCAATGTCGTCCACGCGCAGGTAAACGACGCCGCCGGAAACCGCATCTCCCGAAAAGGAAGAAACGTGCAGACGCACGTCGTCGCGCACCAAGCTCATGTGACATGGGTCAATATCGCCGGAAGGACGGTAAGCAGACTCCCGGCGAAAGCCCAGATGATCGCAATAGAACTCCTCCGCCACGACGGAGCTACTGACATGAAGGACGGGAATCGCTAACTTGAACATGTGATGCCTCGTTATAGTGGATGGTAGCTTTACTGATTACTGACTCATTCTATTCCTGCCATCTGAATCTCTCGCCGTCTCTTCCATTCCAAGGTAGCCCGCGCATGTGGTAGCCGCCGTTCTCCCAGAAACCTGCCTGATCGTGTTCAAGAAATCGAACGCCCTTGACCCACTTGGCGGATTTCCATGCGTAGAGTTGTGGGACAATAAGACGAACCGGACCACCGTGCTCAGGTGGAATCGGTTGGCCGTCGTGCGACCATGCGAAGAGTGAGTCTTCCGCCAGGAAATATTCTATCGGGAGATTCGTCGTCCAGCCGTAATCGTAGCCGAACGCCACGACAAACTTTGCCTCCGGCTTGACGCCAACGGAGCGCGCAAACACGCGCGTGGAGACTCCGCCCCAGACGTTATCGAGCCGCGACCATCGCGTCACGCAATGAAAGTCAGCATAGACTTTGACAGCGGGAAGTTGCATGAACTCATCCAACGACCAACTCTGCGCGCGTTCTACAAGGCCATCAACTTCAAACCGCCACGTTGCGAGATCAATCTCCGGCGTTCCGTGAGCATCGAGCACAGGCCACTTGCGCGTTCTGGTCTGTCCGGGCGGGATTCTGTCCGCGCGCTTTGTGTCCGGGCTGATAATCACATCAGACTCCTGAACCTCTTCGGCACGGCGCGGCTCGCCTTTTTGATAATCTGGATCGTTGAATAGATTTCCAAGAAAGCTCATAAAACCCTCAGAGGGGAAAGGGCGAAAAGTGGAAGAGGGTAAGTGGAAAAGCAAACCAGTAGAGTTTTCACGCCGCGCTTCACCGTTTGCCCTTTTAACCCTTAACCTTTTCCCCCTTTCGTTTTTCTCTCTGCCAGCCGCATCAACTCTTCCGGCATCCATTTGCTGACGCCTTTCTTGAGCGGCTCTTCGATTCCGACCGTTCGGTCGTGCCAGGTGTCAACGGATTGTGTACTGCGTTGCTGTTCGTAATTTTCCGTCTGCTCAAGGCTGAGCACTATGCCGTTGATTATCTCTTTCCAGTCCTGAAGCTGAATGCCGCGCATGACCAGGGGAAGCCCTGCGGTCCAATCCTCTTCGGGCGCGCGCGCATCCTGCTCTGGAATCGTCAGGCTGTCTGTGGGCGGGAAGGGTGCGCCCTGATACTCTTTCAGAAGTTGAGCCTTAAGGTCTTTGTAAGAGAGTTGCGGATTCTCTCTGTGAAACGCTTGCGCGCGGCGGAAAATGTCCGCGACCGTTTGCTGCTCTCGAGCCATAGAAGTCCCTTCTTGTGACCTCCTTCGGAATTTTTCTGCGTGTGATAGAAATACCTTATGCCGGAGCAGAAGAGCAAGGGAGGAACGAAGGGATGAAGGATGAGGGATGAGGGATGAATAAGAAAGGACTGATTTTATGTTTTTTCGATTCATCCCTCATCCCTTCGTCCTCTGCCCTTATTCTCATCCCTGCCTTCCCTCCCTTGCTTTCGTTCTTCTTTCTGTTCATCATAGCCGTCAAAGTTTTTCGTCACAGAAACAGGTTGAGAGCGAGCGAGTTGAATGTCTGACGCAACTATTTCCGGTGAAGCAATAACTCTTCATTCAGACCAAGCGGCGGGGCAGATGGTTTGTCCCGTATGCGGGCGTGAAGCCGCCCACGGGCTGGTCTCTTTCGAGGCTCTGCCAGACAACCTGAAAGTGATGGTTGCGGCGAATGCTCCTCAGGATGTGGACGCTGTTTGTAAGCGCTGCGTTGAGATGTTTGAGCGAGCGCGCGTTCAACTCGAAGAGGATTCGGTCATCTTCGAGCAGGGCGGCCATGTTCTCTCCACACCTCTACGGATGGACGCGGACGAACGCTTCACGGGTCGCAATGTAACAATCGCTTTTCTTGATTCAGGTTTCTACGCGCATCCTGATCTGACAGAGCCAAAGAACCGCATACTCGCCTATCACAGCATAGTCGCGGCAGAGGGCGATAAGACTTCGTTGGAGACGCCAGACACCTCTAGCTGGCACGGCATGATGACCTCTGTCGTGGCGGCTGGCAACGGCGAACTCTCCGATGGTTTCTATCGAGGTATTGCGCCGGACTCGAACGTCGTTCTGGTTAAGCTTGCAAAATCGGGGCGCATTCCAGAAGCGAACATAGAGCGCGGATTAAAATGGGTGATGGCTCATCGCAAAAAGTACGACATTCGAGTTGTCAACATCTCTGCCGGAGGCGACTACGAAGCGCCTTACTTGCACAACTCTCTCGCTCAAATGGTGGAAGAAGCTGTGCGCGAAGGCTTGACGGTCGTGTGCGCTGTTGGCAACGCGGGACTTCAGCCCGGTCATCCTGTCTTGCCGCCAGCGAGCGCGCCCTCGTGCATAGCCGTCGGAGGATTGGACGATCAGAACTCTCTGGACCGTGCGCGACGCGGAATGTATCGCTCATCTTATGGTCCGACGATTGACGGGTTGCAGAAACCTGAAGTCATAGCGCCGGGCATCTGGGTCCCTGCGCCAATTCTTCCCGGCACGCCGACAGCAGAAGAGGCAGAGTTGTTTGCCATGCTTGATAATGCGCCGGACGAAGAGCTTCGCGCTCTGATAGAAGGGAACGCAGGCGTTGATAAGGATTTGGACGAAGCGCGCGACCTTCCTCTTTCTCTGCTCAGACAGTTGATAACGATAAAGCTGCGCGAGGGCAACGTGATTAGCGGGCATTACAAGTACGTTGACGGGACATCGTTCGCTTCACCTATTGTGGCTTCCATAGTCACCTGTATGCTCGAAGCGAATCCCGTATTAACGCCGCAGCAGATAAAACGAATTCTGATTGCGACGGCTGAGCGATTGCCCGGAATCGAAGTTGACCGCCAGGGCTGGGGCGTCGTCTCTCCGCGCCGCGCCGTAGAAGCTGCGCTGGCCTTAACGTAAACGATGAGAAAAGCAGAATTCAGGAGTCAGAATTCAGAAGCCAGAATAAAGACAAAACGGGTTTCATCCTTATCCCTTCTGGCTTCTGAATTCTGCTTTTCTGCCCTTCCTTATGAACGATTGCCGGTTACATGATGGCTCAGTGGTTATCATCATCGGCGGTGGGCCGGGAGGCTCAGCTTGCGCTATAAAGTTGTTGCAGGGCGCGGACGAGCGCGGGCTACGGCTTCGCGTGCTGATTTTCGAGGGCAAGGATTTTCAAGTTCACGCTAATCAGTGCGTAGGGGTGCTATCGCCGCCCGTCGAGGATGTGCTTGCAGAAGAGTTGGACCTACATCTTCCTCACTCTCTAATCAAACGACAGATTTTCGGTTACCGTCTGCACGGCGCGCGTGAGAATGTTCTGCTCACGGGGCACGGCGCGACCGCCAGCGATATAAGACGGGGGCGAGCGACTTACGCTGTAGAGCGCGCGGAGTTCGATCAGTTCATGCTCGACCATGCAAGAGAGCTTGGCGCGCGTGTCATTGAATCGCGCGTGACTGGAGTTGAGTTTGTTCGAGGCGAAGGGTTAGACGAAGTTCGCGTATATAGTGAATCCGAATACGAGAGAGCAGATGTTGTGGTCGGCGCGTTCGGCCTGGACGAAGCGATGCTTTCGGTCTTTGAAGATGTGACGCGAAGAGACGGCCACTACGAGCGTCCGTCTAAGTGGTTGAAGAGTTATTTGACGACGATTGAAACGACGGCGCGCGTTGAAAAGGATAAACTGGGTCACATCGTTCATGCTTTTCTTCTTCCGCCCGAATGCCCGCGCATAGAGTTCGGCGCTATAACTCCGAAAGACGATCACATTCTGGTCAACATTGCGGGCGAGCGCGTCTCTTCATGCGACCTTGATCTCTTTTTGAAGATGCCGCAAGTGCAGGCGCTTCTGCCCGGCTTTGACCCGACGATGATTAACTATTACGAAGGGCGCTTTCCTTCAAGCCCAGCGCGCGGTGCTTACGGCCATCGTTACGCGCTCGTGGGCGACGCGACGGGCTGGCTTCGTCCGTTCAAAGGCAAGGGCATCAACACGGCAATCATTACGGGCGTGCGCGTGGCGGAGACTATGCTCGAACATGGTGTGTCGAAACGCGCGCTTGAGAATTATAGAAAAGGTTGCAGCGATCTGCTTGGAGATTACCGTTACGGCGTCGCGGTCCGTCGCCTGATGCTTTGGGGAGCGCGGCTCGTCCTCGACCCTATGATTGATGTCGGCAAGACTGATCCTTTGATGTATGATGCGCTCTTCGATTCGGTTTCGGGGCACGACTCTTATCGCAACATCATCAAGCGTTCTCTGAAGCCGCGCCTTGTCAGAAAAGTCGCCGCGCGAGTCTTTCAAGGTCTTCGCCATCACCGCGCGCGTAGAGCCAAACGTATGCCGGACATTGTCATTAGAAACATGACCGTGCGCGACATAGACGAAGTCCTGCGCATAGACGAGAAGATTACGGGTCGCCCGCACGCGGCTTACTACGAGACAAAGGCCGCATCTTACATCAGTCGCGGACCTGATTATTGTCTCATAGCGGAGCACCGTGATCGCGTCGTCGGTTTCGTTCTAGGCGACGTGCGCGGCTGGGAGTTTGCGGCTGAGTTGTCCGGCTGGCTTGAGATCATTGGCGTTGACCCGGACTATCACGGTCAGGGCGTGAGCCGCGCGTTGATGAATGAACTGTTCGCGCGTTTCAAACGGGCAGGCGTAAAGTTGGTCAACACGATGGTCAACTGGAACGACGGCGATCTGATTGATTATTTCAGCGCGAACGGCTTTGCACGCGGCGAGTACGTTAATCTGGTTAAGAATCTGGCGGAAGAAAAATAGAAAAGAGCGCGCCGGATATTTTGATGAATGTCTAGGCGCGCTCTTTCTTTTGTCTCAATATCAGATTCTACGGCATCGTCATTTTGAACTTATACCAGCCCGATTTTCCAAAGAATCTCTCTCCTTCCTGGTCATAGAGCGCCAGGTAGAATTTCAAATCGTACTCGCCGCTCTCTTCCAGATTCAGTGCCGAATAAGGGACGAAAACTTGGAGGTCGTTATACTGCGCCGGGTCGTACTGTGGCGTGAAATCCGTGTGAGCGCTCACGCCGCCCTCTTTGTCTCTATATTTCGCATCGTTGGCTTCAATCGGTGAGCCATCATCATTAAAGAAGTAGGCGATCAACCAGCAATTGACATCATATCCATGTCTCACAAGAAACTTGGCGTGGATGCGCATTCCCTTTTGCCCACCCACGGTCACGTTGTGCACGACACGCGCGCCCTGATACTCAGCCTCCGGGTCATCCAGAGCCGCTGCATTATTCAATGGCGTAATCTCGATGCGCGGAGTGTTGCCGGAGGCAAACATCTTCTGCGCCCGGACAGCAGAATTGGGGGCAGCGATTAGAAGCGCAATCAACGCCAGCGCGACGGCGCTCAATACTGAGACTCTCAACACTAAATGATTCTTCATCGGTAACTTTCCTTTCAAGCTGATACTTCGTTAAGATTTATCTTTAGTCGTCTCTCATGCGCCAAGACGCTTCGAGACATCTTCCTCGAACTTGTCGTTGTCAACGTCCTCCATGTATAGCTTCTGCTTTGGAACAACTTTACGGGATTTCAAATCTCTCTTACCTTTGCCGCGAAAAGTTTCGCGCACGCCGGTCAGATAATTTGTGCTTTCCGTCATCACATCTGTGGTAAGGCGATCAACCGTCCGGTAGTCGAAACCTATGAGCGCGAACCTCTGCGTCTCAGGTTCGTAGCGGAAGCGATAGGTCAGATCGGATAACTCGCGCGAGCCGTGATCCTGCTCAACGATGAGCACACCTTTCTCTATCTTGACGTTGGCGGGCGATTCCACTACGCCGTAAAAAGCTCCGCCGCAACGAGTGCATTGCAGAAGGCTATCGGTGACGGCGGCGCGCCAGAGCTTCCCCTCTTTGTTCCGCAAGACGATGACGAGCGCACGCTGGCGCTCCGTAGCCGTATCGTCTTTATCTTTGGCGGGCTTGTCCTCCACAAGTTTAAGCGCGTAGTCGGGCACAGTATCGCCGTTCAAATCTCCCGCGACCTGCTCTTCGATTTTCCATCCCGCCGGAACAAAATTATTAACAGCGCCTGCAACAGCAGGAATGCTTGCTTTATCTATCCTCGCCCTATCTTCCTGCGCGAGCGACCGGGCAGGAAAAATTAGACAAGCCAAAAAGAGAGCCAGCAAAGAAAGAGCAAAGTATCGTTTCATCTCTTCTCCTTACAAAAGTGTCGAATAGAATTTAGTATGAGAGACAAAAGCTAAAAAGATTGGTGCGCGCTTGCCTTTAGAACGCGCGAGGAGAGGCATAATGTCCATCAATGTCTAATCAAACGGCCTTCAACAAGATCGTTCGGAGAATACACTTGAACAAGATTTGCGGTCAAGACATTATTGGCCCAAACGCAGAACGCTTAAAACATTCTGTCTCTTCCACGCACGCTCGACTCACTAGACATGCGCGACGAGCGTGTGCCACAATCTCGCGCGTCAACCAGTAATGAAAATAGAATCAGGAGTTATAGACATGCAAGAGAATGAGAATGCGGCAGACGCGTCTCCGGCGAGCGAACAGGGCACAGAGCAGTCGCCGCCAGCAGCGACCGAAGAGATTACTTATCATGCCGTCGAAAAGGACGGACAGGTGACGGCCATCTGGGAGATGCGCGGGCGCAAACATGTCAGAACGATTGACCCGCGCTCGCGTCAGGGGCTAGAGATTCTACGCCTCTACACTGCGGACCAGCAGGACGAGACACCTGCACAGGAAGCAGGCGAAGCTTCTTCCACATAAAAAGGTTTCCGGTACGAAATCTCACCTGAAAGATTACTTCAAGTAACTAAATTGCGCGGCTTGCCCGACGCGAATGCTTCGAGGTTTTCGATCAATTGATCTGCAAGTGTCTGCATAGCCTCGCGGCTCGCCCAGGCGATGTGCGGCGTGAGAATGAAATTGGGCAGGTTAAGATTAAGAAGCAGATTCCCTTCACGCGGCGGTTCTTTCGTCAGAACGTCGAAGCCCGCGCCGGCAATTGAGCCAGAGCGCAAAGCTTCTACCAGAGATATTTCATCAACCAGCCCGCCACGCGCAGTGTTAATTAGAATCGCATCGCGCCGCATCATCCGAAACTCTTCACGACCGATAAGCCCGCGCGTCTCATCACTGAGCGGGCAATGAAGAGTGATGATGTCGCTTGTGCGCAAGACATCTTCAAAGCTTGTTCTTCCCTCACGACGCGCACGCGCCTCCTTATGTTCCGAGATGAGAACGCGCATTCCAAAAGCGAGCGCAAGTTTCTCAACAGCCCGCCCAAGCGTTCCGTAACCTATAATGCCGAGCGTGCTCGCGTCTAGGTCGCGTATCGTGTGCGTGAGCAGGCAGAAACCGCTCGCTTGCTGCCACAGCCCGCGCTCTAAGTCCTCACAATAGCTTAGGAGATTGCGCCTGAGCGCAAGAATCAACATGAAAACATGTTCAGGTACGGAGTTGCGCGCGTAGTTGCGAACATTCGAGACGGGGAGATTTCGGCGTCGGCAATAGTCCAGGTCCACTATATCAATGCCCGTCGCTGCGACGGCTATGAATTTAAGGCCGGGCAACTCAGATAGTGAATCGGCGCGCAAGGGAACTTTGTTGGTGATGGCGATGGTCGCTTCCTTCAATCTTTCTATAACCTCAGAAGGCGCAGTCGTCTCATGCTCAACCCATTCGTGCTCGAAGTCGGGGCGGCGCAAGTTAGCAATCAACGTGCTGCGGTCCAGAAAGACTATGCGCTGCATGATTGCCAAGTATGAAGGATTGAGGCTCTGTGAGGGAAGCCTGATTGAAACCAGACCACCGCGAAAATTTATCTTGCGCCCTTCTTACGAGGTCTTCTCTTGCTCGCAAGATTTTTCACGCGGTAAGTGACAAGCACGCAGCCGTTCTTGAAAGGTCTTGATTCAATCAACTCGAGATCAATCTGATGATTCATTTCGAGAAAGAGAGGAATGCCGCGCCCCAGCAAGATGGGATGAATGTTTAAGACTATCTCGTCAACCAGATTTTCTTCAAGAAGCGTTTTCGCAAACTCGCCTCCGCCCATCAAAAAGATGTCCTTGCCCTCTTCACTCTTCAGCGCCCGGACGAACCCGGCGGCATCCGTCGAAACTATCTCGACCGACTGGTCTTCGCTCGCCTTCAACGTGCGCGAGAAGACATAAGTTTTCATGCCTGCGGAAGGATTGCTCTTGCCTTTGCTCATTTGAAGCGTGACCTCGAAGGTTTTCCGCCCCATCAGGATCGTGTCAATCGTCTTCCAGTAATCTCTCAGGTATTCAGCCGCTTCCTTGCCCGACATAATCCAGTCAAATGTGTGGTCCGGGCGCGCGATGTAATTGTCCAGGCTGTTAGCGCAACCGTAAGTTATCTTTCACGGCGCGAGAGTTGGCGCGGCGGCTTGAAGTTTCTGAGCGGACCATTCACAGGGACATGGAGGCGCTAGGCATGGCTGGCGTTCCCATAGCGTCAGAGCGCGGCTCGCACGGTGGCTGGATATTGATAGAGGGCTACGAGACTCGTCTGACCGGACTGAATGAAGCGGAGATTCAGGCGCTCTTTCTAACAAGACCTCAGCGACTGCTTGCAGATTTAAGTTTAGATAAGGCATCGGACGCGGCGCTCATAAAATTGTCCGCCGCGCTCCCTGCGATTTTCCGGCACGACGCAGACTATGCGCGCCAAAGAATCTACGTGGACGTGACGGGCTGGAATCCGCGCGAAGAGAAAGCGACCTCTCTTCACACGTTGCAGGAGGCCATCTGGCAGGAGCGCAAAGTCTCTTTCATTTATGGGCATGATGAATGCAGGGGTGAACGCATCGTTGATCCGCTCGGCCTGGTTGCGAAGGGAAGCGTCTGGTATCTGGTCGCGGCTGTTCAAGGCGTTGTCAGAAGTTATCGTGTCTCACGCATAGAGGACGCGCAAATGTTAGAGGAGACTGCCGTGCGCCCGAAAGGTTTCGACCTCGCAGCGTTCTGGGAAGAGTCTTCTGCGAAGTTTAAGACGAACCTTCCGAAATACTCAGCCACGCTTCGCGTAAGTCCTGCTGCCATCCATCGCTTGCCTTACGGCGGAAGGTTCGCGCGCGTAGAGAAGGTTCACGCGAGCGGCGAGGACGGTTGGGCGAAAGTTTCTATGCGGTTTCAATTTGAAGAAGAGGCGTGTGAGTATGTCTTGAGCTTTGGAACGCAGGTAGAAGTGATTGAACCATCGGAACTGCGCGAGAAGGTTGTTGAGATGGCGAAGAGTGTGATTGACTTTTACTCAACCAAACCTGAATTACTCTAACAAATTTCATTTGATGCTAACCACAACATCGCTCCGGCTCGTAGCGCCGCTCGCGGTTGTGACGACGACTGAAGCTGTGCCTGTTACGCCGTCCGGGATGCGGACGTTGATTTGGTCAAGGCCGCCAAAGTCGCCTGATGGTCCTGCGTATTCGACCGTTGCAGCCTGTCCTCCTATGCGAACAGTGAGGGGCAGAGAGTTGCGCCAGCCCGTGCCGAAGAGCGCGACGACCGTAGCTTGCCCCGAAGTCTTAGCATTGAACGGAGAGCGCGTGTACTGCATTCCAGATGTCATAAGCGCAACGCCCTCGCCTGCTCCGTTCTGTGAAATTGTAAAGAGTCCGGGATTGTCGTTTGAGACCGTGACATCGTCTGCCGCTATCACGTTGCCGTTCACGTAAACGACCACAGAGCCAACGCCTGCGCCCGCCGCGTCCGCAACATAAATATTGATCTGCGAATCGTTGAAGGAGAGCACGGGAACTGTTCGCCCTTCTATGCGGACTTGAACGCCGCGCGCAGAAGCATCCGCGCTACTGTTGCCGCTTCTGCCTAGCGTCAAGCCTGTGCCGAAGATTGTTGCGAGGCCGCCTTTCGCAGCGTTCCCGCGAAGGCTCGCGCTATTGGTCATCGTAAGACGTGCGATGGCGGGAAGCGCAGTCTCAACACCGAAGCTTAGACCTGAGAGCGCCTGCGTGCTTCCATTATCTGCGCTAGCGAAGATAGAGCCGTCGCGCAACACGCCGTTTAGCGCAGGGTCTGGGAAAGCATCAATCTGCGGAGTGCCCAAATTGCCTCCGTCTTTCGTAAGATCGGCTGCGCCCGAAGCATCCTCTATGACATAAACAGTTCCCTCGCGGTCCGTCGTGAGTCCATGAAAGATTAAATTGTTATCAATCGAGAGACCTTCGACCACGACCACATCTCGATCAGCGCGCCCGTCCGAGTTATCGTCATAGAGCGCAAGCATCACAGTGTCGTTGCCGACCGAATGCGAGAAGACGACGCCGCGCGAGTTCGTTGCTATGTCGAGGGGAGCGTCGTTCGAGAAGCGATAACGATAGTAAGGTGTGGCGTCGAGCGTGTCCGGGATGCCGTCCGCGTTCGTATCGCGCACGATGCGCAACTCGTCGGAATCAAAATCTGCAATCAACAGATCGTTGTTCGGAAGCAGAGCGAGAGCGTTCGCGTTGTTGAGTTGATTGCTTCCCACATGGACGAGGATGCGCGAGAGTGAACTATCAAAGCCGCCAGTCGAAGGATCGCGCACAAGAAGCACGACGCCAGCCGAAGGCTCGTTGTTAGGATCATTCGGATTGCTGAAATTGTAGTAGCCGCTAGAAGAGACTATGACGAACTCACGCCCAGAGCGTGACGTGCCGGAGACGACCGCAGCGGCTGAAGGAAGGCCGAAGTCGCGCTCCAGATCGAATGTGCTTGACGAATCGCGCACGTAATCGCCATTCGTATCGAGCGCCGTCACGAGCACACCAACGCGGCGATTGTTGAGCGTCGCGGAATAGACTTCATAGCGAGCGCCTGAGCGTGCAATCGCAACGTCAAACGCGCCGCCGCTCGCATCAAACGTAGTCCTTTCATCAGCCGCAAGATCGCCCGTCGCATCAACGTACTGCTCAACTGTTCCGGCTGAAGACTGGATATTCAACTCAGATGTGTGCAGAATCCAACTCAAGGGCGTGCCCGCCAGAATGCGCGGGAGTGAGACTGAATCCTGCTGCATAATGCTCGAAGCTAATTTGCTTCTGACAAGCCGCGCAGGAGGTTTCAGTTTATCAGTGCCCCCGCCTTCCGCTCTCATCTCATCGCCGGAAACAGAAGTGCGCTCAGGAAGCGTTGCTTTGATCTGCATGGGCGCGTATCCGCCTTTGCGCTTCCCAAGCGTGGATTCATTCGTGCGAGCATTGAGAGCGCGCTCAACATCCGGCTTGAGTCTTTCATCAACGCGGTTCTGAGCGCGTACTAAAGGAGCGAAGGGAGAGAGCGCGAGCAGACAAACGACGAGACTTGCGCTTGCTTTGTGATGTAAACTTTCGGTTCGCATGATGAATCGCCACTTATGAGTTACCACTTATGAGTTGCCACTAGCACGAGCCTAGTGGGACAAGATTGGTAACGGAATTGATAGGCTTTAGCCGAAATCTTTCGGCTAAAGCCTGCCTCTCTCTTCATTGCCATCCTACAGCTAAAGCTGTAGGCAATTTATCTAACAACTTAAATTCCAATATCATGTCCTTACAGTTCAAACTTTCTTAAACCCCGGCGGACTCGGCGCATCTCAACGATTGTCCGGCTTTGACACTCGCGCTGGTCCGTCTTCGTTACGTTCACGCCGTTGCTCCGCTGGTTTCGACTCTTCCCGGCGCGGCGGAGCTTCCTGTTTAGGTTCTGGACGCGGCTCTTGCTTAGGCTCTGGCTTTGGCTCTGGACGAGACTCAGGCGGAGCAGGTCTCGGTTCTGGCCTCGACTCAGGTTTAGGCTCAGGGCGCGACTCCGGTATGCGTTCGGGTCTGGGCGAATACCTAGGCTCCGGGCGGCGTTCAGGCTCAGGCTTGGCTTCAGGTCTCTCTTCTCTTCGCTGTGGACGCTGCGTAGTCTCGCCGCCTTCGTTGTTGCGCGCGGGCGAGACGGGTCTTCGACGCGGCTCTGGTTCGCTTTCACGAATGGAGGGCTGCTCTTCGCTCGGCGACACGGTGCGACCTTCGCCCGGATTCACGCGCGCAGGTCGAGCGGGACGCTCATTCAAAGGTGTCGAAGAGTTTCCGTCGCCGCCGCGCTCAACCGCCGGGCGCTCCTGTGAACGATTGCGCGGAGGCCGAGCGACCGCGCCCGTGTTTACAGAATCAACGCCGACTCCGCCGTTCACATCAGCGCCAGAAACGGAGCGCGGCTCGCGCCCGTTGTAGAGCCGCGTGCGGCGAAGTTCAGTGTCGAGCGCCACACCCGGCAAACGCGTCGCCGCTCCCGTCGGACGCTCCGGCAACGCTCGTGTGAAACCTGTAGAAGAGGGTGAGCGCGCGGGCGCTGTAGTGGTCCGAGCCGTGCGGCGATCACTCTCCGCTCTGTTTGTAGCATCATCGCTTGGTGTAATCGGCAAGCGACCGCGCACGGGTTCAGTTGTGACTGCTCGACGCGCGATCTCATCCGCCGCTCGCTCAGGTCGCGCAGCGTGTCGCCCGAAGTCGCGCGCAGGCACACTTGTGATTGCTCGAAGGTAAGCGGGGTTCGTGCGCTGCAACCTTGCAAGATCGTTTGAGCGCAGAGCTTCAAGACGTTGATAGTAGCGGCTGCGCGGATCGCGTTGGCCGTAAGCTAACGGATACCAGCAGACGCGCTCGCCGTAAGATGTCGGGACATAGACGAAGACTACTAGCGCCGGACGCCACCAGTTTCTATGCTGAGTGTGCGTGCGCGGAACCCAGCACCAGTTGTTCTGGTAATAGACCCAGCGACCGTAGTGATAAGGCGCCCAGCCCCAGGGTTCATCCGCAACCCATGTCCAACCGTAAGGCGGACACCAGACCCAGTTGCCGTAACGATAGGGCGCCCAGTCCGTGTAACTGCTAACGCTCGCTCTGAACGGACTCCATACCCAACCGTAATCGTTTGAATAGACCCACTCGCCGTAAGCGTCCAACTCTTCAGCGCCCCAAACGTCTGTGTCGTAGTAAACGTCGCGCCCGTCGAAGTGAAGATTAGTGGCGAGGAATCGTTCGCGCTCGTCAACCCAGGTGTCCCAGTTGTCGCGCGCCTCCGCATAATTCAAATTCCAGTCGCCCGCATCACTCCCGTTTGAGACGAGTTCGGCTGTGTGGCCCTCGCGCAAAGTAAAGCCGGATGTCTCCGAGTAGATTCGCGCCTGCCCGCCATCGCGCACGGTGAGCCGCACGCTTCCCGTATCAGAAACGTCAACGCGATAGAGGCCGCGATTTTCAGCAGCCAGAGTCGTTCCGGGAGCGTCAACCTCGAAATACTCTTTGCTGTGGTCAAGGCGCGCGAGCCGAAAGGTTGCAACACCTTCAGAGAGACTGAGCGCAACGCCTTCATCGCGCAGCGTAACGAGGCGAAGGACGGAATCCGGTCCGATGCGAATGAAGTTGCGCGCGTCAATCTGTATTTCGAGGCGCGCATCCATCCCTGCCGTTGCGAGCGTGTCGCCTTCCACGAGCGGGACGTTGACGTGCGCCGTCTCCCAAGTGCGGCTGCCGCTTCGCTTCAATTGAACGTTGCCGCGAATCAGAGTCACACGAGCGACGCGCGCAGTCTCATCGTATTCATCCGCATCCTTTTCATCGTCTGCGCGGACCGGAACTGTGAAAGTTGCGAGCAAAAGAAAGAGCAGAAAGAGAGATGTAGAAAAGATAGGCCGCAAGTTGCGCATGGGCTTCACGCTCCTTTAGTTTTGAAACGTCAAGAAGGGAGTCGCTCGCTTTCAGGCTTAAGGTTCAGGCGCAGGGCAAAAGCTTTTAAGAAAAGCTGCGCGCAGTCTGGAGAGAGAAAAGCTTCGTGCGAGTGCTTCGTATCTGCTATTGAGCGCCGAGAGCAAGACTCATGCCTGCGCTTTTATCAGAGTAAGTGTTTACTTCTTTTCTTAAAATTTTCTTGCGAGCGTAAGGCAGCCCGGCATTTGTTTATGCCAGATGGTGTGCGCTCCGGCACTATATGGGATGAGAGAAGGAGAAGATCAGTGCAGCCTGCGGGTCGCGGTGTGGGATCAATGAACGCAGCCTTGAGGATAACGTACTCAAGCGTAGGATCAACGAGCGCAAGCCTGCGGAGAACGAGCGCAGACGTCGGATTAACGAACTCAGGCTTGAGATCAACGAGCGCAACGTTGAGGATGATGAGCGCAGGCTTGGGATTAACGAGCGCAAGGCTGCGGAGAATGAGCGCAAGCGTTCGTTCGTTATCCGCACGGCTGCGTTCGTCATAATCAGGCGTGATTTCGCTATAATCTGCCGTGATTTCGTTATCGTCACGGCAGATTTCGCTATAATCACGCCTGATTATGACGAACGCAGGGCTGCGGGAAACATCCTCAAGCGTGCGCTAAGCCTATGTTATGGCAAGTTTTATGGTCGCCCGGCATTGCAATCAGCTATAGTTCCTCACCAGAATCGGGTGCGCTTCGGTGTTGAAGATTACTCTATCGAACTTCAGAGTTCGTGGCGGAGCGAATAGAAGATAGAAATATTTTAGCGTCTCAGCGAAAAGAAAGCTCTGCATTGAATCCGACTTCTCTTTCGTGACGACGCTTTTCAGGCTCGCGTAAGCTTCATCCGTCTTACAGTATTTGACGAAATCGTCGAACAGTCTCTTTCCCGCGCGCAGGTATTCGGGGTCTCTTGTGTAGTGATAAAGATAGTAGGTTGACTCGACTATCTCGGGGCGCAAAGGGTACGCGGCCTCCGTAACTTCCAGCGTTTTGTAGTTTATCTCTTCCGGCTCGATTCCGTATTGCGCCCACATCTTGAAAGATGATGTCTGCAACTCGCGCGCTCTTGTGATGTTGCCTGAGAGAGCAAGCACGGCAGGGAAGAAGGCGTCGAGCGCGCCGTAGGTCGTAGAGGTGCGGCGGCCTGTGAGCATATCCGCGTGTCCGTACCAGAGTTCTGTCCCGACTTCATCCGCCAAATATTTGTTGATAGAAGCCACGCTCTCTCGCCACATGCGCTTGCAGTCTTTATCTTTGAAGAGCAGCCAGCACTTCAAAAGATATTCGTAGTAGCTATCTATCGCGCCGCTTATGTGGCTGTCCGTGCCGGTCCACTTTCCTGTATCAACATTTATCCTTGTTCCAACGAGTCCAAGCGCAGAGCGACGATTGTAAATCTCAACCAGTGCGCGCTTGGCTTTGTCGTAGAAGACGGGACGATGGGTGAGCCGACTCAAAGTGCCAAACTCTATCAGCAGAGTTCCTGCTTCGGCAGGATTGGTTTCAACGCCGCGAGTCTTTCCTGTTTTGAGATTGACGAATCTGTAGGGAAGCCCCGTTGGAGAATCGAAGACAGGCAAGAGCCTGTTTCCCAAATCTTCTGCGAGGCGCAGGAGACGTTTATCGTTTGTGAGTTCGTAGCAGGAGAGAAGACCGCCCAGGAGACGTATTGTGACCTCGAAGTTTTGAACGTAGATGTCTTTGTCGAAAGAGAGATTTTCGATGATGTAGTTCTTCGTGCTCGCGGCCTCGTCTTTCAAACCCATAAGGATCATCGTGTCCAGCGCGTCAACGGGCGTCATCAATAGAGACTCAGGCGCGTACCAATCGTGATAGCTCTTGCTCAAGGGGCGCAGGTCGTCGTGCCCCCAAGCGTATTTTTTGTAACCGCGCCAAGCGTGCAGGAATTCCGAGCGCACCTGATTGGCGAGTTCCTGTTTGTTGATAGAAGTTTGCGCGTGTGCGAAGTGAGAGTTGACAGTTGTTAGAGCGTAGAAGAGTAGAAAGGAGATTAATCGAAGAGTTCGCATAGATTATTTTGTCCAAGTTGCCACTAGCTTTAGCTAGTGGATCACGTTTAATAAAAAGTAGCGGGCTTTAGCCAAATTTAAGAAGGTTCAGGCTGAAGCCGAAACGAAATTCTTCTTTCTTAATTCGGCTAAAGCCTCTGCTTTTATCCAACTTCATCCCACTAGCTAAAGCTAGTGGCAATCTATATATGTCAACAGAGATGAATCACTTCGCGCGACAGTTTATTGTGATGTCCATTGAATGTCACTAATAATCTAACAATGAGAGATAGCTTGATTTTGTGATAACCTGCGCGTGCATAGCTCCAGAATCCTTCTGATCTTAGCATGAGCCTTCGATGAACTCTGCGGATAAATCCCCGAAATTAGCGCGGCAGTTGGGGCTGTTTGACGCGACGATGATTGTGATGGGCGGAATCGTCGGCTCTGGAATTTTTATGAACCCTTACGTGGTCGCGCGTCAGGTTCACACTCCATTCTTGATTTTAAGCGCGTGGCTCTTGGGAGGATTGATAGCAATTGTAGGAGCTTTCATCTACGCCGAACTCGCAGCACGTTACCCGGAGGTAGGCGGACAGTACGCATACCTTCGCAAGGCATATCATCCTTCAATCGCCTTCATATACGGCTGGGGCTTGCTGCTCGTCACGCAGACCGGAGGGATGGCTGCCGTGGCCGTCACATTCTCAAAATATTTTTTGGAGGTAACGCACGCGCCCCTAAGCGCCCCTGTTGTGACTATTCTCGCGCTTGCGCTGTTGACTGTAATTAACTGTCTGGGAGTTCGCGCCGGAAGCAGTACGCAGAATCTTCTGATGGTGCTGAAGATTCTAGCCATCGTCGCGCTGGTTTTCTGCGGCCTCTTCTTCGTCAGAGAGCCACAAGGGATGACAGGTCCGGCGCTGGACCGTCCGGTTTCATTTAGCCTGCTCGTCGCAATGGGAGCGGCGATGACGCCCGTGATGTTCGCTTATGGCGGGTGGCAGACTGCGAGTTTCGTCTCAGGAGAGATGAAAGATGCACGCCGCGACTTGGCGCGCGGCCTTCTGATTGGCGTGAGCGGTGTTGTGCTGCTTTACATGGTGGTCAACTTCGTCTGCGTCTATGCTCTAGGACCGGACGGGTTGGCTCAGACTGAGACTCCTGCTTCGTCCGTGATGCGATTAGCTTTTGGCGAGCGCGGGGCGACGCTGATTGCAGTAGGTATATCTATCTCGACTCTAGGTTTCTTGAGTCAAGGGATGCTGACAGCGCCGCGCGTCTATTTCGCTATGGCTGAAGACAGACTCTTTTTCAAGAGCGTCGCGTGGGTGAATCCGCGAACGCGTGTGCCCGTCGTGGCGATTGCGCTGCAAGGCTTGTTCGCCATTGTGATTGCGCTATCGGGCGAGTACGAAAAGATATTGAGCTACGTTGTCTCTGTTGATTTCATCTGGTTCGGTTTAACCGCAGCATCGCTCTTTGTCTTCCGGCGTCGAAGTGAATCAGAAGATTCAAGCGACGCAATAGGCAATCGCTTTCGAGTACCCGGTCATCCCATAACTACCGCACTGTTCGTCATCGCCTGCGCGTTGATTGTTCTGAGCACCATCTATAAGAATCCGGGCAACAGCGCAATCGGTCTCCTGATCGTCGTGGCAGGAATACCTGTCTATCTATTCTGGCGTTGGTGGAGGCGAGAATGATTGAGCACACGCAGCGCGTGATGAGTTCTGAGTACATGCAGTGGGCAAAGACTCATCTGCAATCGCGTTTCAATTTAGCATCAAGTGGGTTGATGAATTACCCTCTGTCTAAACTTCCAGTAAAGATTAATGATTTGGAATTGAGTGGTCCGAGCTTTTACGGCTACGAGCCGCTACAGCTTGCTCTGGCCGAGAAGTGCAATGTCGCGCCTGAGTGCGTCGTCGCAGCAACAGGCACTTCTATGGCTAATCATCTGGTGATGGCAGCCATCATAAAACCCGGCGATGAAGTTCTGATAGAGCAGCCGACTTACGAGTTGCTTATTTCGGCGGCGCAGTACCTCGGCGCAGAGGTCAAGAGATTCGAGCGTGCTGCTGAGAAAGATTTTCAGATTGATACGGAAAAGGTCGCGCGCATGGTGAGTCCGCGCACGCGTTTGATTGTTCTGACTAATCTGCACAACCCTACGAGCACGCTCACGAACAATGAAACCCTCAAAGAGATAGGCGAGGTTGCACGCGGCTTCGGCGCGCGCATACTCGTTGATGAAGTCTATCTTGAAGCGCTCTTCGCAAACGCGCCGCCTTCGGCCTTTCATCTTGGCGAAGAGTTTATTACGACGAACAGTCTGACGAAAGTTTACGGCCTGAGCGGTTTGCGCTGTGGCTGGATTCTGGCGAGACCAGAGTTGGCCGAAAAGCTCTGGCATCTGAACGACCTCTTCGGCGTCATCCCCGCACATTCAGCCGAGCGACTGAGTTGTATAGCGCTTGCACATCTTGATCAGATTGCAGGCGACGCGCGAGGACTGCTTGAGACGAACAGCGAGCTATTAAACTCCTTCTATGAAACGCGCAGCGATCTGGATTGGTCCGAGATGAAGTACGGCACGGTCTCTTTTCCTCGTTTGGAGAGCGGGAGCGTTGATGCGCTCTCTTCGCTGCTTATTGAAAAATACGAGACCTCAGTTGTGCCCGGAAGATTCTTCGAGAATCGGCAGCATTTCAGAATCGGGATAGGTTGCGAGACTGCTATGTTGAAGGAAGGGCTTGAAAGATTGGGCAAAGCGCTTGATGAGATTGCGGATTGAAAAAGACGAGACTATGCTTTTCTAAATCAGCAATCCGAAATCCGCATTCCGCAATCATCCGGCTCTTCTCCTTCTCAAATAATAGAGCAATACGCCGGTCAACATTAGAAAAGGCACGAGGCGAACTTGCCATTTGTCGGCGCTCTCGTCTGTGACGCTTGCGATGGCTACAAGTATGGCGCAGCTTATCGGCGCGAGCGTTACTAGAGCGAGACCGACGAGGCCGCCTTTAATGCGGAAGTGTCTTTGCATCTCAGGCTTTTTCAGGCGCAGTGCTATCAGGGCTACAAATTCAAGCGTGAGCGCAGCCGAGTATAGAAGAACGTCTATGATGACCAGCTTGCCGAACGAGAACGCAGTGAAGATTGCTGAGACCACACACGAAGCTATCAGAGCGACGTGCGGCACGCCCGTTCTCTTAGAGACGCGTTTGAGAGGCGAGGGCAGCCAGCCGTCCAAAGCCATCGCGTAGGGCAGCCGCGACACATAAAGCAACTGGCTGTTGAAGAGCGACCACGCGGAGATGAGCGCTGCGACAGCGATGATGACGCCGAGCCATTGGCCTGCCATTAACTGTCCAATCACGGGCCAGCCAGCATCTTCGTTCCACACAGCAGGGTCTGTTGTGATTGCGATTCCTGCAAGCAAGGGAAGTAGATAAGCAAGTATAGTCAGAGGCAGCGAGACAATCAGAGCGCGCGGGTAGTTGCGCCGCGCGTCGTTGACCTCCGCCGCGAATGTCGAAACGTTATCCCATCCGCTATAGTTCCAGATTACTGTCGAGAGTCCTAAGAGAAGAAGCGTGCTCGACCTGTGATTCGCAAAGTCGTTACGGATGACGTTGAAGGCCGCAGAGGTTGAGCTTTTCCAAAGAAGCCCGACGACGGTTAATAGAATGAACGGCGCGAGCACGAGCCACATGTTCGCGGTCGCATTTCGCCCGACAGCTTTCGCCCCGCGCCAGTTGATTAAAAGCCCCACCGCAATCAACAGCACAGCAATCGCCCAGCGCGCAAAGAATACGCTCCACGTAGATGAGCCGTTTTCGTCGAGAGACAGGCGGGGAAAAAAGTATGCAAGATAGTTGACGAAGAGCACCGGATAGATAGCCATGTCAACTGCTGTGAAGCAGATGGTCCACCAGCCCTCCTGCACGCCCCAGAAATCTCCAATCGCGCGACGCACCCAGACGTAATAGCCGCCCTCTTCCGGCATCGTGCTCGATAGCTCCGAGACCATCAGAGCAATCGGCAAACTCCACAGGACGGGCGTCGCAATCACAAGAACAACAGCCCAGCCAGCGCCTACAGCGCTCACCAGAGGCTCAAGCCCGTATGCTCCGCCGGAGACTGTGAAGAAGATGACACCTACGAGCGCGAGGAAGTTGAGCCGCAGGCTTCGCGGTAATCTAACGGGATGCGTGGTGACGACAGTTTTCTGGGCGGTCGTGTCAGCCTGCAATTATTTTGAATGCCTTTCAGAAAGATTTAAGAAGCAGTTTAGAAATAGCGCATGTTGCGTCGCTTCGTGCGGCTAACAAAGACGAGCTTCTATCACTCAATTCTCTTAACTTTCAATCAACTCGACTCCAAGCTCCCGCGCCAATCCTTCTGCGCCCCATTGCATAACTACATCGTGATTCCACTTAAAGATTGGTCGCGCAATCGGCGTCAAAAGATTCATCCAACTCTTCGTCGTCTCGACCTGCCAATCATAGCGCGCAATCGTCAACTCTCCTTCGCTCGATAGCTGCCATAGACCTTTGCCGGATAATTCTCCCAGTGCTTTGCCTTCGATGATCGACAAAGGCACAACGCGCGTCAATTCCATATCGAAGGTGAGACGGTAAGGGAGCTTGCTCTTCCAGGTGTAGCGGTGGATGCTGCCGATTGAGTTTTCGTCTCCTTCACGCACGCGCTCGACGCGCTCTACACCTTTCCACCAAGAGGGCCAGCGGTCGGAATGGTAGATCATCTCCCACACGGGCGCGAGCGGAGACTTGAAACGCCAGATAGTTACGAACTCATATTTCGCCATGATGCTCTTAACTTATGCCAGAAAGATAGAAAGAAGAGATTTAACCGCGAAACACGCGAAACGGACGCGAATGCAGTTATTCATTTAATGCAGGTATTCTTTTCGTGTTTTTAGCGTGTTTCGCGCTTAGTCTCAATTAAAGTAAGACAATCGAATCGTCTCGCTCACGTCGCGGCGCGGGCGTCTTGCGCTGTGGCTGCGGCTCTGTGTGATTGCGCGGGCAGGCATCGCAGTATTCGCCCAGACGCTCCTTTCTATCTTCACATTCGTTGCAGTCTAATGACTCGCCGAGCTTTCTCAAGGCTTCAAGGAAAGGCAATAGAAGACGCCCGCGCTCTGTCAAAGCATACTCGACGTGCGGCGGGCTTCCGCCCAAATCACGGCGCTCTATGAGCGCGTCCCGCTCCATATCGCGTAGGCGGCCCACGAGCGTGCGGCTGCTGATCGGATGAAGCGCAGCGATCAACTCGGTTGTCCGCTTTGGTCCAAGCGCCAGATCGCGCACAACAAGCATAGTCCACTTGTCGCCAATCAACTGCAAAGCGCCCGCCACAGGACATCCATCGCCTTCGCGTCTTCGCACCTTAATCCTCCTGAATTCGTAAATCGTGAATCGTAAATCGTAAATGGAGAAAAACAAGAATCGTTCGTCTATTTACGATTCACGATTTACGATTCACGGCCTTTAGAGCTTAACATAAAGAAGCTTTCTGTTGCGGTCATTGGTGAAACTATTTTAAGATGGTGATGACTAGCAAAGCCTTTTTATAGTGCTGGCAGTTATCTTGCGCCCAGAACAGTTTTGTCTTCGCCGGGCTTGGAATTTGCGCTCGCCTCTCCTTTCCTTGCCCCGCACGACCGTTTTGAGAGCCGACTGCTCGCATGATAAAGACCGTATCAGATTCTCGCATCATTCAACACGCGATTGACCGCATCGCAGAACGCATTCCCGCGAGCTTCATCCTTCTAAGATTCGTCTCGTTCGGCCACCCGGAAGCGATGATTAGCGCCTGGACGCCGAAGGATGAACGCGCGCCGCTATCAATTGATCTGCCCGTTTCAAAAGCCGAACACTCGGTTATAATCTCGCAACGTCCCGTCTTCATCGAAGACGCTGAGCGCGAAGCAAGCGATGAACACCTTCGCACACTTGCAGAGCGGCTGGGCGCACGCTCTGTCTATTTCTCGCCCATCATCTACGACAACCAGATTATCGCCTCCATCGGTTTAATCTCTAGGGGCGCGCCGCGCCAGTTGACCGAAGACGAACAGGAGCAGTTTGCGCGTCTTACAGAGACTCTAGCGCCGCTCATCTTCAATGCCGGATTGCAGGAGAGCTTGCGCACTTTCACGGAAGACCTCTCGCTGCTTCTAAGGTTGGCGAGAGACGTTACAAGCCAGGCGGACCTTGAGAAGACTCTCATTGCTGTTCTTGATTCGTGGTCGAAGATAGCGGGCGCAGATGCATCCGCGATCTTGCGCCTGGACGAAGAGACGAAACGCCTTCGTCTAATCGCATCGAAGAATCTGCCGACAGGAATCTTTGAGCGATACACAGAAGGCATCACGCTCGCAGATACTTTGTGCGGGCTTGCGGCTACAAGACGCGTCGGGGTAGTAGCGGACCTTGCGAGCGAAGCGCGCTTTGCGGACCTTCACGCCGCAGCGCGTTGGGCAAGCTTGCGCGGAGCGTGGGCTACACCCGTTAAAGGTAGGCGCGGGAAACTCCTCAGTGTGATAGTTACCTTCTCTCGGACGGTCAGAGAAGTCTCTGCCGAAGAACAGCGACTTGCGGACCTTTTCACGCGCCCTGTCGCCATCGCCATAGAGAATCGAGAGCAGCAGTCGAAATCGCACACGCGCGAAGAGAAGATAAGGCAACTGCGCGAGAGCCTGCGCCAATCGGAACAGCACAAGGCAGAGTTCATGTCCATAATTTCGCACGAGCTTCGCACGCCTTTGAACGCAATCATTGGCTACGCGCAGATGTTGGCGGACGGTTTCTCAGGTGATTTGAACGAGCAGCAGCGCGACGATGTGCAGACGATCATCAACTCTGCGGACAAGTTGCTTCGCATGATTGAAGACACGCTTGATCTGGCGCGCATGGACATGGAGCGGTTTCCGGTTTACATGGATCAGCTTGCTCTGGACGAAGTTGTGCGCCGGGCGGTCCACTCCGTTGAGTCAATGGCTGAAGCCAAAGGGCTTGAGATAAAGACTAGCATCTCTTCTCATGTTGCGACGATTCGCACAGACCCGGAGCGCGTCAGGCAGGTTCTGACCAGTCTCCTGTCAAACTCCGTCAAGTTCACAGACTCCGGCTCAATCCGCATCAACGTAGAGAGCGCGGATGCGGGCGGCGTCGAGTTTAGCGTCGAGGACACAGGGATTGGATTCGACACGGCTGCCTTCCCGCATCTCTTTGAAGAGTTTCGCCAAGCCGATGCCTCGACCACACGCGCACACGGCGGCACAGGTCTTGGTCTTGCAGTCTCCAAGCGTTTAGTTGAACGACTCGGCGGCAGCATAGGCGTCAACTCAACGCCGGGCGTAGGCTCGGTCTTTTGGTTTCGCTTGCCGACAGAGATTCCAGGCGCGGAGGATTAAGTTATTTGAACCACAGAGGGCACAGAGGAAGATTAGAAATTAGAGAGATAGCAGATTAGTAATTTGAAATCTCAAATCTGTTATTTCAACTATCTATAAATCCTCTGCGTCCTCTGTGGTGAATAATTATTAGAAGAACTTTTATGACTAAGAAGGAAGAGAAACAACCTACCATTCTTGTTGCCGACGACGAGCCTGTGAATCGTGCGCTGATTGAGCGGAGGCTTCAGCGTGAAGGCTACGTTGTGTTGACGGCGCAGAACGGAAGCGAAGCTGTTGAGAAGGCGCTGGAAGCTTTGCCAGACCTTGTTATCCTGGACGTGATGATGCCCGTGATGGACGGGCTGGAAGCTTGCCGCCGCATTAAAGAATGCGATGCGACGCGCGACATCCCCGTCATCTTTCTTTCTGCGCGCGACGAGACGGATATGAAAGTGAGCGGCCTAAGCTTAGGCGCGAACGATTACATCAGCAAACCTTTCAAAGCGGAAGAACTCTTAGCGCGCGTTAGCGTAGCCATTCGCTTGAAGCAGGAGCGGGACCGATTACGAATGAATGCGGAAGAAGCGCGAGAGAGCGCCGAACTTGCACAGGAGCGCGCTATGACTGATGCTCTGACAGGTCTTCTAAACCGCTACGGCCTGCAACACATCCTCGCACGCGAGCACGCAGAGAGTCGTCGTTACACGCGTCCGCTCTCCTGTTTGATGGTTGATCTGGACAACTTCAAAACGGTCAACGACACCTACGGCCACGCTGTCGGAGACATAGCTTTGCAGCAGATCGCTCATATCCTGCGCGAAGCCGTTCGTGGCTCAGACACAGTCTTTCGCTACGGCGGCGAAGAGTTTTTAATTCTACTCCCCGAAACAGATTTGGAAGGCGCAACGGCGCTCGCCGAAAAGATTCGCAGCAGCACATCCTCGCGTCCCTTCGGCGATGGCGAGCGCGTCTTCAATCTAACCTTGAGCGCAGGCGCAAGCACACTCCGCGACGACGAATCCGGCAACGACATGATCGCTCGCGCGGACATGGCGCTCTATCATGCGAAAGAGGGAGGGCGAAACCGTGTTGAGAAAGCAGAGAGTCAAGAGGCGAGAATGTAACTCTCTTCATTTCCTGTCCTTATTGTCTCGGATCAATGTTGTAAGTCTTAATCTTCGAGTTGAGCGTCGTCGCGTTCATTCCTAGGAGACGCGCGGCGCGGGATTGGTGGCCGCCTGTGCGTTCTAGCGCCTGGCGTATGAGGTCAATCTCGAAGCGGCGCACTTCGTCGTAGAAATTTATGCCGCGCCCAATGTCCAGAGATGACGTGCCGCTTGAACCTTCGCGCAGACTCGCGCGTGCAACCTGCGGGTCGCTCACCTCTGTGCGCAGGCACTCGCGCGTAATCTCTAAGCCGGGAGCTATGACTACGGCGCGCTCAATCGCGTTCTCAAGCTCGCGCACGTTGCCGGGCCAAGAGTAGGACTCAAGAAGCGCGAGCACTTCGGGGTTGATCTGCTCCGAGACCTGACGACCGTTCTCTTCATTGTACTTTCGTATGAAATGCTGCGCGAGCAGGAGTATGTCTTCGCGGCGGTCACGCAAAGGGGGGAGTTCGATGGGTACGACCGAGAGGCGATAGTAGAGGTCTTCGCGGAACGTGCCCTGCTTGACTGCTTCCTTCAGATCAATGTTGGTCGCGGCGATGATGCGCACGTCAACGCGGCGAGGGCTGGTGTCGCCAAGAGGCGTAAACTCGCGCTCCTGTATGACGCGAAGCAGACGCGCCTGGGTTTCGGGCGGGATGTCACCAATCTCATCTAGAAAGATTGAGCCGCCGTCCGCAACTTCAAATAGACCTTTCTTTGCGGCCACAGCGCCTGTGAACGCGCCGCGCGTGTGGCCGAAGAGTTCGGATTCAAGAAGTTCAGTTGGGATGTTTGAGCTATTGACCGTGACGAAAGGCTTGGTTGCGCGCGGGCTTGCTTCATGAATGGCTTTGGCGATGAGTTCTTTGCCAGTGCCGGATTCGCCTGTGATAAGAACGGTCGAGCGCGCTGGCGCGACCTGATCGACCAGACGAAAGACCTCCTGCATCACGTCCGAATGCCCGACCATCTCGCCGCGATCAACGGCGCGGCTCATTGCGCGGCGTAGCGACTGGCGCTCTTCTTCTTTGCGGCGTCGCTTAATTCCTGCCGAGACCTGCGCGATGATCTGCTCGTTCTGAAAAGGCTTGCGAATGCAGCCGAACGCGCCCTTCTCCCAAGCGGCGATTGCTGTGTCGAAAGTCGCGTAAGCCGTAATCATAATCACTGCGGCCTCTGCATCCATCTTCAAAAACTCTTCGAGCGCGCGAAGACCTCCCATGCCAGGCATGGAGACATACAGAAGCACAACGTCGTAGGCTCGCCGCCCGTAAGCCTCAAGCCCCTCTTCGCCCGTCTTCGCAAGGTCAACGCGATAGCCCGCAGCAGAAAGCAGCGTCTCCAAGACATCACGCATTATCTCCTCGTCATCAACGACGAGCACAGAACCCTTCTTCGCCATGCAATGATTATAGAAGGCAAAAGGTAAAAGGAAAAAGGCAAAAGTTAGAAAGAGCGAATCTCTTATCTTCCCTTTTGCCTTTTACCTTTTTACTTTTGCCTTGTTTAGTCGCTCGCGGCTTGAAGATGCGCGCGTGCGTTTACGGTGGGAAGCGTGATGCGAAAAGTTGTGCCTTTGCCCGGTGTGCTCTCGACGGCGATGTGGCCTGAGTGCTCCTGCACTATGCCGTAAGAGACGGCTAGGCCGAGTCCTGTGCCACGCCCGACACCTTTCGTTGTGTAAAAGGGATCGTAAATCTTTGCGACGTTTTCGGGCGCGATGCCTATGCCCGTGTCTGAGACTTCGACCACGAGTGTTTCGTCTTCTGTTGAAGATGTGGAGAGCTTGATGCGACCGCCTTCGGGAATTGCGTCGCGTGCGTTCAGGATAAGGTTAGTAAATATCTGTTGCAATTTGACGGCGTTGCCGTAAAGGTTCGGGATGTCCTTATAATAGTCGCGCACTATCTCAATCTGGTTGCGGCGCAGTTGAGGCTCTAAGAGTTGCAGGGTGTCGTCCAAGACTCGGTTGATTGAAAGCTCTGTGAATTCGGTTGCGCCGCCCGTGCGAGAGAAGTTCAGAAGGTTATTGACGATGTCTGATGCACGGTCCGCCTGTCGTCGCACCTTTTGAAGAAGAGCGTGCTTAGGGTCTGTCTCAGGGAGCATTCCCATCAACATCTGCGTGTAGCTCGAAACACCCGTGAGCGGCGTGTTGACTTCGTGCGCAACGCCCGCCGCAAGAAGGCCAATGGATGAGAGCTTCTCGCGCTGCTGCAACTGCTCTTCAAGGCGCATTCTGCTCGTCACGTCTTCGAGAACAACCAGAGCGCCAGTGCGCCCTTGCGAATCTGCCTGCAAAGGAGCGAGCGCTATGTTGAGCACAAGCGGTCGGTCAGCGCGCGTCGCCGTGTGCAGCTTATAAATGTGGCGAAGCTCTGTAAGATTCCAGCGGTTCGCGCCCAAGACTTGATTGAGCGTCTCTGCGAAATCTTCAGCGAAGAGGTCTTCGACCCGAAGACCTATGGCCTCGTTGCGGCGAACGCCTAGAATGTTTTCGAGCGCAGAGTTGCAACGCGTGACTCTTCCGTCTAAGTCAACCGCAAGCAGTCCGACGTTGATTGATTCGACGATGGATTCGTTGAACTCTTTTAATAGCTCAAGCTCTGCGGCGCGCTCCTGCTGCTCCTGATAGAGCAGGCTGTTTTCGATTGCGACCGCAACGTAGCCCGAAACTGTCCGCAGGATTTCAACGTCTTCGGAAGAGAGAAGAGAGCCGTCCGCCGCACGTCCCAATCCAATGACTGCGACCATGCGCCCGCGCACAACGCATGGCACGTAGTAATGCAGCGCGCGACGCACGAATGTGGCCGTCTGCGGCGCAAGGTCAAGATCGTCCGCCCGGACAACGCCCGTCTCGGCGGAGCGCGTTCTAATCATCTCGCGGAAATCCGGCGGGACGATCATCGCGGACGATAGCCCAAGAGTGCGCGCGACACTATAGCCTCCGGGCGAATTAGGGTCTTCTACGAAGATTGCGATGCGGTTGACGTTTAAGACCTGCTGCAAGCGGCTGGTGAGAGCGTTCAAGAGCGGGTCGAGCGCGGTCGTGGCAGAGAGCGTGCGCCCGAAATCCAGCAGGCTGTTTCGCATGTCGTAGCGCTCGCCGTAGAAGAGCCTATCGGTCCGCTCTTGCAGAAATTTCTTTATGGGCGCTGCGATCATCACGATTGCCGTCATAGCGATGACAGCGCCGACGACGCGCAAAGTTAGTTCATTGATGCTGACTTCCCCGACCAATGCATAAAGTCCTGCTGCGTAAACAACAGCGCCTATCATCACAGCTATCGCAATCGTCGTGAGCGCATAAACGACAGCGCGGCGGACCACTATGTCAACGTCCATCAGGCGATAGCGCACGACGGAGTTTCCGAAAGTCAAAGGAATCAGAACGAGGGGAAGCACGGCAGCGTCCGTCATCCAGTTTTCTGTGCGTATGCCGAAGACGTAAGGGATGGCGTAGAGCAATGTGAAGGGCGTGATGGCTAAGGCCGAACCCCAGACGACCCATTTGAGTTGCTGTCGAATGACGGGCGACTCGCTCTTTACGAACGTTCTCACAAGAAGAACGGCGCTGGTCAAAACGCCCAGCATGAAGTGTACGAAGATGGCGACGTAGTAGCCGTCTATGAATTTGGCTGAGAAGGGCAGAACTGAGGGCGGCGTGAGCCACGTTATGTTGTAGATGAGCGCCGCGAGCAGTGTCAGTATGATCGCCGGAATGTAAAGTAGCGCTGTAAGCCAGCGCCCTCTCTGCGTCGCCTGCGGCTGCACAGGGTATCGCGCGCAGAAGTGAACCAGAAGCGGCGCGAAGAAGATAAAGGCCGCAGTGTCCAGAAACGCAATGGCAAGGTCAAGGTCTTTGTATTGACCCGTCGGCTTGAAGAAATGAAAGACGAAAGCCGCCAGACAAACTGCTGCAAAGTGTGTGACGAAGGGAGCGCGCCCGCCCTGCTTTAAGAGAACGTAGAGACCTACGATCAGATAAATAAGACCGATGAAGTTAAGATAGAGATCGTGAGTCGTCCAGGTGGAGAATTCTTCAGGGTAGATGTCCGCTTTCCAACAACAGCGCGTCTCTTCTGGATTCGACGGTCGTTCAATCAAATAAACCAGATGCCCGCCGACTCCTGCTTCGTCCAGATAGATGGGAATGTCCTGGACTCGAAGGATTTCATCAAACTGTGTCCCGTCTTCGCTGATGCCTTTGAGAATATCACCGGGACGAATGTTGAGGATGCCCGCGCGTCCAACGTTCGAATCTGGGTCAATAGATTCTGCGACGATGTCCTTTGCAGTCTGAACCCAGCGTATGCCGTCCGTAGGCGGAGACTTGTGCTTGAGGCGCTGGCGGAAATTGAGCACACCGGCAACGGTCAGCAAACTTGCCGCAATCAGCAGCACCCACGCCCGCGTTGTCAGCACAGAGCCTTTCATCTTGAATTCACATCGCTCTCAGGCCACGAACCCATCAGCCCCAAATGAAAGGGCACACTTCGTCAAAGGTTTCATTCAGGCAATCAATGTTCCAATCCGACCTGTTTCCCGCAACTCAACATACCTCAATCATCACTCTTCAAACTCAAGCTATACCCGCTCATTCAACTGCCTCCTACCTCCAACCACAACTTCAACAAGTGCGTAAACGTGAGCTATGACGGGCGAGCCATATCCAAGTTTTCGGAGTTGTACGAGAATCTGGAAAAAGATATCCGTTGTCAGTAGTCCGTTGTCAGTTGCAAAAGCTGAAACAACTGACAACGGACTACTAACTACTGACAGCTTTTTCAGAATCTGACAGAGATTCCGCCGCGTACCGAACGACGCGTAGCGTCAACCGACATAAACGCATCGCCGTCTTCGGCGCTTGCCTGCGTGTCTAACAGGTTGCGCGCGTCAATCACTGCTTGAGCGCGCACAGGCAGGCCGAAAGTCGGTAGCTCCTGCGTGATAAGAATGCTCAGGCTTGGGTCATAGACGGCGAGCCGTCCTGCAAAAGGATCGATGGCGAAGACGGTTGCTCTGGGAGAGAAGCGAAAGACTGTGCGGATGCGAGTGCCCGAATCAAGACTGGCGCTCATCTCAAGCGCGGCGGTCTGGAAAAATCCGTTGTCGAAAACTGCTGACGGCGTGGTCAGCCCTTTCGCGGAAAGTTGCTGGCCCTGTCCGAACGAGTATCCTGCGGACGCGCTGAAGATGTGACTCATGCGGCGCGTGTAAACTACTCGAAGGCCGCGAGCCGCGCCTTCCTGATTTGCGACCTTCATCAGAGGCTCTCCCGCCTCGCCGGAAAAGGCTGAGAGCGGCAGGCTCGTGAGTCCTACGCCGCGATTCGATGTAGTGTCGAAGAAGGCTGTTGTCTCAATGCTCGACTCATTATCAATGACGCGCTCGACGCCGAACTCAAGGCGACGGCTGCGCTCCATCACAGCGCGCCCGTCAACGAATGCTATGGGCGTCGAGATGGGCTGCTGGAACTCGATCTGGCTGTTCTCAAATTCAGCGACCGATTGCGCTGCCTTCGCCCAATCACCTGCGGCGGGCGCATACGCAACGTGTAGTCGCGTGCGCGGGTTCGCATCAAACTGAAAACCTAAGCGCGGGCTTATGGAACTCGCGCGGCTTGCTCCGATAAAGCGCGAGTAATCAAGTCCGAGCACAATCACAACGCCGTCGCGCACAACCCATTCGTCAACGGCGCGAAGCGATAGCTGTCCAAGCTGCCTGTTATCTGAATTCTTTGATGACGGGTTGAGGTTTCTAACAGTTCCTGCGGCGCTCAATTTGATGAGGTGATCGTTAGCGGCTCGTATGCTCGCAGTGGTCTCCAATCTTTGCGGAGCGCGCGGGCCTGTGCCCGTCTGCCCGCCGAAGACCAGGTCAACGCGCTCCGTTATGGGGCGAGCGATGGCGAAGTTTAAGCCGACGAAGCTGAATCCGCTTGTGCCCGAAGAAGCGGCGGCATAAGTTTCTACAACGGCCTGTGTGCGCGCTGTTCGGCGCGTCCTTTCATCTTCGTTAACTGCTCGTGTGATTAGATCGTCTGAAGAGGCATTGCCCGAATCGTCTGTGGCTGCTTCGGCGGCGGCGACTGCGTTGACTGTTTCATCCTTGCCTTCGCCAGCTTGGAAGATCGAGCGGCTGCCCATGCGCGAGCGCAGCACCCACTTTGAATCGTCGCGGTCCTTGCGGCGTTCGGGCGCGGTGCGGCCAGAGCCTACGGGTTCAAGGTTGAAGCGATAGACGACTTCGTCCGAAGCGCGGACCAGTACGGAGTCGAAGAGGACGGCGCTGAAGCCGTCTGCGATTGCGCGCAGGGTGTAGCGGCCAGGAACAATGCGCGCGACGAAACTTCCGTCGGCGATGCTTCTGACTTGTTTGATTATCTGGTCCGTGCCGTCTTTGATGAGCGAGACCAGAGCGCCCGCAATCGGATTACCTTTGTTGTCACGGACCGAGCCGCTAACGGTCGCAACACGACCGGAAGCCACGACGCTTTGCGCTCCCACCCCGCACACAAAGGCGAGAACGACGAGCACTAAACTCATGCGCAAACTTTTTCTCATTGCGGCAAAACCTCCGAGCGCTCACTTACGCGAGGAACAAGCGCGCCTATCTTGCGAGTTACGCCTCTTCCGGTGCCACCGATGAAAGGTAAAAATAGAAAGGAAAAAGTTAAAAGGGTAATACTGTTTCTGACTTTTACCTTTTGCCTTTTTACTTTTGCCTTCTGTTGGGAGACAACCCCGCTTGAGAAGAGCTTATTTTCCGCTAACCTCGCGGAGTGTGTCAAGCACATCTATCAGAAACTAGCCGGATGCTGTCTCGTCAGATGAAGGATATGGGAAAAGAGATGTCAAGGAAACAGGAATGAGGGCGGCAGCGATGAAGGATGAAAGGAGCGAAGGCAGAAAGCAGAAGGCAGAAGGAAACAAAAGCAATCTTGTATTTACTGCCTACTGCTTTACTTCATCCCTCACGCTGCCGCCCTCATCCCCGCTCTCGTTTGCCGCCCTGTTTTCGGGCGTGTTACGATTCTCTCTTAACGAATAGACTTTCCAACCGAGGTCAAATTTTTCAAGCAGTTTATGATAGATCAGATTCAATCCACCCGTCTCGACAATGGTTTGACAGTTCTGACCGAACAGATGCCGGGTCTGCGCTCCGTGACCGTAGGTATCTGGGCGCGTCGCGGCTCTCGCCACGAAGAGCCGGAGCTTAACGGCATCTGCCATTTCATAGAGCACACGGTTTTCAAAGGCACAGAGCGACGAAGCGCACTTGATATAGCAATCGAAAGCGACCGTCTGGGCGGACACCTTGACGCCTTCACTACGCACGAAGTCACAGGCTTCACGATGAAGGTCACGGACAAGGGACTCACGCAAGCCTTCGACATTCTGGCAGACATGCTCGCTCACCCGCGCTTTGACAGCGAAGATTTGCAGCGCGAGCAGAAGGTCATCATAGAAGAGATGAAGATGGTCGAGGACACGCCCGACGAACTCCTGGGCGAACTCTTCAACGCGGCCTACTTCCCAAACCATTCCCTTGGCCGCCCCATCGAAGGCACTGCCGAGACAGTCTCATCTTTTGACAAAGACAGGACCACAGAGTTTCATGCGCGCGAATTCAATGCGCGTAATCTTGTCATCGCCGCAGCCGGAAACATTAATCACACCGAACTCGTTGAGATGGCCGCGCGAGCTTTCAACGACAACCCATCATCCGACAACGGAACCCGGAATGTATTAACTCAATCACAGAAGCCTTCGGCAGCCGCGCCTATCTTGATAGAGCGCAAGAAGGAGCTTGAGCAGGCGCACCTGATAATCGCAGCGCCCTGGCCTTCCGCCACGAGCGATGACCGCTATGCCGCGAGTCTGCTGGCAAACGTTCTGGGCGGCGGAACGTCGAGCCGACTATGGCAGGCGATTCGTGAAGATCGCGGCCTCGCTTATGCAGTCGGAGCGGGCGCGAGCGCATTCTCGGACATCGGCGTCTTCAACATCTACGCCGGGACATCGCCCGAACAGTTGGACGAAGTCCTTGACCTATCGCTCGCAGAGTTGCGCCGCATAGTGCGCGAGGGCGTGACTGAAGAAGAACTTCAGCTTGTCAAAGAGCAAGCTGTCTCTTCAATCCTTCTGGGCCTGGAATCATCGAGCGTTCGCGCGGGCGCACTTGCACGCCAGGAGATAATACACGGTCGCCGCATTTCGCCAGACGAAATCATCAGTCGCCTAGAATCGGTCAGGCTTGAAGACCTGCAACGCATAGCGCGCGAATATTTCACAACAGAGGGACTCGCGCTCGCAGCCCTTGGCGACCTGAACGGCTTTCGCGTTGATCGCTCGCGGTTAGAAATTTAGTTTCAAGTTTCAAGTTGATACTTGTCTTGGAACTTGAAACTTGAAACCTGCAACTTATGAAATTTACTGTTCTAGGCAGCGGCTCTACGGGCAACGCGCTCTTGATTGAGGCGGGCGCGACACGCGTGCTCGTTGATGCCGGGCTTAGCGCGAAAGAGGCCGTGCGACGCCTCTCGCTCATGGGCTGCGACCCTGCGCGCCTGGACGGTGTCATTATCACACATGAGCACGGCGATCACGCGGGCGGCCTTCGCGTTCTCTTGAAGAGTCTGGACTGCCCCGTCTTCATGTCCGGCATGACGCGCGAAGCTTACATCAGCGAACACAGCCATCGCTCAACGGATGAGCCGCGCAAACGCTCAGACGCCCTGCGCGACCGGACCGAAGAGATTGAATCGAGCCGTGATTTCAAGATAGGCGCGATTGATTTTCACCCGTTCACCATTCCACACGATGCCGCAGACAATTTCGGATTTACTGCAACGCACGCTGGAATCTGCATTGCTACCCTGATGGACTTCGGCCACATCACAACTCTTATAACTGAACGCCTGCGCCGTTGCGCGGCAATCATCATCGAATCCAATCACAGCCGCGACATGCTCAAGGCTTGCGACGTTTACCCCTGGGAGTTGAAACAAAGAATACTCTCGCGCACAGGCCATCTATCGAACGAAGACGTGGCCGACTGGCTGCGCGAAGGTTTTGACGGCACTGCGCGCCACATAGTTCTGGCGCATCTATCGCAGCGCGCCAACAACCCTTACGTTGCCAAAATCTCTGCCGAGATGGCACTAAGGGAGCGTTCCCCGCTCTTTCAAACCGACACGGAGATAACGCTCTCGGCAGCGAAAGAGCCGACCGCATGGATAGAACTTTGAAGGCAAAAGGTAAAAGGCAAAAGGTAAAAGTGTGGATAGGCTCACGCCTGACTTTCATCAACTCTCTTCGCCTTCCTTTTGCCTTCTACCTTTTTACTTTTGCCTTCTTTTCTGCTTGTGCGCTGCAAGCAAGTCGCGCAGGAATTCCGCCGCAGGCGCAGGCCGCGATTGATACCGTGAGCAACGACATCTCGGAAGGCCGCTTTGAGAAGATTTACAACGAGGCTGCGGACGAGTGGCGTCAGGCGACGACGCTCGAACAGTCGAACGCGACCTTCAAACGACTGAAGGATAAACTCGGCGATGTCAAAAGCCGCTCAATACAGACGGCCACAGAAGAAGACAAGCACGGAGCACATACTTTCACCATTGACTACAAGACGACATTCGATCACGGCGACGGCATGGAAACATTCACGCTCGTCGAACGCAATGGACATTGGTTGTTGGCTAGGTACTTTGTTAATTCTGATTCGCTGAAATGAATTTGTCAGTTGTCAGCGGTCAGTCGAAAAAGAAACAACTGACAACGGACAACTGACCACTGACTATGATTCCACGTTACACATTGCCCGAAATGGGCACGCTCTGGTCCGAGCAGAATAAATTTCAGAAGTGGCTGGACGTGGAGATTGCCGTCTGCGAGGTTCACGCTGAGATGGGCGTGATTCCGCGCGAGGCTTTGGAAGAGATTAAGACAAAGGCAAAGTTTTTAGTCGAGCGCATCAATGAAATTGAGAAGACTACGGACCATGACGTGATAGCGTTTACGACTAACCTTGCGGAATCAATCGGCGATGCTGCGCGCTTTGTTCACTACGGCCTAACATCTTCGGATGTTGTGGACACTGCGAACGCGCTCCTGCTCAGAGACTCTTGCGACATTCTGCTTCGGAAGATAGAAGCGTTGCTGGAAGTCTTAAAACGCCGCGCCTTCGAGTTCAAACGAACGCCGCAGATTGGGCGCACGCATGGCATTCACGCAGAGCCTACTTCGTTCGGCCTCACATTCGCGCTCTGGTACGACGAGATGCGGCGCAACCGCGCTAGACTTCAAGCGGCGCGAGAGCGAGTCGCGGTCGGCAAAATTAGCGGCGCTGTCGGCGCGTTCGCGCACCTTGACCCTGTTGTCGAAGAAAAAGTCTGCGCGCGGCTAGGGATAAAGCCTGCGCTCGTCTCAACTCAGATCATACAGCGCGACCGCTACGCTGAATATCTCTCGGTGCTCGCCATCATCGCATCATCTTTGGACAAGTTTGCGCTACAGGTTCGCCACTGGCAGCGAACGGAAGTGCGCGAGGCGCAGGAGAAATTCAAGCGCGGGCAGAAGGGATCATCTGCTATGCCGCACAAGCGCAATCCAATTCTTTCGGAGCGCATTTGCGGCATGGCGCGGACTGTTCGCGCCAACTCAATCGTCGGTCTTGAGAACGTGGCGCTGTGGCACGAGCGAGACATCTCGCACTCTTCAGCCGAGCGCATAGTCTTGCCGGATTCATCAGCCGCGCTCGATTACATGCTGCAAAAAACTGCATCGCTCCTTGATGGCCTGGTGGTCTATCCAGAACGCATGTTGGAGAACCTGAACGCTACGCGCGGCCTGGTCTTCAGCGGCCAACTCCTGCTCGCCCTGACGCAAAGCGGAGTCTCGCGCGAGACGGCCTACGAGTGGGTGCAACGCAACGCAATGAAGGTTTGGGACGAAGGCGGCGATTTTCAAACTCTCGTCGCGGCTGACCCGGACATTCAAAAGCATCTCTCGAATGAGCAGATCAAGAAGAGTTTTTCTCTCGACACTTATCTGAGAAATGTTGACGTGGTGTTTGATAGAGTTTTTAATAACTCATTGGAGCAATCATCGTGAAAGCCAAAGTTTACGTCACACTGAAACCGAGCGTGCTTGACCCGCAGGGCAAGGCCATACAGCATTCCGTTGAGCTTCTGGGATTCAACGCCATAGCGGACGTGCGGCAGGGAAAATATTTCGAGATCGAGCTTGACGACAAGCTCAACGAACAGAGCGCACGCGAGTCAGCCGAGCGAATGGCGCGCGAGGTTCTGTCTAATCCTGTGATTGAAGATTATCGCGTGGAGATTGAGTAGATGAAATTCGGTGTCATAGTTTTTCCCGGCTCGAACTGCGACCACGATGCTTATCACGTCATCTCAAAGCACGTAGGCCAGCCCGTTGATTTCATCTGGCATCGTGACACGGACTTGAGTTCTTACGATGCTGTCATCATTCCGGGCGGCTTCTCTTACGGAGATTATCTTCGCGCAGGCGCGCTCGCTCGCTTCTCGCCCGTGATGAATTCTGTAAAAGATTTTGCGGCGCGCGGGCGTCTTGTGCTTGGCATCTGCAACGGTTTTCAGATTCTTTGCGAGGCTGGACTTCTGCCCGGCGCATTGATTCGCAACCGCGACCTGCATTTCATCTGCGAGCACATAAACATTCGGGTCGAGACGACCGAGACGGCTTTTACGAATCGGTTGAGAGCGGGGAGCGTGCTCAGTCTTCCCATTGCGCACGCTGAAGGGAATTACGTCTGCGACGACAAAACGTTAGAAGAGTTGCAGCGCGAGGATCGTATAATCTTTCGCTACTGCGATGCGGGCGGAGAGACTACGGGCGAGGCAAACCCGAACGGCTCGCGCGACTCAATCGCCGGCATCTGCAATTCGGCGCGCAATGTGCTGGGGCTAATGCCGCATCCTGAGCGCGCGTGCGAAGACCTCTTAGGCTCTGCGGACGGCAGCGGCGTTTTCAGTTCTCTTGCGGACACGCTCGCCGCGCAGGTTTCAGTCTATTAACAAAATTTAGCAAGGTTTGGATTCACTATGGAAGAAAGAAGAGAAGAGGAACGAAAGGATGTCTCGCTGGAGGTTCGCTGGGAGGGCGGCTCAGGACATCACACTGCGCGCGTGAGCGACCTGAGTTTAGGCGGTTGCTATCTTGACACTCTGGGACAGGCAGTAGTCGGCGAGGTCATTGGGATTGAGATCAGGATGCCTGACGGAAGCTGGCTGCCACTGCGCGGCACAGTTGCATTCTACAAACCCGGCATGGGCTTCAGCGTCTGCTTCACATTTTTGACGGACGAGGAGCAGTATCAACTCTCGCAAGTCGTCAATCAATAATCTTTTCAGTTAGAGCAAGGCGAGTCGCTCTATGCGTAGATTAGCAAGACAACTGGTTTTTACTGCAACGGCTTTATCACTCTTGTGCGCGACCTCGTTGGCGCAGGAGCCAAACTTAGAACTTAATGTAAGCATCGTCAGCGAACGCTATTGTGTTGTGAGCGAAGACTTGAATTCTCTACAGATGACGCTGCACTTACGTTACACGAACACAGGCAGCCAAAAGATAATTCTCTACAAAGGTGTGAGACTCTTCTACCAGATTTTCGTCAGCCGTAACGAGCAGGATGCTGCGGCCAGAAGATACGAGACGCGCACGACGCATTCGCGCTACTACGATCAACTGCCTGAAAAGATAGATGCGCCGAATCCTGGCAGCGTCTTCACGATCCTTTCCCCCGGAGCTTCGTATGAGACTGAGCAGACAATTGCTCTGCCTGTGGCGCGCGGCGACAAGCGCGTTGGAAATTCTATAACGGCTGGCGACCATGTACTACAGGTCTGGGTCTCAACCTGGTACGAATCCAAAAAGCTCGCTCAAGCTCTGCGCGAAAAATGGCAGCG